>OZ271836.1:0-300377 GCA_965601745.1 Alkalispirochaeta sp.
TTTGGCACGCCCGGAGCGATCAGCCGCGCGATACATTCGGCGTATAAACGTCGAGTTCTCGAGTTGTTACGCCCCTTGCGTCGGTAGGATGGCGAAAAACTCCGCCAGGATCAGCGCCGTCGCCCCCCAGATGATGTGTTCCTCGTGGCGATAGCTCGGTACGGCAAACCGTTGGCCCCGAGCGTCGACCTCGCGATCGGCACGTGAATCGCGAAGTTGATATGGATCTACCCCGAGGACGAGGGCAACCTCTTCCGGATCGGGAGAGAGATGTCGCCATAAATATGCGTCGTCGACACCTGCGTAGGCGACAACGGGTGCGATCGTAAAGTTACTCACTGAAATGTAAAACGGCGTTAATGCCCCGAGTATAGTAAGCCGATCGGCGGGAAGCCCGATTTCCTCTTCGGCCTCACGCAACGCCGTAGCGATCGGAAAATCCTCCCCCGGCTCACGCGCGCCGCCGGGAAGGGCGATCTGACCGGAATGGGGCCCTCCGTCGTCGGTCCGCTGGATGAGTGGTATCGAAACCTGCCCCTCCGGTGTCGGAATAAGCGCGATAAGAACTGCACTGTGGCGCGCCCCGGGGGGCGGTCGATCTGTAAGAGTCCGGCCGGGCGGGAGCATCGTATTCTGTGCCGTACGTCCGGGAAGTGACCCGCGCAGTTTTTCGGCAAGAACTCGACACAAGCTATGGTGCGGCAGCTTCATCCTACGCCACCATACCGGTGAGGATGTCCCTTGTCACCCGCGGCATGTCGCGGTACAATTCGACGATTCAAAATTAAAACTTAGGATACGCAAAGTGATTCCGCGTCCGCTCGTCTCTCTTTTTGCTTTTCTCCTCTTGGTGGTAGGCGGTGTCATCTTGTTCCATCCTCGGAAAGGGTTTTTTGCGTTCTTTATACGCCGGCGACGTAAAGGCGTCCGGATCGCCGCTCAGGACGCGCTGAAGATCCTGTATTCTCGCTCCGAGGACGGGCGGGATACGTCGCTATCCGATTTAATCGCGCCCCAACGCGCGGAGGGCATCAGGGGATCGGGGAACGTGGAGTTGCTACGGCGTCATGGGTTGATCCTCTTGGGAGAACGCTTCGTCTCTCTGACTCCACGCGGAGAGACCGTTGCTGCAAATCTCGTTCGCGCCCATCGCTTGTGGGAGCTCCATCTTGCCGAGGAGACGGGCTACGATCAGCGCGAGTGGCATATTCTCGCGGACGCCAAGGAGCACCAACTCGGCGCGCAGTCGGTTGAACGCTTGTCGCGGCACCTCGGGAGCCCGGTTCGAGATCCGGACGGCGATCCGATTCCGACCGCGGCCGGCAAGTTACCGGAATCGCGACGCGGATTGCCGATCACAACGATCGAGGTCGGGAAGTCATACTACGTTAGTCACCTCGAAGACGAACCACAGGACGTATACTCACAGCTCGTCGACAGTGGCATCTACTTCGGGATGCGCTTCTTCGCCGTCGAGCGGAGCGAGGGAAAACTCGTTCTGGACTCCGACGGTCGCCGCGTTGATCTCCCGATGGTTCTGGCGGCTGGAGTGTTGGTTTATGAATGTGAACCACCTGAAACTGGCGCTATGCGGTTATCCGACGCCGAGGTGGGGGCGACCGTACGAGTGTTAGGGATCACCGCCAGTGGACGTGGCGCAGAGCGGCAGCGATTTCTCGATCTCGGCTTTGTTCCAGGTGCACGAGTCGACGTGGAGTTTCGAAGCGCCGGTAAAGATCCGGTTGCCTACCGGGTAAAGAGTTCGCTCGTTGCCCTTCGAGACGAACAGGCGGAAAAAATCCGCGTTCTCCCGGTACCGCCACAGAAAGGACCAATCCTATGAACCGCTGCGCCGATTGTCCCAGTGGTCGCGATGGACTTGTCCGACGCGGTGGCGCAAACACAAAAAGCGATTACGTTGTCGCCCTTGCCGGCAATCCGAATACGGGAAAAAGTACCGTTTTTAACGCCTTAACGGGATTGCGGCAGCACACCGGAAATTGGCCGGGTAAAACGGTCGCCAGCGCGCGGGGCGCGTTCTCGTACTCGCGGACACGCTACGCTCTTGTCGATCTGCCGGGAACCTATTCTCTCCTCGCGGCAAGCGCCGACGAGGAGGTCGCCCGGGACTTTCTTTTGTTTGGAACGCCGGACGTGACGGTTGTTGTGGTGGACGCAACCCGCCTCGAACGAAACCTCAATCTCGTGCTTCAAGTACTCGAGATCAGTACTCGTGTTGTCGTCTGCGTAAACCTCGTAGATGAAGCGGAGCGTCGTGGCTTCTTAATCGACTCCCGGCGACTTGCACAAGATCTCGGAGTTCCCGTTGTCCTGACCGCCGCCCGACGAAATCAAGGAACAAGCGACTTGGTACGTGAGATCCATGGTGTCGCGGTTGGCAACATTATCTGCCGCCCACGGCGGGTCACCCTGACAAATCCGGAGGTCCTCTCCGCTCTCGAGCGGCTCGTACCGCAGATTGAACGAATCTACCCAGACTTACCAAATGTACGTTGGGTAGCGGCGCGCCTCGTCGAGGGTGATCCGAGTATTGTACAGGCGGTTGAGGACGGTAGCCTCGGGGAGATACGGCAGACATACGAGGTAGAACAGTGAGTTCTCCCCCACGCGAAAACGTAACTACCTTGTTGGATTCTGCTGCCGAGATACGAGGATCGATCGGCAGTAGATTCAGAGACGCATTAGTCGAAGATCTGTACGGGGAGGCCGAACTCCTCGCCCATCGCGCCGTGCAGGTGAGCGATTCGGCCGGTCGCCGTGATTTCGATCAGAGGATTGATAAAATTATCACCAGTCGGATTTGGGGATTCCCGCTTATGTTCTTGCTGTTTGCCCTCGTATTTTGGATTACAATCTCCGGCGCAAACGTCCCCTCCTCTCTTCTGGCGTCCTTGTTTCTCGATTGGGGACACCCATTGCTCCGCGAACTCGCGCTTGGCATCGGACTTTCGACGTGGGTGAGCGGAATTCTCGTCGACGGGATCTACCTCGCGACAGCCTGGGTTGTGAGTGTCATGCTCCCCCCGATGGCGATCTTTTTCCCGTTGTTTACGCTCCTGGAAGACCTCGGATACCTGCCGCGAGTGGCGTTTAATCTTGATTCGACGTTTCGACGATCCGGGGCCCACGGGAAACAGGCCCTCACGATGATGATGGGCTTTGGCTGTAACGCCGCCGGTGTTGTCGCCGCGCGAGTAATCGACAGCCCGCGAGAACGGCTAATCGCGATAATCACCAACAACTTTGCGTTGTGTAACGGGCGCTGGCCGACGCAAATACTCATCGCCACGATTTTTATTGGAGGCGCGTTACCGGCCCATCTCGCCGGTCTAGTATCCGCTGCGGCGGTTGTGGCGATCGCGATGCTTGGTGTTGTTCTGAGCTTTGGCGTCTCATGGGCCCTGTCGCGAACGGTTCTCAGGGGTGAAGTGTCGACCTTTAGTCTCGAGCTTCCCCCATATCGGCCGCCGCGCGTCCTCCAAACGATCTACACCTCGCTTATCGACAGGACCCTCTTTGTCCTCTGGCGGGCGGTTGTATTTGCCGTTCCGGCCGGCGCGATAATCTGGATCGTCTCAAACGTCACGATCGGCGAAGCAAGTATCGCAGCTCACATCATTTCGGCACTTGAACGACCGGCGTTTCTCTTTGGTCTCAACGGCGTGATACTGCTCGCCTATCTCGTGGCGATACCGGCCAACGAGATCGTGATTCCGACGGTGCTCATGCTTACCGTTCTCGTAACCGGCGCGTCAGTACCGATCGGGGCTGAGGGAGTGATGTTTGAACTCGAAAACATGGGTGACACCTACTCGTTGCTTCGTGCCGGGGGATGGACACTCCTGACCGCAGTCAACGTCATGCTCTTCTCGCTGATCCACAACCCCTGCTCGACGACGATCTACACGATTCTCAAGGAGACGGGTAGCTGGAAATGGACGGCTCTCGCGACTGCACTACCGTTGTTCCTCGGTCTGGCCACGACATTTGTCGTCTCCCAGACCTGGCGTCTCGCGACCGGTGGTTAGAACACGCCAGGATCCGAGCGGACGATCTTTGTCGCGACGATTCGACCGCAGTAACTCTTGGTGAGAGAGACTAGTAGACGCGAGGTTCGTTGCCCCAATCAACCTCGACGCCGACTTTTTCGGCCAACTGCTCCATGTCTTCGTCTGTGTGATAGAGAAGTTCGGCAACAGAGACGGTCGCGCGGCCGTCGGAGCCGGCCGTGATTCGCCGGGCGCCATGTCGCGCAGAGCGAACCGAAAAGGCATCAAAGCCCTCTCCGTCAATCGCCAGTTCGCCATAACAGGTGCAGATGTAGGTGCTTGTTGCGCTCTCGACGCGCGCAAAGAACAGAGTTCCGCGAACGCCGGCCACGGCGGAGGGTGTCCGCAGAATGAGCCGCTGTCCACCAAGCACGTTGGCGCGACGAAGCCCCTCGGCAACAATAGCAACCTGCCCCGAGCGAAGATCGACACGCCGAATCTCGCTGTTGAGTGACAGGCGAACGACCGAATCTGCTTCGACGCGGAGGATATTGCCGTCCTCGAAAGTGACCTCAACAAATCCGTCCGCTGCGGTCTGGACAAGCGATCCAAACGACACCATTTGACCAAACTGCGCCGGCGCACCGTCGATGCGCACATCACCCTCAACGTATTCCACGCGAGCGGTAGTCGCTGCCCGTGGCGGAGAGGGTTGTTGCCCAAAAACCGGATCTATCGCGAGAAAAAACAGCGCGACCGTCATTATGCGGAGCGCAGTGATATGTCGTTTGTGCATAGAGTTAGTCTATCCCTTTTTTTGTAGTTGCAAAAGCCACATTCGTTGCACCAAAATGACCAATCGCCTACGCTTAGGTATATGGAAATCCTCGTAACACCGCGCGTCTCGATAAGCCAGGAAACGCTTCTGGATATGCACAGCATACTCAACGTCTATAACGTCATCGTTGCCGAACTCGGTCTGCTGTCCCTGGAACTCGAGAATCCAGCACATATTAATCGTCTCATCGACGATGTGGTTGACCGCGCTCGAGCGCTCGGCGACCGGGAGCGTGCTCGCCAAGAAGTCGATAAAGTGGATGGGCTGATCCGGCACATCGAGGATGCGTTGAGCGCCGCGCTTAAGGCGACGCCCGGAGCGGAAGCGCGGCCAAGCGTCGAGCGCAGCGTTCGGAATCTCGCGTCTTTGTTCTCGATAATGCGGATCCGAGCCGAGGAGATCGCGGCCCGGGTTGATGATCCGGACGCGTGGGTAAAACATGACGTCGTTCGGCTCAAACAGAGCTTCCTCCATGTTTTTTCGGCGATTGAGCTCAACAGTCGCGGTGCGTACCGGATCGTGTACAACCTTGCCGAGCACGAAAGTGGTAACTACCTGATCAACTTCGAAATCACGAGCGGACGCGCCGATACGGTCGAACTTCCGGCGGTGTTTCAGGACGTCATGCGAGACGTTATCGCCAATGCGCGTAAATACACCCAACCCGGTGGGCGAATCGATGCGGGATTGTATTGTGGAGACGATGAGATTCGGTTTGTGGTTGAGGATACCGGCGCCGGGATTCCCTCCGACGAGATCGATCGGGTAGTCTTGTTTGGTGAACGGGGAAGCAACGTACAGGACAGACCGACTCGCGGTGGCGGATTTGGCCTAACCAAGGCGTTGTTTGTGACCCGTAAATTCGGCGGCCGGATGTGGATCGAATCACCGGTCTCCGAGGGACGGGGAACGCGGATCGAAATTCGGATTCCGCTGCCGAACTGATCAGAAACCAGGAGGAGAACGATGGACAACAAAGAGAAATATGCGGCGTATATCGACCACACGCTACTCAAACCGGAAGCGGTGGCCGCCCAGTATCAGACCCTCTGTAAAGAGGCGATTGAATGGGGGTTCTACAGCGTCTGCGTTCACTCCGGGTGGATATCGTTCTGCGCTCGTCAGCTTGAGGAGAGCGAGGTTAAGGTCTGCACTGTTGCGGGATTTCCGCTTGGTGCTAACGACACACGAGTCAAAGCGTTTGAAGCACAACGAGCTATCGAACTTGGAGCCGATGAAGTTGACATGGTTCTCAATATTGGCGCATTTAAATCCGGTGACGACAAACTCGCCCACGAGGATATCGCCGCGGTTCGTGACGTCTGCGGCTCCGATATCGTTCTCAAAGTTATTATCGAGACGGCTCTCCTTACCGAGGACGAAAAACGCCGCGCCTCAATCATCACCAAAGATGCCGGGGCCGATTTTGTGAAGACTTCGACCGGTTTTAGCGGCGGTGGAGCGACGGTGAGTGACGTCGCTCTGATGCGGGCGGCGGTCGGGGCGGATATGGGCGTAAAAGCGGCCGGCGGCGTACGATCTCTTGCCGACCTCGAAGCGATGATCGCCGCGGGCGCCACGCGCATCGGGACAAGCTCCGGGGCCAAGATTCTCACGGGGACGAGTACGGGCGGCGCCTACTGATCGTTGCCGGGTTTCCCGACAACCGCCGCGAGAAAAAACGCCGTCCGGCCTCTCATCGGTAAACTAACGGCGACCTCCTGCAACTCGATCGGTAGGTGCGGAACCAGCGGGGTCACCCACCCCTTGGACGCCGTCGCATCCTTGTCCGGTATCGAGCGGATCGTCGCCGCAAGTGAGCCCGAGAGCGCGCTCCCAAGATCGTCAAGAACCGCGATCCGATCACTTCCCGGACGAACGTAGTCCGAGTACCGCGGAAAGAACCAGTCATGAATCTCGAGAATCCGTGACGCGGCCAGGATGATCTCGTCGACTACGTAATCGGGGAGGTCGGTCCGCTCAAGGCGGCCGAGAAGTATCGGCACGTCGTCGACGTGACCGGCTATCGAAACGGCGACCGCTACGTGGAGAAGTCGTCGCGGATTCGTCGCCGTGACGAGGAACTCTCGCAACGGTTCAATTGCTTCGGATCCGGCAAGTCGCGCGTAGGCAACGATGGCGCGATCGGCGAGCATTACGTCCGTAGAGCCGATAGCCTCACGTACCGCCGGAATCGCCGCTTTTGTCCCGCGTAGTCCGAGGATCCTCACCGCACGAAATGCAGTGGTGTGTATCGCCTCAGTGAGGTGGTTGAGCAGGGCGCGCTCAACATCCTCGGTGTACGGGAGGGTAAACAGCGCCTCGAGCGCCTCGAGGCGAACGGCGTAGGAAGGGGACGAAAGTCGTTCGGCAACGTCCGCGACGGCGATCTCCGAGCCCGAGTGGGCAATACTTCGTATCGCATCTGTCGTCGATCCGAGGTCTCGGGTTCGATTGAGCCTGTGGAGGAGACCCATCGTACGTAGATCTCGAAACGAGAAGATGACGCCAACGGTATCTCGAAACGTCTCGGCACCGAGGGATGCAAGTCTGGTCGCTCGCAACCAGGCGACGATCGCGATCACGCCGGTTATCGAGAAGAAAATACGGAACGCCCACATCACACCAAAAGACGCCATTAGCGCGTCGAGGACAAATCCCGCCGAAAACGAGCCAATGGTGCCGCCGATACCGAGGGTAAGGAAAAACAAGATTCCAAGGTTGAGCCGTTCGTTTCGATCGGTAATTCCAAAGAAATACGCCTGGCTGCTGTTTTCGTTGCCCGTAAAACCAAGCGTTCCAAGAAAAAAGACCAAGCCGACGACGACCACCGTCGCGTTTGCTCCGACCGGCGGCGCGATCGCCGCCGCGAAACTGCTGACGATGTAGGCCAGGAGCGAAAACAGGAGAAGCGGGCGCGCGCCGAGGCGATCGAGAAGGACACTCCCGAGATACCCGGCGACAAAATTACCGACGCTTCCAATCGCGACCATCAAGAACGCGGTGCGATCGGTCATACCGTGAAGCTGTTTGGCCCAGACGATCAAAAAGCTGCGCCCGATCCCCGACGCGATTGCGACGAGGAGGAACGTGGCAAAAAACCGACGGATTTCGGGACGACCAATCATCGCCCGTACCATCGGGAGCATCGGTTGACGGGCGCTCTCGCGTTCGTCCTCCAACTCGGGAAGGGTAAACACGATACCGGTAGCTACCACACCGAACATGACGCCTGCCCCGAGAAACAGCGTATATCGACCGATTTCGGTCTCTCGGCCCAACATGTACGCAACCGCGACGCCGATGAGAACGGTAACGACCGCGGCGATCATCTGAAACTGACTCATCAGACGCCCGCGATCGGTATGGTCGGAAAAGCCGCCAAAAAGAGGGGCGTTGGCGACGATGCCCACTCCGCGAAACAGATGAAATCCGAGAACACCGGCGCCGACGAGAAGAAAGGTAAGCGACGTTTGACCGCTGAGCAAAAAAACCGGCGCAAAGAGTACCGGCATAAACGCCGCATAGCGAAACGCCCACGCCCATGCAAACAGCCGGATTACCCCGACTCGGGGAACGAGTGAGCGACCGAGAAATAGCATAAAAAATGCCGCATAGCTGAATGAGGCGATCACACCGACGAGGCCGTTTGAAGCGCCCAGACGAAGGATGTACAGAGAGACGAGATTTCCCGTGAGAAGAGTAAAACTGAGGGCGTTAAAAACGCCAAACCACAGGAGCTTGGCCCGACCGCGACGCCGTTCCTCGCTGGACAACATGGCCGACAGTATATGCGGTCGTCGGCTCTAAGGGCACCCAACGCATCTATCGGACACATCTGGTAGCGGTTGTTGATCGATGGTCACAATCGTATCATCGTCGTCGATGACCGGTACGTATTTTAGATCTGCGGTCCTTGCCTTGGTTTCCCTCACCAAGCGCATCAGTGTCCGTGGACGACGTAACGTACCTCGCGGATCCCGGGTTATCTTTGTCTCCTTGCATCGAGCCGATATCGATCCATTTGCGATTACGGTAGGAGCGCGACGAGAGGTCCGCTGGGTCTACGCGGACTTTCTCGATTCTGTCCCGATCGTCGGTTATCTTCTCCGTCGTTACGGATTTGTCGCGGCCGCCTACCGTGAGATCACCGGTATCAGCTCCGTGCGCGACATGGTGACGCTCCTGGAGAACGACTGGGCTCTCGGCATCTTTCCAGAAGGCGCCCTCCCGCTCCTGACCCCCGGGGCCTCGCGGCGCTACCCATTTTCGCCGAGTTTTGCCCGTCTGGCACTGATCACCGGGAGTACCGTTGTTCCGGTCAGTATCCGTCCTCGACGAGTCGCCAGCGTTCGCTATCCGGTACCGTCCGCAATTCGTCGGGCGATGCGCCTCCCGGAGACGGTCGCGGCGATTCGCCGGAGACTCGTCTACCGAGGTATCGCAGTTTGTTTTGGCACGCCGCTGGAACCAGAAAAAGGAACGGGGTATCGAGCGTTTGCTCAGCGGGTCGAAGCGGCGTTGTACGAAATGGAGGAAAATCCGTGAGTATCGCTTCAATTTTTGTGCCGAAGGCTCTGCCCGGGCCCCTCGAGCGCCGGATCGTGCCACCTGATATGGACCATCAGTACTTCGCCCACGCAGCGGACTTTCCGTTTCGTCCCCACGCGAGCGGTTTCGACCCGGTCAACGCCCTGTGGTGCGCAGAGTTCGCCTTACTCGCCTACTGCCACCCGCAGTTTATTCGGCTGGCCGCCCACGTCGCCGGACTTAAACGTTATCGGTTCTTTGACGGTTCCGTCGCCGAGTGCTTTGTAGTAGGAACGCCCGACTTTTCGATCGTGTTTACCCGGGGGACGGAGGTATTTTCGCTCAATGCATTTTTTGACGTTATCGCCGATCTCAACGTACGCCAGGTCGAGGAGACCGCCGGGGGTCGGGTTCATCGCGGATTTCGGGATTCGCTTGACGAAGTTTGGGCCGGTTCCGACGGATTAGAGCGCCATCTTTCCTCGCTTAAGAAAGAGTACGGGCCTGATCACCGTTTATGGTTTGCGGGCCACAGTCTTGGGGCGGCGATCGTAACCCTTGCTGCGGCGCGTTGCGAGGACGTTGGGGGACTTTACACCTTTGGGTCACCGCGCGTTGGAAACATCGAATTTGCCGAGACCTTTGCCGCCCCGGCGTTTCGGATCGTGAATAGCCGCGATCCGGTCGCGTTTTTGCCCCCGTCGTTTAAGCTTCCGGGAAATCTTGAGGTGCTGTGGAAGCACGTCGGCGGCGTGTACCGTTTTGATTCCAGCGGCGAGTTGACCCATCCGGAGCGGGAAACGGAGAATCGAGAAACGGCGGGAAGCGTCGACGAGGGCGATGACAGCCTTCAACGGCGGATTCGACGTTGGATTAAGGAATCCGTTCCGGGACCGCCGACCGATCACGCGCCGTTGTACTATGTACTCCGCGCCTGGAACTACCTCTGCGGGATCGTCGCCGAGAAGGACTCGGGCACGGTAGAGTAATCAGATTTTGAGAGAGAAGGAGAGCGTGGATGAGCAACAACGTCAGATGGGGAATTCTCGCAACGGGCGGTATCGCGCGTCAGTTTACGAGTGATCTTAGAACTGCCGGCTGTGATGTGTCGGGCGTAGGATCGCGGTCGGAAGAATCCGCAAAACGGTTTGCCCGTGATTTCGACATACAACAGGCCTACGGTTCGTACGCGGAGTTATGCACAAGTACCGGCGTCGACGTGATCTACGTCGCGACACCACATCCGATGCACGTCGATAATGCGCTGCTGGCGATCAAGTCAGGCAAGCACGTTCTTCTCGAGAAGCCGTTTACGCTTAACGCCACCGAGGCGGAGCGGATCCGCGATGCAGCGGTCGAGCGCGGAGTGTTTGTCATGGAGGCGATGTGGACCCGCTTTCTTCCGACGATGCAGCGCGTCTTCCAGATCATCGCGGCCGGTGGCATCGGGACGCCGCGTGTTCTTCTAGCGGACCATAACCAGTACCTCCCTTGGGAGAAAGCTCGGCGCGTTCAGGATCCGGAGCTCGGTGGAGGCGGCCTTCTCGATCTGGGGATTTATCCACTTTCATTTGCCAATCGGATTTTTGGCGATCCGGCGCGGATCACCGCCCGCGGTACCTTAACCGAGCACGGGGTCGATGAGATGGTTGCGATGACACTTGAGTACGATGACCGATCTCAGGCGGTTCTTCACTCCGGCTCACTAACGCCGGGACCAAATACCGCGACAGTCGTCGGCACCGACGGGCGAATCGAAATCGACGCTATCTGGTACAACCAGACGTCCTTTACCCAATACGATCGGGAAGGTAGCGTCGTGGAACGCTACACCGACACAGTCGCGGGTCGAGGTATGCAGTATCAGGCGCTCGAGGTCGAACGTTGCATCACCGCAGGGCTCCGAGAGAGTCCGACGATGACCGTTGAAGAAACGATCTCGATTATGCGTACGATGGATGAGATACGGCGTCAGATCGGGGTTGTCTATCCACAGGAGAAATAGCGCGGCCTTCTAGTCGTCACCGATTACGGAATGATCGCCGCGGGGATGACCTCATCAAAGATCGCGCCCGGAAAGTAGGGGAATCCCGGTACGACTACAAAATTTACGTCCGTGTCAGTCGTGGCGCCGGTGTTTTCCCAGGCGTGGACAAAGTTTGGCGCGCCTGTTTCAACCGCGACGAGGTCGAGGTCCCCGTCTCCATCGAAATCGGCGAGTTGGACACTAACGCCGTCGACGGGTCCTCCTTGCGGCACAATTGGACCAGACCACGTGCCCGAATCCGCGGTGAAATCGACGGCGAGAAACACCTGAAGGGGCTGCGGGGTTGAGTCGACCACGAGATCTTCGTCGCCATCGCCGTCGATGTCGCCGATCGCGATAGAGACGATGTCGCTACCGGCAAAGAGGTCGCCGGCGCCGTTTTGCGTGATCGATCCCTCTCCATCGCCGATCCACAACTCGATGCCGGTACTTGTCGCGCTGATCAAATCGACGTTTTCGTCGCCGGACACGAGGCCGGCGGCGAGCCCTCGAGAAGTATTGGTACCAAAGGTAACCGGATCGCTTACGTCACGGGTACCCGAGACAAACACGCCGTCACCGTCGTTAAGAAACAGCACGTTGGTTTGGATCGCCCCGCTCCCCTGAGCGACGGCCAGATCGGGCAGCGCGTCGTCGTTAAAGTCGGCGAGGACGAATGCAGCGGGATCGACGGTAAAGGTCGCCCAATCGGGATCATCCTGCGCGATCGACTGTCCCGAGAAAAAGACGCTTACGTTTTGGAGAACCGCAAGCGGCGCGCCGCCTGCCGGTCGCCCGGTTACCAGGTCGGATAGCCCGTCGCCGTTTACGTCGGCAATTTCGAGGAGGGAGTAGTTGGTGTACTCCGCCGGCAGTGTCTGGAGTTCGAAAAACGGATCGAGCGGAACGTCCGCGGCTATATTGAAATAACTCACGATAGAGTTGGTCGTTCTCCCCATGATCACGTCCGGGTACCCGTCCAACGTGATATCGGCTACGGCCACGCCCGCCATGTCGTTGGTAAACGCCGACGGGACGACAAAGAGTCCGGTAGCAAATGCGACCGGCCCGCCAAACGTCGAGGTGTTCGGGACGATTCGTTGCTCTGTCTGCGAGACCAAAAAGAGATCAAATTGCGCGGGGACGGTAAAGCTGACTGCATCATAGGCGCCGATAAACCCGTCACGATTGCGCGTAAATACGTTGACCAAATATTGCGAACCGTCGAGCACGTCGTCCAACTCATCGCTGGAAAACGAGAACCGATTTGTCTGCCAATCAGAGAGGAAAAGAGCGTTAATCTCCGCCTCGGCAAAGGTGTCGATCGGCTCGTAGCGTGAGACCGCCACGGCGTATTCGATTCGATCCCCTCGGGTTCCGACATCGGAGGCAGCCGGCCAGTTGGCGACAAATCGCTCAAACTCCAGATCGTTGATCTCGATTGCGCCGCCGGCCACCGGGCCTTCCTGGTCGAGAAAATCGGCAAACGGCACGCCGTCGCATGCCGACAGAATTGTGACCGTCAGGATAACGAGCGCACTATGCGTAAGACCCGGAACACCCCGCGCGTTAAGGAACAATTGGCGTCACCTCGACCTCGGTCGGTATCATGGGACTCAAACTCACCGGGAAACCAAATGCAAGCTCAAAATTAACCGTGGAATCGGGTGTTCCACCCTCGTTACTCCAAACGGCAAGGACCGCATCGGGATTGGAAATCATGACAAGATCCATGTCGCCGTCAGCGTCAAAGTCGGCGGCCGCGAGGTCCGTCGCGTTGGACACTCCCGGTAGGTCAAGCGTTTGATCCGAGAGAACCCACCATCCGATCCCCGGGTTGGCGGTGATCCCGGCGTTGAGGTAGATGACGATCTCCTCAATATTGTCACGCCCTACCGCCAAATCAAGATCCCCATCACCGTCAAAATCGGCAACGACGCCCGCATGGGGAATATCGACAATTGCGGTCGCCCCCGTGTGCTCCACAAATGTTGTTGCGTCTCCCGCCCCAATGTCCAATCGGATCGTCGTATCGTTGACCGCGAGAATATCGAGATCGTCGTCGCCGACGGTAATCGGCGCAACGATCGTCTCCCACACATATTCCGTGCCGAATGTGGCGGTACTAATAAAGTCGCCCGACCCGTCGTTCCGGAACACCGCCGTGGAACCGTCGAGTCCGAGAACGATATCGTCGAAACCATCGATATCGAGATCGGCCGCCGCAAAGCTGGTCGTATCGGCCAGCAAACCGGGATTCCAGTTCGGGTCAGTTTGGACGACCGGCGTTTGGGAGAACTGGCTAAAGGCGCTGGCCGTGATGTAACCGTCGTCGCTTCCACCGTTTATCACAAACAGGTCCGGCGCTTGATCGCCGGTAAACTGTCCGAGGGCAATAACGTCCACGACGTTCTCAAACTCAGCCGCGCCGCCCGAGAGCTCCTGAAGGCGGATGAGCCCGTTGCCGTCCCAGAATCCCGTGTTTACGTAGCTGAGCACTGGTCCCCCGAGTTGTCCTTGAACGATGTCGGCAAGCCCGTTCTGAGAGATATCTCCTATCGCGAGCGGCCCGGCAAGACCGTAGTTTTCGATTGTGACAAACTCGTCGACCGCGAAAAACATCGTATCGTTAAAGGACGAGAGGTTACGATATACCCGGGGCTGCTCCCCGATACCGTTTACCAGGACGTCGAAGCGCGGCACCGTATCGATGATCGCCTGTCCATAGCTCGCCGTGTTTCCCTCGCCGTCGCGGACAAATACGTTGACGTAGTACGGGACTCCATCGACCGCGCCGTCAAATTCATTTGGGGCCAACGAGCGCCGATCACGGTTCCACCCGGTCGAAAACTCGGAGTTTACCTCCGCTTCGGCGAGCGTTTCGATTGGATTAAACTGTGAACCAAAAACCCGATACTCGAGGTCTTCTCTTGGGGTCCAATCGTCGTCCGCGCGAGGCCAGGAAAGGGTAAAAACGTTGAACTGAACGTTGGAGACGGTGATCTCGCCCCCGGGAGTCGGCGCGCCAACGTCCTCCGTATCGAGAAAATCGCGAATAAGTACGGCGTCACACCCCACGAGTGCGACGGCGAAACAGGCGATACACCACGTCTTGCTCCACGTTCCGATCGACGAGTTTCTTGCCGGTCGGTGTCCTGCGGGCGACCTCATAGGCCGATCTCGACCGACAACATCGGGCGTACTCCGGTTAAGAGGAGCGTATCCTCAAGCCCAACCGTATACGCCGCACCGAAAATGATCGCCGATCCGCGGCGCATTCGCAGACGTGCGGCGACGCCGCCCTCGACTGCGGGAACGATCTCCCACTCGGTACCTCGGGTCTGGGTATTTAGGCCGACGAGTAAGCCGCCAAACCGTGCATGAACCACAGCGCCGAGGCGACCGGACCCGATTGCGTTCCTGAACTCGAGGCCCAACGGTACAAATGTCGCTCGGGCGTCGACCGCGTCACCCTCGGCGGTTCCTCGGTAGAGACCGGTTCCAACGCCCAAGGAGAAACCGGTCGCGGGAACGGCCCAGCCAAAAAAAAGGTCGCTTCCGGCTAACGCATCGATGTAGTCGCTGGTATCGGCAACGGCGATAAAAACGGTAGTAGAGATTACCGCCCGTATGCCGCCCGGTTCCGCAGCGACGACCGAGGTCATCGTCTCCAACTCCGCAACCGCCTCGTTGGAACCGGTAAAGTCGATCGGCTGAACCAGCGTAGCGATTCCCCGTTCAAAGGTGTCGTAGGCGACCGCCTGAAGAACGCGATCGAGCGTAAAGTCGACGGTCGTCCGTCCGGTCGCGGCCGCAATCTCCTGGCGCCCGGCGATTTCGACAAACGTGAACTGGTAGGAAATCTCCTCGTCATCAACGCTTGCCGTGACGACGATCGCGTAGTCAAATCCACGGCGATTGGCTAAGCGAAACCGCGCATTATCGCCGTCGGGTAAATCTGAGAACGGAAACTGTTCAACGCGAAAGGCGTAGCGCTCAAGCTGCAACGCGACGCTTTCACGGATGATCAACTCCAAGGTGTCCGAAACACCGTCGCCGGGAATAACCAGAACCGCGATCGTCGGATCCTCCGCCTCTTGCGCATCGAGTAGGGCGAGATTCATCGCGAGTATAAAAAAGACCAGAACAGTACGGCGCGCTGTGTTTCTCATTGTCTGATAGTAAATATATACAGTAATCACACTTTTTGCCGCCTCGACTCCAACCACAAACGACGAGCGTCTCGCACGACCCGTGCGGTAGAAGGCCCGGCCGGACGATGTCGCTATGGTCCGCGAACTATCGCGCCCCACAGCAGCTGTATTCGACCGTGACCGATCGTATAAACTAGAAGTGGATGAGATACGAGGTTAATACGGCGATCACCGCGGATCAGTTTGTCGATATACTCAAACGATCAGATCTGGCTCAACGAAGACCGGTCGAGGATCGCGAGTGCATCGCGGCGATGCTCGCCAATGCCGATCTAACCGTGACGGCGTGGTCGGACGAGACGCTCGTTGGCGTCGCGCGATCGGTCACGGATTGGTCGTACTGCTGTTATCTATCGGATCTCGCAGTCGATCAAGCTTATCAACGCCGCGGAATCGGACGTCAATTGATCGCTCACACCCAGAATCGGCTCGGTCCTCGGTGCACGATCGTTCTTCTCGCGGCGCCGGCAGCGATCGAATACTATCCCCATATCGGATTGGAGCGGCACCCGCAGGCCTGGACTCTCCCGCGGGCCAAGGAACTCTGATCGTGCGGAATCGACGACAGGACCGAGAGCTTACCCGCCGTCCACCGATTGTGAATCTCCGTTAACGAGAACGGAGACATCTACCGTTTCGGGGTGGTCGGTGTATTCGGCAAGCTCATCGATCGTGAGCTCGATCGCTGAGTTGGAGCTCCCGCACGCCGGAAAAACGGTCCGGAAACGATCAAGCGATCGGTCAAGAAAGATCCGTACGTTGGGATTTACTCCAAACGGGCATACCCCGCCGACGTCGTGGCCGATCGCTGAGCGAACATCGTCGCGCGCGATCATTCGTGGTTTGACGCCAAATCGCGCGCGGAACTTCTTGTTGTCGATTTTTGCGTCTCCGGCGGCGACGATAAGAATCGGCTCGTTGTCAACGATAAAGGACAGTGATTTGGCGATCCGTTCCGGTTCGCAACCCAGCGCCTCGGCGGCAAGGGCCACCGTCGCGCTTGAGGCGCTAAACTCGCGGATATCATCCTCTCGATTCCACCGCCGTAGATGGTCCCTTACCCGATCGATCGCCATTTTGTACCCTCGACGTAACCGCGTTGCTTGCCGCGTAATTTGACTATTCGGCTACGACTTTGCCGACGTAGGGGAGATTGCGGTGACGTTGCGCGTAGTCGATTCCGTAACCGATGACGAACACGTCCGGTATCGTAAAACCAACATAGTCGACCGGGACGCTCACCTCGCGACGCTCGGGCTTATCGAGGAGGGTGCAGATCTTTAGTGACGCCGGCTCCCTGAGTTCCAGGTACTCACGAACCTTTTCTAAGGTATAACCGGTATCGATGATGTCCTCGACGATCATCACGTGTTTATCTCGAACGTTTTCCTCGAGGTCCTTTTTTATCTTCACATCGCGAGACGAATCCATCGAGTTGCCGTAGCTGGAAACAACCATAAAATCGATCTTGGCGTCGAGATCGAGGGCGCGCGCGAGATCCGCGAGAAACACCGTTGAACCGCGCAGGAGACCGATGAGGATTATCTCGTCTACGCCGGCGTAATCCGCTTCAATCTGCAGGCCAAGATCATGCACCTTTTCCGCAAGATCGGCCGCCGATATCAACTCTTCGATTCGATATTCCATCGTCTCTGATTCCTTTTTCGGCGCTATCGCCGCGTGTAGATCAACTCTATCCGTTCCGCGACGAGCTGAAGTCGAAACGTCGTCTCGCCGGGAATAAGAGACATGCGCTCATTATCGGCCGTTCCATCCGGTCCGAACTTGAGAAGGTGCACGGTTTCAGAAGCGACGCGCCACAATCCGGAGATCTCGTCGCGCTCGAACGGCGTAAGTCGCAACCATTCTCCGTACCGCTCAACCAGATAGGCATCATCCGGAGTCGGGGCGCGCGTTCCGCCGCTAAACGCCACGATCTCGAGGACGTAGAGCCCCTCGGGGAGCGCCTCCCCTCCACGAGTACCGTCGGTGCCAAAGGTGGTACACCCGGCCAGCACCAAAACGAGTACAATCGCGGCGACACTTATCGTTCTCCAGTCGCGGGCCCGCATACCGCTATACTCTCGATTTACCCGTTGTTGGGCAAGCGGGGACGCGGCAACGCCGGTCGCCGTTTTCGTCACGTGAAAACTTGCTTGCGTGATCGGCCTGCCGGGTTGAGAATCGTAGTATGAACAAGGTTTTCCATGCATCGATGTGCTTTGGAATCTCTGTTGTTCTTCTCACGAGCTGTACTAGCACCTCGCAACAAAACCAAAGTGTATCCCAAACAACCCCCGCACCTACGGTCCGAGCGTCGACGGACGAGTTATTGGCGCAAATGACGGAGACGATCAGTTCGGAGACGAGGCGAATCGGTGTTACGACTCCGGAGGGGGAGGGCGGTACGGGAGAGATTCTGCAGGACGAGATTATCGCCTCGTTTTTGCGGGCGAGATTACCGGGCGTCGAGATTTACGAACGGTCGCGTTTAAACGCGATTCTCGAGGAAGCCGAGTTTGGAATATCCGGTCTGGTGTCGGACGAGACTGCGGTTCGCCTCGGTGAAATGGTTGGTGTTGACGCCCTTGTCGTCGGGTCGTATCGCCATTCCGGAACCAGCGTATCGGTTAACGTTCGCTTAATCGACGCGACATCCGGACGGATAATCGGCGCGGGGTCGGTTGAGGTACCGATCGCCGTTGTTCAGCCGGCGACAGGTCCGCAAACTGAGCCGACGCTTTTTGAACGTGAGTATACCGTCCGTGAACTCGTCCTCAGATCCGACATCCAGCCCGACCCCGACGTCGCGGTGTCGAGAATTACGACCTACGGCGAGATTTGGACCGAATACGACCGCTCCGACCGGATGATCGGAACCGGTGAAATGGATGCCGCAGCGCCGGGACAGTTCTCGGTGAGCTGGACGTTTCCCGACATGGGTGTCACCTACTACAACTACCATCGCACCGCAGATTCGATCGTCGCGCGGATCATCGCCGACGATACGGAGATCGGTTACATCGCGTTTGTCGAGTAAGCGTACGTAACGCCCAATAAGGCGTTCTATTCGCGCAAATACTGCGCCCGTACATTGTGATCCGCATTTCGGGGAATATACTTGTACTAAGGACCCCGACTACGTTGATAACGAGAAGAGAACGCCACCGTACCAAACGATCACATCTTGCATTTACCCTGCTCTGCGTCTTGGGTTCGGCAACGGCTTTGGGTGCGCAAGAGATCTCGGTCGCGGTCTTTGACAGCGACTCTCCGATCATATTTGTCGACGCGCACGGTGAGCCGAGCGGCTTTTTCCCTGACGTACTCGAACAACTCGGAAACGATGTCGGTGTCGATGTCGAGTTTGTGATCGTCGATTCGTTTCGTTCTGCATATGAATCGGTTGTGTCCGGCGAGATCGATCTCCTTCCTGCCGCCGTGTACTCCGAGGAACGGTCCCGAGAGCTCGATTTTACGGCGGTCCCGTTTGTAGCGGCGTGGGGCCAGCTTGGCGTTCGCGTCGGCGAGGACGTGGAGTCGATTCTTGACTTGCGTGATCTTCGGGTCGGGATCGTTGAGAACGATCAGAACGGCATAAACTTTCAACAATTGATGGTCGAGTTCGACATACCGGTTGAGTTTGTTTATTTCGAGAATCATCCGGACGTTGCCGAGGCGTTGGTCGACGGCACGATTGCCGCCGGCGCATTCTTCAACTCCTGGTTTGTTAATCAGGAGCGGATCGAACCCAGTTCGGTCGTGTTTTCGCCGACTCAGGCCTTTGTCGCCGCAACAAAGGGCATCCACGTCGAGACGCTCGATCGATTTGATCAGACGCTCAGTCAGCTAAAGAGGCAGAGCGATTCCTACTACTACGTGGCGCTTAATCGCTGGTTCTCCCCCGGATCCCCGCGTCTGCTACCGCGATGGTTCTGGATCGTCGTCGGTCCGGCGATCGGTATCGCCTGCATCGCAATTGGATTTGCTTTTGTCCTCCGCCGCGAGGTTAAGCTGGCAACACGGCAACTCCGTGAGAGCCGCGCCAAGTATCGAACCGTTGCCGACCACGCCTACGGATGGGAGTTTTGGACTTCGCCTGAGGGATCTTCGCTCTACGTCTCGCCGAATACGGTTCATGTTACCGGCTATGAGGCGCAAGATTTTATGACTGACGCCGATCTGGCTCGGCGTATCGTCTACCCTGATGACCGACAAGCGTGGGACGAGCACGTAGCCGAGGTCAGTAGTCAAACGGTGGCAGCTAATATACCTCTCGTTTTTCGGATCATTCGTCGCGACGGATCGATACGGTGGATCGAACATCGAGGTACGAGTGTGGTCAACGAAAGCGGCTCGTTTGCCGGGTACCGCGGTACAAACATCGACATCACGGAAAGAATCGAGCGGGAAGCATCGCTGCGTGAATCTATCGCCGAGAACCAGGCGCTTATGAGCGAGATCCACCACCGCGTGTACAACAACCTCCAGGTTATTTTTAGCCTGATATCGATCCATCAGAACGCGCTGGACGATCCAAAGACGGCACGGGCGTTTGCCTCGATAGCCAACCGCGTCCACGCATTTGGCGCCTTGCACGAATCGGCGTACTGGAGTCACTCAAGTGGACGCGTGCAGATGAAAGATTACCTCGAAAAGGTTGTGTCCAACGTCCGTGATTCCCTCGGTGCTCAGGCACATATTGAGATGTCCATTGACGCCGACGAGTTTACGCTCGATTTTGATCGCGCGTTACCGTGTGGGCTTATCGTCAACGAGGCGGTGACAAACGCGGTTTATCATGCGTTTCCCGGCGATGTCGCCGGACATGTCGCCGTAAATCTGAGCGCGCCAAACCGCGAAACGGTTGCGCTCAGAGTTTCCGATACTGGCGTCGGATCGGTAAACGGAAACGCCAAAAACGGATCTGAACATGTCGGTATGACGTTGATTCAGACTTTGACGAGACAACTCCACGGAGACCTCGAGATCGCATCGAACGACGGATTTGTCGTCAACGTCACGTTTCCTATGTAGCGTAGCTCGTACCTTCCATTTGTAGAACATTCCAAACGATGTAGACTAGTCGGCGCGATAAACGGAGGTATAGGATGGTCGGCAAGAAAATCGTGTTGATAACCGGAGCGTCGTCAGGAATCGGAAAAGCGACGGCGATAAAGCTCTTAGAGGAGGGGCATACGGTCTACGCCGGCGCTCGTCGCGTGGCGAAGATGGAAGATCTACGAGCCATCGGCGGCATTCCGGTCGAGATGGATGTTACCAAGGAAACAGACATTCAAACGGTCGTTGCCCGGATCATGACCGAGCAGCAACGGATCGACGTACTTTTTAACAACGCCGGATTCGGGCAGTACGGTTCGGTCGAGGATGTCGATATGGAACGCGCCCGTTACCAATTTGAGGTATGTCTATTTGGTCTGGGACGCCTGACCCAGGAGGTTCTCCCCCACATGCGGGCGCAGCAGGCGGGGCTGATCATAAACACATCGTCGATGGGCGGAAAGATCTATACGCCACTCGGCGCCTGGTACCACGCGGCTAAACACGCCTTAGAGGGATTCTCGGATTGCCTGCGAATCGAGGTGGAACAGTTCGGGATAGATGTCGTTGTCGTCGAACCGGGACTCATCGAGACTGAGTTTGGCGAGGTGGTTGCCGGCCCGATCTACGAAATTACCGGCGACGGTCCGTATCGTCCGATGGTCGACTCGTTGGTGCAATCGATGACCCGTGGCAATACCAAATACTCGCCTGCTTCGGTCATCGCCGATGTTGTCGCGGGTGTAATTCGAGCCAAGAAGCCTAAGACTCGCTATGTCGCCGGATCGATGGGTAAGATGCTCCTTCGTATGCGGCGGCTTTTGAGCGATCGTGGATTTGACCGATTATTGCGAAATCAAATGCTCAAGTAACCTTTTGCGTCCGACTGCCGCGCGCCGGTTTTTGATCCCGTCGACAGGCGCACTGCCCAGGTTCTTTTATCGGCGACAGGTAGGCCGCCGGACATATTCTTTGGGAGCTACTGGAAACTTCTCAAACGTTTCAGTAGGCTCGTGACGGAATGGCAAAACAACGCGTGACGATACGCGAGATCGCTGCCGCCGCCGGCGTATCAACATCGGCCGTTTCGTACGTCATAAACGGTCGTAAAGGTGTGAGTGATGAGACTCGTCAGCGGGTACAGGACGTAATCGACCGATACGGTTATCAACCCAATATCAACTCGGTGCGCCTTGTCTCGCGACGGAGCTTTAATATCCGCATCGCAATCCAGCGCGGCTCGTCGCCGTTTGACGATCTGTTTTTTTACGAGATTGCCCAAAGCGTCGTCGAGCGAAGTGCCCGCGCCGGCTACAACATCGTTTTTTCCCACATCGGGAGCACACAAACCGACCAAAGTTTTGTGGACAGCCTTCACCAAAGCGACGCCGACGGTATCATCTTCTTCCTGGACGTGAGCTCCGATCTGTTATTCGCGGCGCGCGATGCGGGCGTTCCCGCGGTTGTGATCGACGGTCACCACGCCGATCCGTCGATTACGCAGGTTCGGGCCGACTACGCGATCGCTGCCGAGACCGCGACCGATCATCTTATTTCGACCGGACATCGCGAGATCGCGCTGCTTGGTTCGAATAAAGTGCAAGGCTACTTTGATCAGGTGTTTACCGGTTTTCGCCGCGCTCTCGACCGCGCAGGACTCAAGATCCCAATCGGGTGGGTTTTGAGCAACGTTAACGATGAATCAGACGCGCGTACCGCGATCGCGCACATCGTCGAAAAAGAAACTCTCCCCGAGGGGATCGTGTGTGCGAGCGATCTCACCGCGGTCGGTACCGTTCAGGAACTCAAACAGCGTGGCGTTGCCGTTCCCAACCAAGTATCAATCGTTGGTATCGACGATATTCTCCTCTCGCGCTACGTGGAACCGGCGCTGACGACGGTAAAAATCGACAAAAAACGGATGGGCGAGGCGGCGGTCGAACTTCTCTTGCAGCTTATGGACGGAGATGAGACCGCAAGTCATGTCGTCCGTTCGGATAACCTGATCACCCGGGCATCCGTCGCGACTCGCAACTGATCGACTTATCAGTTCCTCGACATCCTTGACAACGCGCCCTTGGCGCGGTAGGGTATAAGAACTTAAACGTTTCAGTGGAGGCCGGTATGCCGATTTATGAGAACAGAGTCAACGCCGAGAACCGGGTGAGTCTCACCAAAGATCAACTCGGCTCTGTCGTCACCACGACTCCCGGCGCGGTTAAACAGATAGTCGCCGGATTATCTGTGGACAAAGGTGCGGTCATCGCGGTTGACGGCTGGTACGGCGTCGACTGGGCCGGTCTGGGGACAGTTCTCGGCGAGGCGATTTCTGCCGCCGGCGGTACCCCCGAAATCCTCTCAGCGACGACCCTGTTTAAATCGGCAACCGAGATAGACCGATACCGAAACACATTTCTCACCGATGATCCCGGCTTTGGGTGGGTAAACCGCTCCGGATCGATCGACGACATCATCGATCACGCGGCGTGCGACGCCGTGGAGAAGCAAATTCGCGCGCTCCGTTCTGCCGGTAAGACCGTCGTACTCGTTGGCAACGGAGCCGTTCAACCGTCGTTACGCGGCGTTATCGACCGTGTGGTCTACGCCGAGATGACCGTTGAGCCGATGATGTGGCAGATGTGGGACGGCGTCCTCCGTCCATTTGGCAGAAACGAGCCAAAGACCGACTACTGGTGGAAGGAGTACTACTACTGCGACTTCTATATCCTCCACGAACATCGCAAGTACGTTCAATCGATCATGGATTTCTTTTTGGAGGCGATCGATCTCGATAGCCTAAAGATCGTCCCGCGCGACGTTTTTGATCTGATTCTTGACGAGCTGACCCAACAACCGATTAAAGAGGTCAAAATTTTCTCACCGGGGCCGTGGGGCGCCTATCGCTTTAAGGATTACTTTGAGGTACCGGGGCTCGGGTGTAACGCGTGGAACCGTCTGGCCAGTCCCGATCTCGCAATCCTGGTGGAACTTGATGCGGACGTAAAGATCGAGATGCAGTTTCTCGAGGTAATGCGCCATCAATCGAGAATCGTCGGCGACCGCCTCGCTGAGACGCACCCCGATCTCTTTCCGGTAGAGATCTTTCTCGATGATGGGTACTTCCCCGAGCCGCAATCCGCGGAACGAACGTCGATGCCGATGCATAACCACCCCGATACCGACTACGTACGTCGGCATTTTAACGAGCAAATCGGTCGGTATGAGACCTACTACATCGCGGAGGCCTACGAGGGTTCGAGTACCTGGATGGGATTTGCGGAAGACGCCGATTTGGAAGAGTGGCAACAACGATGTTTCGAATCGTGGAAAACCGGCGAGCCGATCCATGACTGGAAGAGCTACCTGGCCAACTGGTCGACAAACGTCGGCGATCTGTTTTACATCCCCCCCGGAATCACCCACGGTCACGGCGGTAACCAAATGGTCCTCGAGATGGACACCTGCCCGAGCATCTCGGCTACGGAGTACTCGTTTTTTGGCTACGACTTCTGTCGCAACACATGGGACGATAAAGAGCAGGCGATGACCGGACCGCCGATGAAAATGCACATGGAACACTACGTCGATAATGAGCGTGGTTATCGCGCGTCGTATGTCGACAAACACCTGCGTCCCCGTCCAAAGATCGTTTCGTTTAACAAGACCTATTGGATCGACCGCTACGATCCTCCAGGATCGATGCCCTTTTTTGTCGAACGTTTGTTTTTCAAGCAGGCCGGCGAACACACGACGCAATCGCGATATATGCACGTCGCGACACTTACCGTTGGTAGCCGCGTAACGATTCGCTCGAAGGCACATCCGGAACGGTCGACCGAACTCGACTTCCTGCAGAGTGCGATCATCCCCGCCCAGTTTGGGGACTATACCGTAGAGAGTGCCGAGCCCGGGTTGTGTACCTTGGTGATCATGCGCTTTCAGGATTGGATTTCGTGATGTAGCCTAACACTATGACCTACGGAGACGGCTACCTGTCCGCGTTGATTGACGCCGACGTGATCGCGGCGATGGATCGTCGGGTAATCCCCGGCGATACACTGAGAAAAAGCGCCCCGCAGCGCTTTGAGCTCGGTGGATTTACGATCTCGATCGACCGCAATACGCGTGATGCCGACGACGTTCGGCGCATCACCATCCGACGGGACGACGGAACGTCCCTTGATCTTTTACCGAGTAAGGGTCTTTCGGTCGGGCGTTGGACACACGCGGCCGGTGACGTTTTTTGGCGGATTCCGGTTCGCGGATTAATCTCTCCTGATCTATTTGATCCCCTCGGTGCGATGCTGGTCAACGGAGAGCGAGTCGAATCGCTGCGCTGGATCGAGAACTTTGCCGGGGCGGTGGAACTTCTTGGGCTCTCTAACTGGGGCATGCCCACACCCGACAAAAACGGTGTGGTCCTCCCGTTGCACGGAGAGGCGTCTCAAATCCCCGTCGACGAGTGCACGATACTCGCCGATTCGCGATGCTTTGCCGCAGTTGGGTCGTACGACGTACCCGACGGATGGTGGCGGGCCGAGGACTCAGCCGTTGACGATCCGAGCCTCCCCTGGTATCGCCGCGGCCGTCCTGGATGGCGCGTCACTCGCTCCCTCGTCCTGGATCCTTTCGCCGCTACTCTCCGTATCGTCGACGCGATCGGTAACGTTGGACACACCGCGGCTCGCCCGGATTGGGGATACCACGTTCAGCTCAAACCGGAGCCCGGCGCACGCTTTATCGTTCCCAGTGCGGACGTAACCTCACGATTTGGCGGCGAGGTGGCGACCGACCACGCCACCTGGCACGCGGCGGATGATCCGACGATTCGGACCGAGCGCGGTTACATCCATACCGGCGTCGAAACGAGCCGCGATCCCCTCGGCGGACAGGTCGTGGAGACGCGCGCCGAGTATCCCGACGGTCGACGCGTCGCCGTAACGATGCCGGCGGCGCCGTACATGCTGTCCTGGTTCTCCTGTGGCGGTACCGGCGGACGCGAGTTTGATCGCCCCGAGCGCCCCGACGGGAGCTATATGGAGATCGGTTGGGATGGATTTGGCCCCGAGTTCGGGGCAAGCGCCCTCGACCACGATGGCGCGGGTGACCCGTCGATCGTGGAGCCCAAAATCGATCCCGGTGACACGCGAACGTTATACCTCGCTATCGACGCGTCATAGGATGATCTCGGTACCGTCCGCGACGCTCGCGCAGCTCGAAAGGATCGCACGACTCGAAAGGCTAACACAGCTCTGGACGTGCGGACTTTACGCTTTCCGAGTATACCTAACGGCGTGAATCAAACCACGCACCGGATGAACGCCTATGAATGGGGTCTGCTCGTCCTCCTCTCCGCTATCTGGGGAGGATCGTTCTTGTTTAACGGGATAGCGGTACAAACGCTCCCGGTCCTTACAATAGTGGCGGCGCGCTTGGCGATCGCCGCCGTTCTCCTACAGCTCATTTACCGCGTCCATTCGATTCGCCCAACAAAACCTCGTTTGTGGCTCGCGTTTTTATGCATGGGCGTTCTCAACAACGTCGTACCGTTTACCCTTATCGTGTGGAGCCAGGCGAGAATTGCCGCGGGACTGGCGTCGATTCTCAACTCAACAACCCCGCTGTTCACGATCGTCATCGCTCATGCGTTTACGCGCGACGAACCACTTACTCCCCTGAGGGGCGTCGGCGTCGCGATCGGATTTGTCGGCGCAACGATCGTCATCGGTCCGGCGGCCCTCGCCGGTCTCGGGACCGACCTCGTTGCCCAACTCGCGGTGCTCGGCGGGGCATGTTCCTACGCCTGCGCCGCCGTATTCGGCCGTCGGTTCTCGCGCCTCGGCGTCGCTCCGCTTGCGACGGCGACCGGTCAGCTTACGGCGTCGAGCCTCGTCCTCCTCCCGATTGCACTGATCGTCGACCAACCGTGGCGGCTGGGATTTCCTGCGGGCGAAGCAGTATTTGCGCTACTCGGGCTCGGAGTACTCTCCTCCGCTCTCGCCTATGTCCTCTATTTCCGTATTCTTTCGACGGCCGGGGCGACAAACGTCTTGCTCGTTACCTTTCTCGTCCCCGTTACGGCGTTGCTCCTCGGCATGTTCTTCCTCGGCGAATCTCTCGTCCCGCGGCAGATCCTGGGTATGATCGTTATTGGCCTTGGGCTGGTCGCGATCGACGGGCGCCTGGTGGCGCGCTTGCGACGACGTTAGACGTCAACTCAGAGCGTCGCGAGCTTCGCTCAAAGCGATACCGCGGTCGGCGACGGTCCGCGTGCTCGCATCGATAGCTCCGACCCGACGTAAGCGCTCTTCAACCTCGTGGCTCGCGCCCGCAACGATGACGCGCTTCCCGGTCGATTTTGCGTCGCGGACGACGTTCTCGAGCGCCAACGCAACCGTCGTCCCGAGAATCGATATGTCCGCGAGATCGAGGACGAGGATTTCGCCCTGGCCGGCCATCGCGGCGTGCTCGCGCGAGATAGCTTGGGCAACACCAAAGATCATCGGGCCGCTCAGATGAAAAAAGACGATTTGTCCACGGGCTTGTTCAATGATCGTCCGTTCCGTCTCAGTCAGGACGGGCTCACCGGCAGGATCGAGGCTCACTGCTCGCGCCGACGGGAGCGCCGTAAGGCGTTCGATCGTGAGAATGTTGGCCACAAAAACGCCGACCCCGACTGCGACGATCAAGTCGACGAGAACCGTCATGATCAAGACGCCCCACATCACCAGCGTTGCCGAACGCGAGATTCGATGAGCGCGGCCCAGAAAACTCCAGTCGAGGATATCAACTCCGACCTTGACGGCGATCGCCGCCAGGAGAGCCATGGGGATTCCGGCGAGGAGTGGGCGGAGCGCGACGATCGCGACGAACAGGACCAGTGATCGCATGATTCCGGCGAGTGGCGTCCGTGCCCCGGTTTGAATGTTGACGACCGTTCCCATCGTCGCCCCCGCGCCGGGCAGTCCCCCGAGAAACCCCGAAATCATATTGCCGATTCCCTGGCCGATAAGCTCGCGATTCGAGTCGTGTTGATCGCGTGTGAGGCTGTCGGAGATCATCGCCGTGAGTAGAGAGTCGATCGCACCGAGTAATGCCAGGATCGCTCCATCTACGAGAATCTCGGTAACTTGCCCACTGGAAAACCGGGGCCAAACGATCCGCGGAAGTCCGACGGGTATCTCGCCGATGACCCTTAGTTGACCGGGCGCAAAAAGAACGCTCGCGATAACGGTTCCAAGCACGATAACGACGAGCTGCGGCGGACAATAGCGGCGCACTCGCGCCGGTGTAAGGAGCATAAGAGCGAGCGCTCCAAGGGCGAGAAGTGTTTCGCGAAGCGAGAGTGTTTGGAGGAGGCGAGGAACCGCAAGAATCGTACCAATTGCGCCGCCGGCCGGCGTGGGGTGACCGAGGAGGGGCCCGACCTGCGTTAGGACGAGGAGGACGCCGATTCCCGACATAAAGCCGCTGATCACGCTGTAGGGCATAAGCGTGATGTAGCGTCCGAGACGGAGCGAACCGAGGAGGATCTGGAATGCGCCGGCGACCATAACCACGGTAAATGCCATGGCGAGACCGTCGCCGGGATTGGCGGCGATCATGCGCGTGATAATTGCCGTCATAAGAACTGTCATCGGGCCGGTCGGCTCAGATATCAGTGTTCTGGTACCGCCAAACAGCGCCGCGAATAGTCCGACGAGAACGGCGCCGTAGAGCCCGGCCTGCGGACCGGCCCCTGATACGGCCCCAAACGTAAGCGCCATTGGAAGCGACACGACGGCAGCGGTGACGCCACCAAACAGATCACCGCGGAGATTAACAGTTGAAATTCGGTCGCGGACCGACATGCGCGGAGTCTATCGGAAAGCGAAGCATTCTGTCATCGGGACCAAACCGTGTTTTTTGTATAATCTCTGGAGCGATGTATATCCGGCTCGATCGGCGAATCATCCTCGTTGTTGGCCTCCTGCTCGCCGTCGTCGCGGTAACGGGGTTGGTCGCAACTCGACGGATCGTCGCCAATCGCGTTACCCGGGAACTGGACGCTTTTACGCCGAGTCTCGTGGTTGAGGACGTGCGCACCCACGGCGGCGTACTTCGACCGTGGCGCGTGACGATCGGGCGTGTAGACGTTGCTGCGGACTCCGTGCCCGGTTTTTCCGCGTTATACGTCGAGGGCGTGGACGTCTCGCTTCGCCGCGGTGCGCTAACCACGCTGCTACGTCGCGGATCACGGGCACTTCCATCGGTTGTCACAACGCTCTCAGCCGATAGTATCGGCGCGGACCTACGCCGTGGGGCACGGGGGCTTTCCGCGATCCTTGATGGAGTTTCGATCGATCCTCCGGACTCCGACGGTGCCTGGGTTACGACGATCGACTCGACCGATCTTGTTATTTGGGAGACCGGCGCGGCGGAAGCTGCCGCCGCATCTTTGTCTGATGGTGCAAACGGTGATGTCGATCGTACCGATCTGCCGTACCTTTATGATCGCTCACTCAGTGATATGCTTGCGCCGATTCTCGACTCCCTCCTCAGCGCGGCACACGTCGCTCCGCCGGCGAGACTCTCGCTCCGTTCCGGTGAGATCGCCGCCCCTGCCGGAACGGTCCCGTTTAGCGCTACGGTTCGTACCGACGGTACCGCTCCCGTCGTCGGCACAATCGCGGTAACCGACGCGCGTCTGGAAACAGGGCCGATCGCGGCAACGCTCGGCGGCGAGATAGCGGTGATGGTTCACAGTTCCGAGCGTCTCTCAACCGCCGGGGAGATTACCTGGAACGACGTCGTACTCACCGACGAGCGAATCGCCGCCGCGCCGATCGTTATTGCCGACGGTCGCTACGAGTTCGAGGCCGGACTTGATGCCGACGCGGCGTTTCCGACGGCGGAGCTTGCCCGACGCATCCCCGGGACGGAGGTTCCGCCGCCGATCGGCGCCGGCGCGCCCGAGGATCAGAACCTTGCCGGAGCGCTTACGGTGACGCGCGGGCGCTTGGAGCTCGGCGAGGTTACCGCCGATCTGCGCCCGAAGCTCGTTGGACTAAATGCCCCGCAGGCCGGCTTTCGGGTCGCAGCTCCTGCGCGCATCGATCTTGAACTGTCCCTTCCTCGAACCCCGCTCAACAGAATTGCCGAAATAGTACCGCCCGCGATCGCCGGTCCACTCGCCGAGCTGGAGCTCGGCGGGGCCGTTCAGTGGGATTTTCGGATGGAAGCGCCGCTCCGGCAATTCTCCTGGACTCGATGGGAAGAAACCAACGAGCTTTCCGATTTTTCAATTCTGGCGATACCGGCCGCGTGGGATGTCCGCCTCCTCGCCGGCGGTTTTGTCCACGAGATCGTCGACGAGGAGACGAGATTCGAGCGTGTGATCCGCGTCCCGGGATCGGTCGTCGAGGCGGAACCACCCTCTCTTGGCGCGGTTCTACCGGATGTAACTCCCGATCCGAGCTATCGATACGTCCCCCTAAATCAGATAGCGCCGGAGCTCGTCGGCGCGGTTATCACGGTTGAGGACGGGGAGTACTGGCGACATCAGGGAGTTAACTGGATGGCGATTAACACCGCCGTCGAGCTTATGCTCCGGGAGGGGGAGATCGTTATCGGCGGAAGCACGATTCCGATGCAGCTCGCCAAAAACATCTTTCTCGACAATCGACGTGTCGTGTCGCGCAAAGTACAGGAGATTGCGCTCGTCGCGCTGGCCAATCTCTCCGGAGTCGTAACTCGGGAGCGTGTAGTTGAATTGTATCTCAATGTAATCGAGTTTGCTCCAAGCGTGTGGGGTATCGCCGATGCTACCCAGTTTTACTTCGGCGTGGATCCCGACGAGCTTAGCGTGGAACAATCGGTCTGGCTGGCGACGATTATCAGCAGTCCGCGGCGCTTCTGGGTGCACAAACATCGGGGCGGGTTGTCCGACGCATGGCTTGCGTGGATGGAGCAGGTCATGGAAATCATGGTTGAACGTGGACGCTTGAGTGAGGAGCAACTCGAAGCTGCTCGCGGGCGCCAAGTGGTGTTTGCGCCGTAGACCGGCGAAAACAGAGCTCCGTCGGGTCTACTCGCCGGAAGCGGGATCCCGCGCTTTAACCACGAGCGCGCGGTACCGATTTTGAACCTCCGCGACGACGTCACGCCAAGTTCGAAAGACCTCCCGTTGTGCGGTTTCGCCGACTTCCTGACGTTTGTGCGGGTCCGCGTCAAGACGCTCGATCAGGCGCGCGATCGCCGTTGCGTCAGGCTCGCTGTGAAACGCGCTTCTCCCGTCCACCGTATTGCCCGCGGCGGCGCTTCCCCGCGCGAGAATAGCGGGCGTCCGAAACGCGGCTGCTTCCCGAACCACAAGCGGGGCGTTGTCGTACACCGAAGGAAACACAAAGATATCCGCACGCGCGTAGAGCGTCGCGAGCACGGAGCGCTCCGTTACGTGGCCAAACATCGTTAGTCGATCACCGAGCCCGAGCGATCGGGCGAGATCGGCTATCCCACGGCGATCCGGGCCTTCGCCAACGAGAACGAGTTTTCGTTTCGACGCCGGTTTACCCAGGGCGTAGGCTCGAAGTATCACCTCGATGTTCTTCTCCCATCGGAGTTGGCCGACGTAAAGCAAAACGGTCACGTCGGGAGAGACGGCGAGTGCGTGCGTGCCCGCCTCCCGCAGTTGCATGTATTCCGTATCCGTCGGCAGATCATAGTCACAGCCGTTGGGGACGATCGTCACCGCTCCCTCGTACCCGTAGCCACGAAGTGTCTGTTCGGTTCCTTTGTTGGGAACCCACACGGCATCGGCCAAGGAGAACGAACGACAAATGCGCGCGATGATGGCGTCGACGACGGGCGCGCGAAAGGTTCGGGCGAGGTCGTCGTGATATTTGGAGTGCAGTGTCGAGATAAGAACGACCTCACGTCCGCGCGCGCGCAAGCGTCGCCTGAGCTGTTCGCCGAGTTTCGCGCTGGCAAAGGGTGAGTGAACGTGGAGCACGACCGCGCCATCCCTATCGAGCCATTCGTCAAGGCGACGCCCCCAGCTCAGTCGGACGGAGGGCACACCCGCGCGATACGGTTTCCACCCCGGAATAGGGAGTGAGGGGTATCGGAAAACGGGAAACTCGTCGGCGTCCTCCCACCCAGGAGAGTGTGGCGCGGCGATCGCGCACGCCGTACCGTTTCGATTGAGGATTCGCGCGTAGTTCTCACAACCGACCGCGACGCCGTCGGTGATCGGTTTATAACTGTCATTGAGTTGGAGCGCAACAAACGATCCATCGCTCACACCGCCCGCGCGCACACCACCCGCGCTCACACCGCTCGTACCGGCTCGCTCCCGGATGACGCCTCACCGGGGAGCGGCGGGTCGTCGTCGACAAGGCGGAGCTCGGCGAGCTGATGTTCCGATAGCACCGGCGGGCGCAGGAGCGGTTCGGGTTCCTGTGCGAGATCGCGAAAAAGCTGCAGTGAATGGGCGGCGTAAATCCCCTCGGTGATGCGATCATCTACGGTGTACCGAATCTCGATCGCGAGCTTTGGCTCACCGGTCGCGTCGATCATCACGCGCTTCGGACGACCGATTACCATAAAGAGGCTTGTGTTTCCCCACTCGTACAGGTGGTGATAGGGAGCGTCGAGCCCGACACTTCCAAGGTTGGCGACGTACACCGATGAGTAGAGCGGATCGAGGCGTATCATCTTGGAAGGCGCGACTCCGAAGTAGTCAAGGACGCGCCACGCGCCCACCACGCCGCGTAGAAGCACTCGAGGCAGCGAGGTGAAGAACGCTATCTCGTGGTCACTCTCGTTTCCATCGCGACGTCGGGCATCCTCGACATGCCACTCGATCCTTTTGCGCACGGACTCCAACGTGTCGGCGGGTCCAAACGTTATTTTGGCGTTTGTCTCGGTCCCTTCCTCGGTGAGATCCTTCTTAACGATAAACGCAAACTGGATACGGTTCCGCTGGTAGATTCGATAGCCTGATACAAAGCGATTGATCTTAGGACGAAGCGCGATTGTACGCACCCCCGCCGCGATCAACACGTGAAAAAGGGTGAGTCTATCGGATCCCCGTCGAGTCTCGTTGTAGCGACGGATAAACTCGTGGGTGTTTTCGATCTCGATCGTCTGAACGTAGTAAACCGAGGACTCGTTGCGACCGCGCATCACGTACGGGTTGATCTTTCGAAACGCGGGGAGATCGCGAATCATCGTACCGTCGTATCGCCTTCGCCCACCCATTGTGCCTCTCGTTTTATGATACGTGAGCTCTAAACGGCACGCAAGTTTACGATAGCGTGGGCCGGGAACGCGCAGGCATCATCGGTAAGTTTGTATATACCAATAGCTATATCCCCGGGGCGGCGAAAGGCGCTATGCTCGGTGCGGAGGTAGCCATGGATCTGACCCGCGACCCGATACCGGGGATCATTCGTCGCATCGGCGTTCCGTTTGCGCTCGGAATGATCTTTAACACGATGTTCAACGTCACCGACACGTTTTTTGCCGGACGCCTTTCGACCGATGCTCTGGCGGCGCTCTCAATGTCGATGCCGATGTTTTTTCTTATCATGGGTCCGGGAATCGGCATCCAGGCGGGCTCGTCCGCTCTCATCGCCAACTCGCTCGGCGCAGGTGAAGGGTCTCGCGCCGTCCGTTACCAGATACAGGCGATAATTCTCGGTCTGATCGTCGCGGTCGTCATCAGCGTCGCTCTCCAGCTTGGTTTGCCGGCGCTTTATCGCCTTTTTGGCGCAGAGGGCGAGGTGCTCGCCGGTGGGCTACGCTACATGCGGGTGATCGCCGCCGGGGGCGTTATTATCCTTTTATCGCAGGTGCTTAACGCCGGATTGATGGCCCGCGGCGACACGCGCGCGTTTCGAAACGTCCTGATCGTGATGGCTCTCGCCAACGTCGGACTCGATCCGCTCTTGATGTTTGGTCTTCGGATCGGTGGGGTTCAAGTCATCCCCATGATGCGAGAGGCGGGTACGGCACTGGCGACCGTCGGTCTCCAGGGCGTCGGTATCTGTTACCTCGTGATTCGCAGTCGTCGGCAAGGCGTGTACGACGGAGCAATGAGAGCCGATTGGCGCCCGAGTCGGAAACTTCTCGGCGAGGTGATCGCCCAGTCCGCCCCCGCAGCGCTCGATTTCCTCGTCATGACCGTCGGTTCCTTTGTCATAATCTACTATATATCGGCGTTCGGCCGCGACGCGGTCGCCGGTTATGGTGCGGCGTTGCGTATCGAGCAGATCGCCTTACTGCCGCTCTTTGGTATAAGCACCGCACTCGGCACCCTCGTCGGCCAGAACAACGGCGCCCGTCGGATCGACCGGGTGGAGGAGAGCTTTCGCGTTTCGGTTCGTCTTTCGATAGTCGCCGCGATTACGATTCTCACACCGGTTCTTCTCGCCGCGGCTCCGCTTTTGCGCTTGTTTACCAATACGGAACCGGTCGTCGCTGTCGGACGTCGCTACCTCTACATCCAGGGTATCACCTACTTCTCCTACATCCTTATCAATCTTTCCAACGCGACGTTGCGCGGACTCAAAAGACCGTTGGCGATTATGTGGGCGAGCCTGTTTCGTCAGGCGGCTGCGCCGCTTCTCGTTTTCCCGCTTCTCGCCTATGCGCTGGGAATGCGCGAAAACGGTGTGTTTTGGGGCCTGGCCATCGTCAATTGGATTGCGGCTCTGTTTTCGTTCTGGTGGAGTCGGCGGATGGTGGTGCGCGCGAGACGGGCGGTCGAAGACCCGCCGGTCGCTGAGCCATCCGCAGCTGAGGTGACGAACCCCACGGCGGCCGCTTCGGACTAAAAAGCTCGGAAATGCGGTTGATATCGATACGGCGAGTACTTTACAACTCGCCACCGTCTTATTACCGTGTCTGCCTTTAAGGAGGAACCATGAAACGTACATTACTTACGGTTGGAGCGATCGTACTCGTTGCTTCGGCGCTTTTTGCGACCGGTGCCGCGGAAGATCAGACTTCGATCGGTATTTCCAAGATTGTCGCCCACCCGGCGCTCGACGGCGTTGAGCAGGGGATTCAGGACGAACTCGAAGCTCTCGGCTACGAGGGCATCTTCTACGACCTGCAGAACGCCAACGGTGACATCTCAACCGCCGCTCAAATCGCGGCCAAGTTCGACGCCGATAACGTCGATATCGCGGTTGGCATCGCAACGCCGACCGCGCAGGCGCTTGTCAACGCGATAGAAGACGTTCCCGTTGTATTTTCGGCGGTGACCGATCCGGTAGCGGCCGGTCTCGTGCCGAGTGTTGCCGGCGGTGGCGGAAACGTGACCGGCTACTCCGACCTGACCCCGGTTCGCGAGCAGATCGAGATAATCGCCCAGATGGGTGATATCGACGCGATCGGACACGTTTACAACGCCGGCGAAGCCAACGCCGTTGTCCTTGCGGAAATGGCCCGCGACGCCGCTGACGAGCTCGGAATCGAGTTTATTGAAGCGACGGTGGCAAACTCCGCCGAGGTGCGCCAGGCGGCGCAGTCGATCGCCGGACGTGTCGATGTGTTTTATATGAGCACCGACAACACGGTCGTAAGTGCCTTGAGCGCGCTCACCGAGGTCGCGATGCAGGAAGGCGTGGGTGTCGTCACGGCCGACCCGAGCTCGGCGGAAACCCAGGACGTTGTCGCCGCCTATGGTTTTGACTACTACACGATGGGGCGGGCCACCGGCGCGCTTATCGCCGAGATACTCGGTGGAGCGGATCCGGACGCGATCCCGGTCCAGTACCTGACCGACGCAGATGACCTGATCCTCCACGTCAACCTTGATATCGCTGCCGAGCTCGGCATTGAGCTCCCCGCGGACGTGCTCGAACAAGCCGACCGCGTGGTAGAAGGCGGAATGCTCAGCGAGCGCTAAACATTCGGCCCGGTCCCCAGCGACCGGGCCACTCGCTTACTCAATACGTATCGGAAGAATGCAATGATAGAAGGTGTCCTCGTTGAGGGGTTGATATACGGAACGATGGTGCTGGGCGTATTTATCACGTTTCGCATCCTCGATTTTCCCGATCTTACCGTCGACGGTTCGTTTCCCCTCGGTGCGGCCGTGATGGCAATTCTGGCGACCAACGGCGTAAATCTCCTGTTCGCCGTGCTCGTTGCCTTTGTCGCCGGTGTCACCGCCGGTGCGATAACGGCGACGATCCATAACAAGCTCCACGTTCCAAATCTCCTCGCTGGAATTCTCACCATGACGATGCTCTACTCGATAAACATCCGCGTTATGGCCAACCGTCCCAACATTTCACTTGTTCGGCAGGAAACGCTCCTCAGCCAGTTTACCGATTGGCTGGAACCGCTTCCCACTGAATGGGGCTTACTGATCTTTTTTATCGCCTTTGTCATCGTGGTAAAAACGCTGCTCGATCTCTTCTTTAAGACCGATCTGGGACTTACCCTCGGCGCGATGGGCAACAACCAACAGATGGTAATCACGCAGGGCGTAAATCCGGAAACGCTCAAGTTGATCGGGGTTGGTCTTTCCAATGGTCTTGTCGCCGTTTCCGGAGCGTTTGTCGCCCAATACCAGGGGTTTGCCGACGTAAACCTCGGGCAGGGCATCATCATCGCGGGTCTCGCTTCGGTCATGATGGGCGAATTTATCATCCGATCCAATCGGATCGGTCTACTGACGCTGCGGGTGATCCTCGGATCGATCGCCTTTCGCGGTATCATGTACCTCGGTCGCTACTACGGGTACTACATCAATCTCACGCCAAACGACCTTCGTTTACTCACCGGTATCCTGATTATCGTCTCGCTCGTCGTGACGCAAATGCGTAAGCAGAAGCGCGCCAAGACGGTCGATCTCGACCTCGACCATAACCCAAACCAGCCGCTGCCCGCGGACGACTCCGGAGCCGCCACGTGATTCGCCTTTCCAACGTTAGCAAGGTCTTTCATCCCGGGACGCCGAACGAGAACGTCGCCGTTCGCAAAGTAAATCTCACCGTGCGCGAAGGCGATTTTGTAACGATTATCGGGAGTAACGGGGCGGGAAAAACGACGCTCTTTAACCTTATCTCCGGTACGATGGGCGCCAGCGCCGGCCAGGTTTGGGTAAACGACGTCGACGTGACCAAACATGCCGAACACCGCCGGGCTCGTTACATCGGGCGTATATTTCAGGATCCGCTCCTCGGGACCGCGTCCAATATGATGGTAGCCGATAACATGATGATCTGCTACCGGAAAGGCATGAAGGGTCTCCGGATAAGCCTCAATCACCGGATGCGGGCGTTTTTCCGCGAGAAGCTTACCGACCTGGAAATGGGACTTGAGGAGCGAATGGGTGACAACGTCGGCCTCCTTTCGGGTGGACAACGCCAGGCGCTCACCTTGTTGATGATGGTGCTCTCCCAGCCGTCCCTTGTTCTCCTCGACGAGCACACCGCCGCACTTGATCCCAAGAACGCCCAGATCGTGCTCGATTTGACCTCGCGGTTTATCGCGGAGTACAAGTTGACGAGCATGATGATCACCCACAACATGGGCCAAGCGATAAAGTACGGGAATCGCCTCCTTATGATGGATCGCGGCGAGATAATTCTTGACGTATCGGGAGAGGAGAAAAAGCAACTTACGATCGAGAAACTCGTCGACAAGTTCCACGAGATCCGGCATGCCGACCTCGAGAACGACGAGCTTATGTTAAGCGAGGACGACGCCTAACGACCCTTGCTTGCAAACGAGATTCCGCGAGCCTATCATTAGTTAATGTGAATCTCCGCGCGATTGACGCAAGCCGTCTGCTCGAGAACATGCCTTGTGGTATCGCCGTCCACGCCCCCGACACGAAGGTCTTGTACGTAAATGACCGCACGCTCGATATCCTGAGAATGAGTCGGGCGCAGATTGAGGGCCGAGACGTTATGGATCCGCAGTGGCGCTTTATCCGCGATGATGGAACGGTCCTCGCCGCCGAAGACTACCCGGTAAACAAGGTGATCTCCTCGGGGAAGCCGGTCGCCAATGAGGTGATCGGTGTCATCGATGGATCTCGAACTGCGGTGACCTGGATTCTCGTAAACGGTTTCCCCGAGTTTGATAGCTCCGGCGAGCTTTCACAGGTTGTGTTGCTGTTTATCGACGTTAGCCTACAACGCCGTGCGATCGATTTTGAACAAATTGTCGCGCGGGCGTCAGACGCGGTTATCGTCACGGAAGCGACTCCCATCGACCTTCCGGGACCGCGAATCGTGTACGTCAACGAAGCGTTCACCAAGATTTCCGGCTATAGTAGTGAGGAGGTTGTCGGTGAAACGCCGAGGATCATGCAAGGACCCCGCACCGATCCGTTAGCACGCGAGCGGATTCGGACCGCGCTCGAGAACAAAGAGCCGGTTCATGAGATGATTCTCAACTACGCCAAAGATGGAACCGAGTACTGGCTCGACCTCACCATTCACCCGCTCTACGACATTTTTGGCAATCTCAGTTACTACGCGGCGATTGAACGCGATCTTACCGACCTCAAGGTCAAACAGCTCGAGTTAATGCGGGAAGCCAACATAGATCCGTTGACCGGTCTCGCCAATCGACGCGGTTTTGCGAGCGCCGCTCGACCGATCATTGCCAACGCCGACCGCGCCGGCTTCCAGGTCGTCGTGCTCATGCTCGACATCGACCACTTTAAACAGATCAACGACGAATACGGGCACGACGCCGGTGACCTGGCGTTGACCAAGCTTGGAGAAATGCTTTCGAGCAGTTTACGGGACGGCGACCTGACCGGCCGTTTTGGCGGCGAAGAGTTTGCGATACTCCTCGCCAACGTCGACGAAGGTCAATCGCTCAGAGTCGCCGAGAAGCTCCGCGGTTCGATCTCCGAACTCGACATAGCGCTCGACGACGGCAGATCGATAAACTTCACAATCAGCATCGGCGCTTCGGCAATCAGAGGCGGCGAGGATCTTGGCAACGCGCTCACTCGGGCCGATGCCGCCTTGTACCAAGCCAAGAATGGTGGGCGCAATCGCGTATGTGTCGTCCCCGCCGTTCCGGACTAGTCGCCCCTAAATTCGGCCGGCGCTAGCTCCCGGTCACGCGCGATTCAACCTCAGCGACGGTACTCAGCGTAAGCGCCTTTTCGGCAAGTGCGCGCGCGTCAACGGCAGAGATCTCCCGGACGACTCGTTTAACGTGGGAGATCGACGGAGCGCTCATGCTGAGTTCGTCGAGACCAAGGCCGACGAGAAGGGGAGTCGCCTTTTCGTTTCCGGCAAACTCGCCGCACATCCCCGCCCAGATCCCCGCATTATGCGCCGCTTGTACGACGGCCGAGATGAGGTGTATCACCGCGGGATGAAATGGGTTGTAGAGATGTCCGATCCGTTCGTTACCCCGATCGACCGCGAGCGTGTACTGCGTCAGATCGTTTGTCCCGATGCTCATAAAGTCGACTTCGCGCGCAATAAAACCAGCGATGACCGCCGCGGCAGGCGTTTCAATCATAACGCCGATCTCAACTTCGTCGTCAAACGCGATCTCCTCGGCGGCAAGTTCGTCCTTGACCGTCTGAATAATCGCCTTTAGGCGCCTGACCTCCTCGACGGAAATCACCATCGGAAACATGATGCGTACCTTGCCAAAGGCGCTCGCCCGGAGCAACGCCCGCAACTGCGTGTGGAGCACCTCGGGCTGGTCGAAACACATTCTGATCGCCCGCCATCCGAGAAAGGGGTTGAGCTCGGGTGGAAACTCGAGGTAATCGAGCCCCTTATCGCCGCCGATATCGATCGTCCGGACGATTACGGGGCGGCCCTGCATCGCCTCGACAACGCTACGGTACGCCGTAAACTGCTGTTCCTCGGTCGGCATCGAGGGCTTGTCCATGTAAAGAAACTCGGTCCGGAACAGTCCGATCCCCTCGGCGCCGTGTTTTAACGCGCCGGCTACGTCGGCATCCGTTCCGATGTTGGCCGCGAGCTCAACCTGATGACCGTCGGTCGTGGTGGCCGGGAGGTCAACGAGTCGGGAGAGCTCGTCGGCTTCATGGGCAAGTTCCGCCGCCTTTCTTCTAAACATCTCGAGCGCTTTATCGTCCGGATCGACAACAACGCGACCTTCCGCGCCGTCGATCATTATCGATGCGTCGTGAGCGATCTCCTCGATCGCGGTGCCGCAACCGACGACCGCTGGTATCTCCATACTCCGCGCCATGATCGCCGCGTGCGAGGTTCTCCCTCCGCTGGCCGTGACAAATCCAAGGATCTTGTTTCGATCCATTTGGGCGGTTTCAGAGGGCGTGAGATCGTCGGCAACGATTATGACCGGCGATTCGATACTACTAAAATCGGAAAGCTGTACTCCGGCTATCGCGTAGACAAGGCGTTTGCCGATATCACGTAGATCGGCGGCCCGTTCGCGCATGTACTCGTCTTCGAGTTGATCCATGTCCGCCGCGTTCTCGGCGACAACGAGGTCCACGGCGGTTTCCGCCGGAAGGAGGTCTTTCTCGATGCGCTCGCGAACCTCGGCCTCGAGCTCTTCATCGATAAGGAGCTCGATATGTCCCTCAAACACCTCGGCCTCGTCCTCGCTGAGCGTCTTGAGTGCGGTCGCGTGAATCGCGCGAACCTGTTCCTCCGCGGTCTTCCGTCCGTCGAGAAATCTCGCGATCTCCGCTACACTCTCCTCAGGGCGTATCGACGTGCGATCGACGACAAGCTCCTCGTGAGCAAAGAGATAGATCGGGCCATGCGCCACACCGGGAGAAGCGGCAATTCCACTGAGCTCTTTCATGCGATTATCCGCTAGTCGGTGAGGGCGGCGACAAAGTCGGTGAGCGCCGTCAGAGCGACTTCTTCATCCTCTCCGTCGCACTCGATCGTAATCCGGTCACCCTGGGAAACGCCGATTTTGAGCATCTTCATGAGGCTTTTGGCATTGGCTTCGGCATCGCCCTTTTTGACGCGGATATCACAGACAAAGCCTTTGGCTTCCTGGACAAACTGCTTACCGGGGCGAGTGTGCAATCCGGTGGGATTCGTGATTTCGACTTCTGCAGCTACCATCGCGTTTTCTCCTCAATGTGTTATTGCCCGTAGTAGGCGTTGGGTCCGTGTTTTCTCCTGAAGTGTTTGGTGAGCAGGACGTCGCTGATCGCTTGTTTGTCGGGAGCAATTGCAAGCATCCGATGGGCGAGCTTGGCTATCTCCTCAAGGACAACGGCGTTATGGAGCGCGTCGTTGGCGTCGGCGCCCCAGGTAAACGGTCCATGCTCGCATACGATGACGCCCGGCATGTCGACCGGATCGATGTTCCGGTTGTTGAACGTCTCAACGATTACCCGGGCGGTCTCGTGCTCATAGGCCCCGTTTATCTCCTCGGCGGTGAGCGGCCGTGTGCACGGGACCTCGCCAAAAAAGTAGTCGGCGTGTGTTGTGCCGTGCGCGGGAATCGGTTTTCCCGCCTGAGCCCACGACGTTGCCCACGACGAATGGGTATGGACGATCCCGCCGATCGTCGAAAACTCACGGTAGAGTTCGAGATGCGTAGGCGTGTCCGAAGATGGTTTGCGCGTACCTTCGACCACCGTCCCGTCAAGATCTACAACCACCATGTCATCGGTTGTCATTCCCTCGTAGGGCACGCCGCTCGCCTTAATAACGACGAGCTCGCGTTCACGATCGATCTCGCTCACGTTGCCCCAGGTAAAGGTGACCAAGCCGTAGCGTGGAAGTTCAAGATTTGCCTCGAGGACCCGTTGTTTGAGCGCTTCTACCATGGCGAGTATCCCCCTTCGGCCATGCGGGCGGCGATCCACTCGCGGGCGTTGATGACTTCCTGGATCGGATCACTTGCCGACTCGGTCCACATCTCTATCATCAGTGCCCCTGTGTACTTGAGCTCGTTGAGAATCCGAAAAAAGCCGACAAAATCGACGCAGCCGGCGCCAAACGGTACTTCCTTAAACTGACCGCCGTCCGTGCCGGTAACCGGCTTGGTATCCTTGAGATGAATGGCGGCGATCTTGTCGATTCCGCGTGATAGTTCCTGTTGGATGTTGTTCCCCCAGGCGGAGAGGTTCCCGATGTCGGGGTAGACCGTAAGCCATGGCGACGGAACCTCGGCCCAGAGATCGAGAAAACGGCTGATCGAGTTCATAAACGGATGGTCCATGATCTCGATACTGAGCATTACTTGCGCTTTTGACGCCCACAGAACCGCCTCTCGTAGTCCCTCGACAAAGTCTGCGCGCGTCGCCGCGCTCCCGACCTCGTAGTAGACATCGTACCCGGCAAGCTGAATCGTCCGGATACCGAGGTCGACCGCCAGCTCGATAGCGCGCTTCATAACGTCGCGGCCGCGGTCTCTCGTCTCTTTGTCCTGACTTCCGAGCGGATATCGGCGATGCCCCGAGAGGCACATCGACGGGACGCGTATCCCGGTAGTGGCGACGGCATCCCGAAACGCCGCGCGCTCTTCGCTACTCCAGGTAAGGCGGGCGAGGCGAGCGTCGCTCTCATCAACCGACATTTCGACAAAGTCGTAGCCGGCACGCGACGCCAAACTGAGTCGCTCGTCCCACGAGTCAGTTGGCGGGAGTGCTTTCTCGTAAATTCCAAGCGCCGGACGCGTAAGGTCGTACATCTATACCTGCCCGCTCGTGTGCCTTATGACCAGTACCGGGCGATTTCCGCTTTCCAGGCCCGCGCCTCCGCGGCGGGGTCGTCTGCGTTCCGAAGACTTCGTCCGGTGATAAAGCATTTGACGTTGATTCCGGCGAAGAGCTGGAGCGTCTCCAGGGTAAGCCCACCGGTGACCGAAACGTCGAGACCCATCGACGCGAGCTCACGAACGACTTTCATGTTTTCCTCGCCCCAACTTCCTCCGGCGTTAAGGGCGTCACGACTCTGGTGGTAGATTACCTGCGTGATACCGAGCTTCTTCCACTCGGCTGCGTCCTCAAAGGTCCAGGTGCCAAATAGTTCGATCTGGATATCCGCTTGGTACTTCTTGGCCGCCGCGAGCGCCTTTGCCTTTGTCGCATTGGCCGCGCTGCACATCACGGTCACCCAGTTGGCGCCTTGAGCGCAGGCCATTTCGGCGAGTTCACCGCCGGCATCGACTACTTTGAGGTCGGCACAGATCAGATTGTCCGGGTAGAGAGTACGGAGAACGCCGATCGCCTTTTTGCCTTCGGCGAGGCATAAAAGGGTTCCCGCCTCGACGACGTCCAATTCGGGTGCCAGCACCCGCGTCGAGGCGAGCGCCTCGGATAGGTCAAGGTTGTCGAGGGCGACCTGTAGCAACGGTACTGCCATTGATTACTCCTGGATCGCGGCGAGAATCGCGCGCGCTTCCTCGTTGGTTTGGGCCGAACGGAGGGACTCAATAAATGCGTCGTCATCAAAAATTGTGACGACCTGAACGATCGCTTCCTCGTTTTGCGTTTTGGCATCCCGCGCCGCGAGGGTAATCAGAATATCGATGGGGTCGTTGTCCGGATCGCCGAAGTTCACGGGCTCGGCAAGGGTGACAAGCGCAAAGCTGTTTTCAAGCACACCCTCCTCGGGACGTCCGTGCGGCATCGCCAAACCGGGTGCCAGGAGGTAGTAGGGGCCGAGTTCTTCGGTGCCGCTCACGATCGCGTCGTAGTAGCGCGGCTCGATAGTTCCCGCCTCTACAAGGAGATCGGTTCCGATCTTGACCGCCGCTTTCCAATCGGGGACGGTCTGTTTTATCGCTATCGCATTACGTGAAAGCAGGTGCTCGACAAAGTTCATGATTTCTTTCCTACCAAGCTTATGTCAGCTTGTGTTCTTCGATCAGACTGAGGATCGCCGGTCCGAACTCGTTTTCGTCCATGAGGTTCTTTAGTCCGAGTACGTGAGTCCGCTCGGGAGCGGAGATTCCGGACACAAGCTGTTGCGAGCAGATCGCAATATCGATCCCCGTTGCCAAATACCCCGATGCCTCGCCGAGTGAGCACGACTCGACCTGGGCGTTGATGTCGTTCGCCTCAAGGAACTTCTTTACCTTGAGTTTGATAACCAGGCTTGTGCCCATCCCGTTTCCGCAAATCGCTAATAGTTTCACAGAACACCTCCTCTGTGAGGGAAATTGTGCGGGACGGCCGCTTGACCGCCCCGCCATAAATGTAGATGCGATCGATCTCTAGAGATCGGCGCGCATCGTCGTAAAGTAGTTCTCCTTCTGGCGTCGGTACTGAATCTGCGGGATCACCAGCAGAGCCGGGATCAACAGAATCGGTACGATAATACCGAGTACATCGGTAAGGAGTACGGTACCTGACCACAGAGTCGCCCAGTCAAACATACCCATCCAACCAACAACGTTGGGACTGTCACGCAGGACGGTGAGGACCGCCGCAGAGCCAAAGACCTGGATCAGTCCGGAAACAAACGGGATGATCGCCGCTGCACGGCGTCCGCCCGAAGCGTTGGCGTAGACCGCGAGGGTTCCGTTGTCAAAGAACAAGCTTATAAAGCCCGCGAGAATGACGACCGGTGAGCCGACGACAATCAGCGTAACGATCGCGATCATCTGCCCGAAGAATCCAAACATAAATCCAAAGCTCGGCGCGTTGGGTGAAAAACCAAAGGTGACCGCGCAGTCAACTGCGGGTACGGCACCTTTAAGGATGCGATCCGAGATTCCGTGGAACGATGCGGTCAACTCGGCGACAAACATACGTACACCCATCTGGAGTATTGCGATGTAGACGGCAAAGAGCGCAGTCGTTTCAAAGATGTAGGTGGCAAAGTAGTACTGCGACTCGTTGTACGAAAAACTATCGCGTCCCAGAATTATCATGATTATACCAACAAAGGCGGTCATGAGTACGGTGTTGGCGACGACGTTGTCGTTGAGCAACGCAGAGAGTCCCGATCCTTCGTGGTCGTTGACGCTCTTGCTGTTACCGCCGATTCGTTTGGCGATGTGATAGGCAAACCATGCGCCGAACATCTGCTGGTGACCGAGGCTGAATCCCGCACCGTTGGTCACGTGCTGCGTCGGTTCAACGGTGAGGTTTGATGCGACCGACCAGTACGTACCGATGAGTAGACCACAGACGATCCACAGTAACGGCGAAACTGGTTGTCCGGTACCGCCCTGGATAACCCAGTATACCGCCCAGAGAAGAACCGCGGACTGTTGGTACATGATGTGCCCGGTGATAAACAACACACGAATCTTGGTGTACTTACGCAGAGCGACAAGCGCGATGTTAAACGCAAAGGCGATGATCATCACATAGCCGACGAATTGCAGTGACGCAAACACATCCAGACCCTCGGTCGCTGACGCCTGACCAAAGTACGGATCGATAACAAGCGCGGAAACGCCAAATCGTTCGCGAACGCTGTCGATGATCGGCCTAAAAGTACCGACGAGTCCTCCAGCACCGACTTGCAGGATGCGAAAACCGACGTAGGCTTTGATAAAGCCCGGGATCGCTTTTCGTGGCTGCCTTAGAAGCAGATACCCGATGAGTGTGACCGTTCCGAGGAGGAGCGGCGCTCGTCCCAGAAACTTGTTGACGAATTCCAGAAAGATTTCGACCATCAGCGTCTCCTTGATCGACCGCGACACCGGCGTGTCTAACGATCTTCGTTAGTGTGATAGTGAATCGTAACCTGGGTATGAGCAGAACGCAAGAAAAAAATACTCAACAAGAGCACTATTTGTGTTCTTTTTGATCGTTTTATCGTTCGGTATGCGCGGTTAGAACCTCTACGCCGCTGTTCTGAAAAGATTCGATCATCGGAGAATCGATCAAATCATCGGTTATGAGGGTCGTGATTCGATCGATCGTGGCTGTTTCAAAGTTTGAAACGACACCGATCTTTGTGTGGTCGGCAAGGACGATAACCGAACCCCGCGTGCGCTCGATCATTGCACGGTTGACGCTTGTCTCCTGATAGACGGAGGAGGTCAAGCCGTGTTCGGGATCGATTCCGTTAGTCCCCAGCATCGCGCAGGTCCCGTAGACCTGGGAGAGCGTCGACACCGCGAGGTCTCCGACAAGTGAGTGCGACGAGCCGCGATGCTCCCCTCCGACGACGATGAGCTCGACATCGGGATCGCGCGGAACGCTAATCGCCGCGGCGTTGTTGGTGATCACACGGACTTTTTTGTTGTTGAGATGTTTAATTACCTCGAGCGTGGTCGAACCGCCGTTGAGCAGAACGGTGTCACCGTCCTTGAGCATACCCGCGGCGACTCTCCCGATCGCCTCTTTCTCCGGGATGTTTGTGTGACCCTTCTCCGAAAAGAGGAGCTCGTTTGGTTGGCGGATCTTTACCAGCGCACCGCCGTGAACGCGTTCGAGCAAGCCTTCGCTACTCAGAACATCGAGATCGCGGCGTATCGTGATGCTGGAAACGTCAAAGTCACGGCTAAGGTCGTTTACGCTGACGCGCCCCGCATTGCTGAGGCGCGCCATGATTGCGTTCCGACGTTTTGTTGATATCGAGTTGCTTCCCATCGTCGTCTCTCGGTTCTCCCGCCAAATATACCTCCATCAGGCGGCGAAAGTAACGAGGCGGCTAGAGCAACGACTTAAACGGGAGATCCGGTTCGATCGCAAACGCGTCATGAAATCCGCGATCGAACATAAACTCAAGGTCGTCTTTATCGTTTGGCCAGGTAAACTTACCACCGACCTGCCAGATAAACGGTTTGAACTGGTATTTGAGTCGATCTTTCTTCATGCGCCACAACACGAGGAGTTCCTGCGGATCGGCCATAAAGTTGGTCCAGATGTCGTGGTGTACCGGGATCACGACCGAGGTTTTTAACGATTCCGCCATCCGGAGCATGTCCGAGGCGTTTATTTTGTCGGTCATTCCACGGGGGTTCTCCCCGTAGGCTCCGAGCGCGACGTCGATGTCGTACTCGTTACCGTGCTTGGCGAAATAGTTGGAGTAGTGCGAATCGCCGCCGTGGTAGAGCGAACCGCCGGGCGTCTTAAACAGGTAGTTGACGGCGATTTTCTCCATTTCGCGGACTGGTTTGTCTTTGAGAACCATCCCCTCCGGCGCCGTCACCAACTCTGTCCGGTCAAAGGAGTCGAGGATGACGATCTCAACGTCCTTTATCTGCACCGTGTCGCCCGGTTTTACAACGCGACAGCGCTCCTTAGGTACCCCCCACGAGGTCCACAGATCGACGCAGGACTGCGGGCCGATAAACGGGACGTGCGGCGCACAGTTCTGGAGGACCGCCGCCGCGACGTACGGATCGATATGGTCGCCGTGGTCGTGGGTTGCCATCACAACGTCCACGGTGCGTATTTCGAAGGGGTCGAGCACAACCGGCGCGTTTCGCAGGTTTGGTTGCAACGCAACGCAGCCAATCATCCGTTGGTGTTGGTGTTGTTTGCGCATCAATTTGTTTTTGCGCGTGCGTTTACCGCTCTTTGTCCAATAGTCGACGAGGATGTTTGCGTTGCCTTGGGATTTGATCCAGACACCGGTACACCCGAGCCACCACATCGAAAACGTCCCGGGCTGTACCTCTTCCTCTTCGATCTCCTCGTTGAGCCATGATCCCCATTCGGGAAACACGTCGTGAAGCCACTTGTCTTTGGTAATCTTTGAAACGTCCATTGCCCGCTCCTTGGTATGGTACGGGATGCAGATGTTTGATCTTTGTCCCGTTTCTTTCGATTATATGATTGGTTTTGCTATAAGCCAAGCATTTTTTGAACGTTTTGCGATCATAAAGAACAAATAGATAGTCGCGTGGCTCGTCGAGCGGCGATTGACGGATCGATAGCCACTCGGTACAAAAACAAATGGCTCTTGTTCTCTCCCAGATCGCCGTCTACCCGATAAAGTCGGCCGGAGCGATGTACCCCCAACAAGCGGCGCTTGTACGTCCCGGTTTTGACTACGACCGCAAATGGTTGATCATCGACGAAGACTCGATGTTTGTGACTCAACGGCAGTTTCCGGCGATGGCGCAGATTGCGGTCGTAGCTCATCCGGAGACCCTGTCTATTGCGATACCGGGAGCGGAACCATTTGATGTACCGATTAAACACAACGGCTCGACGCGAAGCGTAACGATCTGGGACACGCAGTGCGAAGCTGTTGACCAGGGGGATCGTGCGGCGAACGAGCTTTCCGACTTCCTCGGCCGCCCCTGCCGTTTGGTTCGGATGAGCGACCAACATCAACGTCGGCTCGGCGAAGCGTATCGGGCGTTGGGACCCGACGCCGGGGTCGATTTTGCCGATTCGTCACCGCTGATGCTGATCGGTGAGGGGTCACTCGATGACCTCAATTCGCGTTTGGAGACCCCGGTGGCGATGAATCGTTTTCGGCCCAACCTTGTCGTCAGCGGTGGGGACGCATTCGCGGAAGACAGCTGGAAGCGTATCTCGATAAACGGTTTGGTTTTTCACCTGGTCAAAGACTGTATTCGCTGCGAGATTCCGACCGTGGATCAGGAGACCGGCGTCAAGGGAGTCGAGCCGATGGAGACTCTCGAGTCGTATCGGGCCGGTCCGATGGGAACCCGATTTGGACGTAAAGTCGTCCACGAATCGGTCGGCGTTGTCCACGTCGGCGATGAGGTAACGGTACTGGAATGAACCGTCATAACTGGCGACCTGCCCGCGTCGTCGCGGTCGAAGACGCTGCTGACGAGATGGTCGCGCTTGTCGTCAAGCCCGACGAGTGGTTTCCCCACCGCTCGGGACAGCACTATGAGATTCGTTTTCCCGGCGAAATCCTCTCGCGCAAGTTCTCGATCGCCTCGAGTCCGCTCGGACGGGATACGCTGGAGTTCGGCATTTCTGTGCTTCGTAGCGGAATGCTCACCCCGCGTCTCGCCGCTCTTGCGCCGGGATCCGCGCTCGAGTTGCGCGGTCCGACCGGAGTTGCATTTGGGTGGGCGCCGGAGGACGACGGTCCGCTTGTCCTTATCGGCGGGGGCGCCGGCGTGACACCCTTGGTATCGATTGCCGATCACCACCGTGATAGTGGCGTTGGGACGCCACTCGTCTTTCTCGTCAGCGCACGTACGCCCGAACGTCTGTATCGCTTTGACCGCTATCGGGATCGGGTCGTAACCAGGTTTACGGCATATGAGCCCCGAATTGATCGCGTGTTCTTGGAACACGAGCTCTCTCCGGTGGTAAACCATCCGACGACGCGCATCCGGGTGTGCGGACCGCCGCGTTTTATCGGGGCGATCGTCCAGCCGCTGCTTGAACTGGGCTTTTCGCCCGATCGCATCCGATCGGAGGCGTTTTTTTAGGTCCGACGGACAGGCTTGGGTCGTCGGATTAGGAAGCTTCCGGAACTATCACCAAACCGCCCGACCGAAATAGATCTACCAGGTTACCGATCGGTCCGGGTTTCCCGATTATAAATCCTTGCGCAAAGTCGGCGCGCGATTCCTTTAGAAACGTCAACTGTGTCGGCGTTTCTACGCCCTCGATAATCGCCGACAGCTCGATACCGTGCGCGAGCTGAACAAATCCGCTCACGAGCGACCTTGACGCGTCGGAGGCGGGAATTCCAGTCACGTAGGAGCGATCCAGCTTTACTGCGTCGACCCCAAACTCTCTCAGGTAGCGAATCGATGAGTAACCTTCGCCAAAGTCGTCGAGGTATACGCGAACGCCAAGTGCCCGAATCCGGGTGATCGTCGATCGAGCTTTTTCGAAATTGCGAATTGCCGCCGATTCGGTCACTTCGAGCCGAATCGATTGCGGGCTTATTCCGGACCGTTCCAGCAACGTAGCTACGGAATCGACAAAGCTGTCATTGGTGAGGTCGATTGCGGCCGCGTTGACCGACACAAAAAAGTCCGGCGGTAGTATAGGATTCTCGCTCACGTCTTGAAGCGCGTGCTCGAGTATCCATAAATCGAGTTTTGTAATCGCCGAAGTGTGCTCGACGTACGGAAGGAAATCGCCGGGTGGAACGAGATCCCCGTTTCTGATCCAACGTACCAACGCCTCAGCGCCCACGACCCTGTTGGTTTTGAGGCAGAGGATCGGCTGGTAGGCGATCGTCAGCTCGTTGTTCCGGATTGCGTGGAGAACGCGTTCTCGCATCGCAATACGATTATGCGCTTTTTGGTTCAGGCTCGGATCGTGAAAACGGTAGCCGTTTTTTCGATCCTTCTTGGCCTCGTACATCGCCGCGTCTGCGTTCTGTAGAAGCTTAATCGGCGAATCAACGGACAAGGAACTGACGGCGATGCCGATACTCACGGTCCTTTTAAGGCGGTGTCCTAAGAGTCTATACGGCTTGCCGACCGCCCGGATTATGCGTTCGGAGACCTGTGCGGCCTGTTCTTCGTCGCCTACGTTGCGCAGAAACACGACAAACTCATCTCCCCCGAAACGCGCCACAGTGTCCTCCGGACGGACTTGGTACTTGATACGCGCGGCAACCCAGCGGAGGAGCAGATCTCCAGATACGTGCCCAAAGCTGTCATTGACATCTTTAAAATCGTCGATATCGATAAACAAAACCGCCGAAGAGGTAGGAGTGCGATCCTGGGACCGGAGGGTTTTCTCTACCATCGCCTCGAGCAGGCTCCGGTTGGGGAGGCCGGTTAATTCGTCGTGCGTCGCGAGGTGCTGTAGTCGGTTCTCGGCGTCTTTTATCTCGGTGATGTCGCGAAAAACGGCAACGTAGTCGCCCGCGTTTTCGGTTTGTCCTTCGATCTTAACGATCGAGAGAAGTTCGGGGTATTCGGTTCCGTCCTTGCGCCTGTTCCAAATTTCCCCCGACCAGGCCCCGCCGCAGCGGAGTTGGTTCCACATATCGGTATAAAACTGATCGCTGTGTCGGCTGGATTTGAGGATCCGCGGATTCTCGCCCAGCGCCTCGGCGGCGGAGAATCCGGTCTGCCGCGTAAACGCGTCGTTAACCCTGATGATCGTTCCTTCGCTGTCGGTAACACAGACACCCTCGGCGGTAGAAGTGAACGCCGCCTCAGCGATCGACAGATCGTACTCGGCACGGCTTCGTTCTTTTCTTTCCTTTTCCAACGCGTAAATCGCGCGCATCTGCTGGGCGACAAGCGAAGAGATTTCGTCTTTCGGCGCCGGATTGGCGGCGGGACTCCCGAGGCGTGACAATAGCCGTGCGGTAACCCGTTCAAGGGGGCCAAATACGCGACGAGAGACGGCGATGCTCAAGCCGATTAACACTATCGATACCGCTCCCAAGGCAATGAGAAGGTAGGTCCAATGCGCCTCGATCATTTCGTCGTGTATCTGTAGATCGACGACCGCTGAAACGTACAGTCCATACTCATCGAGCTGTTCGTTTACGATGTATTGAAAACGGTCTCCGCCGTCGACTCGGTGACGATGGATGTTTGGTTCGATCGGCCGATCGAGTTCTCCGGGGGAATGGGTCGAGGAACCGACTTCGATCTGCCCTAGCTCGTCCCGGAGTACCAGACTCGTGATGCCGCCATGGACGAGTTGAGAGAGCAGGCGCCTCATTCGAGCCTGCGGAACGCGCGAGAACAAACCCATCTTGTAGTCGCTTGCACACACGTACCAACCCCATTCCTCTACGTAGGTTACGTACGCCGTTTTTGGTCGCGGCGCCGTATCGGACGGATTGGCCCAGAGGTATTCGATGTAGGTTTTGCCGTCGTTTATCTCGGAAAATATCTGCGAATCGGAAAAGTTGCGCCCGCTGATCTCTTCATACGGATGATGAATAAAATTGCCGGACTCGTCAAAGATAAAGTAGTACCCTGTCTCGCCGATCGTTTCGCGGGCGACAAAATTGTTTGCCCGTTCCTGGGCGGTCGCCTCGTCGAGAGTCCCGTCCTGCGCCTGTGCCACAAGTGACCTGATGTAACGCTCGGCCGCTTCCGCCGAAGAGCGCAACGCAGCCTCGTCTTCCATGAGGACCGCGTACTCTAACGTGGAGATGACGACCTCGACGACCTCGTAGGCTTCTTCACGTGAAAACCGCCTGACAACGCTCGTCGTGATTGCGACGTAGGCGGTGGCCAGTACGGCCAAGGAAAAACCGACGACACCAACGTAAGAAAGAGTAAGCTTGGTCGAAAGAGATAGACGGCGGGCGATTCGTTTTTTTAGTACTCGAAGCCGACGCCGCGGCCTCCGTTTGCCATCCCTGATCATGCAAACCTCTACCCGGTAATCACGCGCATCAGCCGCGCAGCTTAAGTGTAAGATTTTATTTTTAGGGATTCCACTCTCTCGCGCACTAATCTCGTCGGCGCGGTAGAATCGCTCTAAAGTGTGTGACGATCTGGAGATATAAAAACAACTATCTCGCGAGGTCGGCTCCTCGATCGCTTATCGTTGTACCGTGAGGACTATCTTGCCGACGTGCTCGTGGGTGCCAAACGACTCCTGGGCTGTTGCTATATCCTCGAGTAGGTAAGATCGCCAGACGAGCGGTTTAATCTCAGCGTTCTCGATCCTTTCGACCAATTGCCCAAATACTTCCGATCCGATGATCGTGCACCCGATAAGGGTGAGATCTTTGAGATAGAGCGTCCGGACGTCGAGCTCGACGAGCGGGCCGCCCACTGCTCCGGAGGCGGCGTAACGACCAAACGGCTTTACCAGTTCGAGAAGGTCGGGAAAACGCTCTCCCGCGACGAGGTCGATCGCGACGTCGACGCTGTTGAAACCGAGCGCGGCGATCAAGTTATCGTTTCGATCGATAACGCGCTGTACACCGAGTTGGGCAACCCGCTCCATCTTGCCCGCACTTGTGACCGCGAAAACAACAGCGCGGCGCGCCAGGGCCAATTGGATAACCGCGGATCCCACGCCGCCGGACGCGCCGGTCACCAGAACGACGTCGCCGGCGACAACGCCGGCCCTCGTGAGGAGGTTTTCCGCGGTCGAGTAGGAACAGGGAAACGAAGCGAGTTCGACATCGCTCAGTTCGCTCCGGATCGCTACCGCGTTTGCCGCCGGAACGACGACAAACTCGGCAAAGCCGCCGTCGCAATCGGATCCAAGGTATTGCGGTTTGGTAAGAGGTACAGCGCCGCGTTCGCGGATGACCGGCTCGACGATAACCCGCTCACCGATCCGGGCCGGATCGACCCCTGAGCCGACCGCCGCAATGTGACCGCAAACGTCGGCACCTTGAATCCGCGGAAACGCAATCGCGTCGCCACCCCAACCGGCGTCCTCGGCCGATCCGCCGGTTTTGGAATACCAGCCAATTCGCGTGTTGATGTCGGTGTTGTTCACACCGGCGGCGGCAATACGGATGAGCACATCGGTGTCGCCGACGCGTGGGACCGGAACCTCTTGTATTTCAAGGCGATCGACGCCGCCGTGCCCGATCAGGACGGCCGCCTTCATCGTTCTAGGGATTACCATCGCCGTTAACCTCACTTAAAGAGTTGGAGACCCAGAGTATCACGGGATCGATGACGACAAAAACGTGCCGAAAAACTGGCCGCACAAATTCCTTCCGATTGACCGGCGTACCGCTTCCATCTAACCTGAGGAGAGGATTGGGGAATTATATGCGCAGCTTGTTCGCCGTCGTTCTGTTTGTCGCCTGTTTTACCGTCTATTCGCAAGCGCCGGAATATCTCCATCGGGCCGTCGGATTGGGTGATCCGCTTTGGTTGATTCCCGACGCCGACCACGCATTTCTCGTTGATTTTGAGCGGGAAGCGGTAAGCCTGATACGCTTTCGTAAGGCGGCGGACGAACTTACCGGTTGGACGGCGGATACGTACATTCTCGACGGGAAGGGCCTTCGTCACGTCCATGCAGACAGCGGTACCTATCGCTACGAACGCGGCCTCCTCTCATTTGTCTCCTACACGGAAGGCGGATCCCCGATCGCGTGGGGAGGCGGAACGGAAAGCGAGATCATTCGCGACGACGGCGATCTCGTTTCGATCCGCCAGTTCTACGGTTTTGGGAGCGATCGCGATCGTCTCGGAGAGTATCAATTTGATCGATCCTCGCTCGACGCAGCCGGTCGCTACCGTCAGGCGACGTGGATCAGCGACGAGGGACCGCTGCCCGAGTCGATTGAATACGTAGAGAGCGGTGGGCGATTGTCCGAGATCATCGTCCGCTACGAGGATACCGACGAAGGTTACACGTTCTACATCGGCTACGACAGAGACGGTCGACCTGTCGAGGTCGCCAACTGGATAGTTGGTGATCGCGATACGCTCCCCGACGCCAGTCCGTTTTTTCTCGTCGCGGGCTACGGCGTCCCCCCGTTTGGCGTCGATCTCGAGCGGCGTATCCTTGAGCTGTTCTCGCCGATCGCCGCGATGAACTGATCCGTTCGCGAGACGCGGACGGCTGAGTGAGAGATCGTTGACAGCTGAGACTGGCCACGATAATATAGTTTCTTTCAGAAAATAAATAAATCGAAAAGGGAGAGATCCATGAGACCTCCAAAGATAGTGATCATCGGCGCCGGAAGCGCCGTATTTGGGCAACGCGCAATCTCGGCGATCCTCCGCTCAGAACGGATGAAGGGCGTTGAACTCGAGCTCGTCGATATCGACGAGGTCCCCCTCGAGCTCATGACCAAGCTCGCCGAAAAAATGAACCTCGAATGGGGCGCCGAAGCGACGATCCGGAGCACCTCGGATCGACGTGGCGCGCTCCCCGGGGCGGACTTTGTCATCGTTTCCGTGCAGGTAGGGCCTCGCGAAGAGGTCTGGGAGAAGGACTGGCGGATTCCACGCGAGCACGGGATCCATCAACCATACGCCGAAAACTCGGGCCCCGGCGGATTTGCCCATACCGCGCGCAACCTCCCGCTTATCGTGGACATCGCCAAAGATATGGAAGAGCTCTGCCCCAACGCACTCTACCTCAACTACGTCAATCCGTTGATTCGCCTTACACTTGCGATTGAACGGTATACCTCGATTCGCTCGGTGGGTATGTGCCACCAGCTCCTCTGGGGTTACGCAATGGCGATGGCGCTCCTCGGCGATCGCTACGGCGTCGATGTTCCCGCCGACGTAAAAATCGATACAAACCACGAGCACCGCCATTTCCGCGAGCCGTTGATGAAAGCCGGCCTTGAGTACCTCGATATCAAGGCGGCCGGAATCAACCATTTCTCCTGGATCTACGACATCCGCGACAAGCAAACGGGAGAAGACCTCTATCCGCTCCTGCGCGAGCGATGGCTTGGTTCGCGCGACGCGAGCGGCGCCGGGGCGCGCACTGCACCGCCCGAGGCGGGGTGGCCCGGTTTTGAACCGCTTTCCCGCGAGATGTTCGATATCTTTGGACTCTTTCCGACGCCGAGTGACAGCCACCTCTGCGAGTTTTTACCGTTTGTGCACGACCCGATAAAAAAGCCGTGGGAGAAATACGGCCTCCATACGCAGAGTTTTACCGGTAATCACGCTCGTCGCGCCGTTCGCCGCGAGCTTGCCCAGAAGATTCTCGACGGGGTCGAACCGCTCGACCAGCTCAAGAACCTGCGTAGCGAGGGTGTCCCCGAGGTGATCGAAGGCGTTTGCTTCAACCAAAACACCTTTATTCACCAGCTAAACCTCCCCAACGAGGGGTTGATTCCTAATCTACCGAACGGCGCAATCGTCGAGGTACCGGGCATATCTTCGGGGATGGGATTGCGCGGGCTCAACGTTCCACCGCTCCCGGAACCGATCGCCGAGCTGTGTCGCCGAGAGCTGGCGTACAGCTCAATCGTTACCGATGCCTGTTATCACGGAGATCGCGATCTCGCGCTGCAGGCGTTGTTGCTCGACCCAAACGTCGACGACATCGGAACGGCCCGGGAAGTTCTCGACCATCTGATGCGCGAGTTTGCCGAGTATCTACCGCAATTTGACCACGGCTAAGCGGGGAGGACCGGTGCACCTCCCGTTTGACTCGGTAGACGATCTCCTTGCCCCCGATTTTTTGGGCGATGTGATCGGCACGCCGGTTGTGGCTGTACAAAACACACGCCTCATCGGCGATTTTGCCCACTCGGGTAGCGAGCTGCGATCGGTCGTCTGCGAACTTGCACCTTCGCGCCCTCCGATTCGCTTTGTCCTCAAACGACTCAACCACGATGCGGATTGGCTTATGCGCGCGACCGACGACCATTCATGTCGCTCAGTGACGCTCTGGCGGGACGGCATTCTCGATCGGCTTCCCGCGATTCTCGACGCGGCGGTGGTGGCGTGCTCCGCGGACGAGAACGGTTGGGCGATTCTCATGCACGATATCGGCGACTATTTTGTGACCGATACGTACTTTAGCCCTGAACAGGACCGGCGCTTTGTCCGAGCCATGGCCGCGCTGCACGCGACGTTCTTCGAAGATATCGGCATCGTCGGACGTGCCGACGCGCCCGGCGACAAAAACCAAAACAACCTGAGCGAGATCGGCCACGTATACACGATGTTTGCCCCGGAGACCGCCCGCCGCGAGACCGCGCGCGACAGCGCAGCGCGCGGTAAACCAGCGACCGGAATACACGAGCGGATCATCGAGGGGTGGGAAGGCGTCCGCGAAATCTGTCCGACGGACGTCGTCGATACAATAACGGCGCTCCTCGAGGATTCGACACCGCTTGTGAGCGCCCTGGAGCAGTACCCCGCGACCCTGGTACACGGAGATTTTCGTCATTCGAATCTCGCGGCGCTACCGGACGGACGCGTTGGGCTCGTCGACTGGCAGCTCGCCGTCGCCGCGCCGCCGTCGGTCGAGCTCGGACGCTACATCGGCGCCAACTCCCCGTTCTTGGCCCAAAAACCGGACGACGTTCTCGAGGCGTATCGCAGCGAGCTGGCGACGCTTCTCGGAGCACGGTTTAACGATGAATGGTGGCGTCCCCAGCTGGAGCTGGGCTTGCTCGGCGGCTTTGTTCAGGACGGTTGGGCGATCGCCCTCAAGGCAACAACCTGGCACGTCGGCGCCAAGTACCGGGAACACTGGAAGGCGAGTCTGTCGTGGTGGGCGGAGTGCGTCCGCCGGGGAAAACGCTGGCTGTCCCGATAAGTCTAGGCGCTTAGGCGTCGGTCACTTTGCGGCGACTGACCGGCATCGGTCGGGAGGAGATGACGCCCGTATTGAGCCCGATCGTGTGCAGACCGCCAAAAAACCGGGCGTGTTCGATCTTGACGCAGCGATTCATGACAACGTCGAGACCGGCAGCAACCGCCTTGTTGGCCGCGTCCTCGTGCTCGATTCCCAGCTGCATCCAAATAACCTTGGCGTCGAGGGCGATCGCCTCCTCGACAATGGCGGGAACCTCGGCGGGACGCCGGAATATGTCCACGACCTCCGGCGCACGACCGAGGCCCTCTGCCATCGCCGTGAGCGACGGCCACGCTTTGTGTCCGAGGATCTCCGATTCCCGCGGATTGACGGGGGTGACGTCAAAACCCTCGCTCAACATGTAGATTGCGGCGAAATGGCTCGGTCGCGATGGATTTGAGCTCAGACCAACCATATCGATGTGTCGGTAGCGGCGGAGGATATCCATCCGACCCTCGGCGTTGTTAATTATGCGTGCCAATCGGATTCTCCTTTTGCGCCGCGGCTAACGCCTGATCGAGGTCCCACAGAAGATCGTCGATCTCCTCCAGACCAACCGAGATGCGGAGCATATCCTCGGTCACCTCTGCCGCGGCAAGCTCGTCCGGCGCCAGTTGGGCGTGGGTGGTGCTCGCCGGATGAATGATTAGCGACTTGGCGTCACCAACGTTGGCCAGATGACTAAAGAGCTTGAGGCTTTCGACAAATCGACGGCCGGCCTCGATTCCGCCGGCGATACCAAAGGTAAAAACAGCGCCGGCGCCCTTGGGTAGGTACTTCTGCGCGTTGGCGCGATAGGGACTCGATTCGAGGTCGGGATAACTAACCCATGAGACGGCCGGATGGCTATCGAGAAACTCCGCAACGGCCCGAGCGTTGGCGACGTGGCGGTCCATTCTCAGCGCGAGCGTCTCCAGGCCCTGCAGAAACATAAACGCGTTAAACGGACTCATCGACATTCCGTAGTCGCGTAACGTTTCGACGCGCGCTTTCATGATCCAGGCCCATTCACCAAAGCTCTCGTAGAAGCGGATGCCGTGGTACCCGGGGCTCGGTTCGATCATTCCGGGAAAATTGCCGTTATCCCAGGGGAACGTACCGGCATCGACGAGTACGCCGCCGATGCTTGTGCCGTGCCCGCCGACAAACTTGGTGACGCTTTGGACGACGATATCCGCACCCCATTCGATCGGTCGACAGAGATACGGCGTCGCAAAGGTGTTGTCGATGATAAGCGGGATACCGTGGGCGTGAGCGATAGCGGCCAGTCCCTCGAGGTCCGGTACGTCCGCGCGGGGATTTCCCACCGTTTCGGCGTAGAGCGCTTTTGTGCGTGGCGTGATCGCCGCCGTTACTTCGTCGTGGTTGTGAATATCGACAAATGTCGTTTCGATCCCCAGGCGCGGAAACGAGAGCTCAAACTGGGTATGGGTCCCGCCGTAGAGCGATCGGCTCGAGACGATGTGGTCTCCCTGTTGCATCAGGGTCAGAATGGTGGCTGCCTGAGCGGCGTGTCCCGAAGCAACGGCCAGAGCTCCAACGCCGCCCTCGAGCGATGCCATGCGCTCCTCGAGCGCCGCTGTGGTCGGATTCATAATCCGCGTGTAGATATTGCCGAAGCGCTGGAGCGCAAAGAGGTTCGCCGCATGGTCGACGTCTTCAAAAACGTAGCTCGTCGTCTGATAGATCGGCACCGCCCGAGAACCGGTGTGCGGATCCGGTTGCTGACCGGCGTGTAGTGCTCGCGTATTAAATCCAAATGATCGTTCCATCGATCCTCCCTCCGATACTGTCCCGCGCCGGCCGGGGATGTGTCAACTCGGCGATTTTCTGTTTTAATGGCGCCGGAGGTTTTATATGAACATCGCAATCCTGGAGCCCCTCGGCGTAACAAAAGAGACGCTCGACGACCTTCTTCAAAAACTCAACGGTCACGAGATCGCCGTTTACGACGAGAAGACGACCGATACAAACGAATTAATTCGCCGCGCGAAAGACGCGGACGTGATCGTTATCGCCAATAACCCTCTCCGCAGAGAGGTGATCGAAGCGTGTAAAAAGCTCAAGATGATCTCCGTCGCTTTTGTCGGGATCGACCACATCGATCAAGACGCCTGCAAAAAACAAAACATTACGATTTCCAACGCCGCCGATTACTGCACCTTCGCGGTATCCGAGCTGGCGATCGGTCTGACGATCGCGGTACTGCGCAATATCCCGCGTTGTGACACACGCGCGCGCGCCAAAAAGACCAAGGACGGCCTTGTCGGGAACGAGCTCTACGCCAAAACGTTTGGCGTCGTCGGTACCGGTGCGATCGGGATTCAGACTGCACGCGTCGTCGCCGCGTTTGGCTGTCGCGTGATCGGCTACAGTCGGAGCGAGAAGGAAGCGTTTGCCGCGATCGGTGAGTACGTGTCGCTCGAGATCCTGATGAGTGAGAGCGATGTCGTATCGCTCCATACTCCGTTGACGACGAAAACGAAGAACCTCATCGATCGCAAGATGCTCGACTTGATGAAACCCAGCGCGATTCTGATCAACACCGCGCGCGGTCCCGTCGTCGACAACGCCTATCTGCACGAACAACTAAAATCGGGTCGCATCGCCGGAGCCGGGATCGACGTTTTTGACGTTGAACCGCCGCTTCGCGATGAGGATACCTTGATTCAGAACGAAACCGCGGTACTCACTCCCCACGTCGCCTTTGCTACCGCCGAATCGATCGAGCGTCGCGCGAGTATCGTCATTGATAACATCGTGAGTTGGATCGCCGGTACGCCGCAAAACCGCGTTTTGTGACGTCCCGGGGTGATACGCGCGAGCGCTAGTTTTGGAGGTCGGCTTCCGATATCTCGCCGCGTCGTTCAAGCGCCCTGATAAGCGCGTCGACGATCACCGGATCGAACTGCCGGCCCTTGTTAACGGTGAGCTCGGATACGGCCGCGGAGGTTGAAAGCGCCGAGCGGTAGGGGCGATCCTCGGTCATCGCGTGCCACGCGTCGGCAACGGCGATGATTCGCGCCTGGATTGGAATCTGCTCGCCCGAAAGACCGCGCGGATAACCGCTACCGTCGTAGTGCTCCTGGTGGGCGTGAACGGCTTCGCTTACTTCCTGAAAGTGGTCGAATTTTCTCAAGAACTCCGCGCCGAGGGCGGCGTGAGATTTCATAATTTCCCACTCCTCGTCGTTGAGCGGCTCCTTCTTGAGCAGAATCTGATCGGGGATTCCGATTTTGCCGATGTCGTGGAGGAGGAGCGACTCCTGCAGAATGCTGTCCATAGAAATATCGAGCTCTTCGGCAATGAGACTTCCAAACTGCAGCACGTCCCGCGAGTGACCGGCTGTGTAGTGATCACGAAGATCAAGCGCTTCGGCAAAACTCCGCGTGAGTTGCTCGATGCGTTGCTCAAGGCCTCTGGCCCGCGCGACCGTTTCGTGAAACTTGACCGCAGTGACGAGATTTCGAATTCGGGCGTCGAGCTCGCGCATGTTGATCGGCTTGGGAAGGTAGTCGTCCGCGCCGATTTGGAGGCCCTTGATCCGGGAGTCAACTTCGGACTTGGCCGTAATCAGGATCACCGGTATCCGCCGCGTTTCGTCGTTACTTTTGATCTGGGTGAGCAGCTCAAAGCCGTCCATCCGCGGCATCATGATATCCGAAACCACGATATCGGGCGGGAGGGTCCTGACTTGCTCAAGACCGTCGGCCCCGTCGAACGCCACGTCGACGACGTAGCCGTATCGTCGAAGCATTCTCGAAATGTAGTTGCGCAGGTCGTCGTTGTCCTCGACGCAGAGGACGCGCGTGCGATCCTCGTGATCGGCAAACTGCTGTTGTTCGGTTTCGGCCGCGTCATTGCGCGGATCCCCCTCCATCACGAGAAGTTCATCGGCGCTCATCTCGGGAGCGTCGCCGCGGCGGCGAGAGTTTTGCCGTCGTTCCGGTCCGCGATAGGGACGATCGTGACGTCGCCGGTCCTGCCCACGGCGTTCGACAAACGCTTCGGGCGTGACCTCTTCGAGATTAATTGGGAAGCGGACGGTAAATCGAGATCCGACGTCGGGCTGACTCTGCACCCAGATCTGGCCCTTTTGGAGTTCAACCGCCTCCTTGACGATCGTAAGACCGAGTCCCGATCCGGCGTAGCGTTTGGTGGACGAGCCGTCGACTTGGCGAAAGCGTTCAAATATCAGCGGAATCTTCTCCTCGTCGATCCCGATACCGGTATCAGCCACCGAAACGAGCAAACCGTGATCGTCGGTGGAGACTGAAATCGTTATCGCCCCCTCGTCGGTAAACTTAATCGCGTTGCGGATCAGGTTAAATAGGATCCGCTCGACCTTGTCCTTGTCGAGAAACACGACCGGGATTTCGTTCTGAATCTCGTAACTGAGGTCGATTCCGTTGCGCGACGCCACCTCCGAAAACATCGTCGCGATCTGCTCGACGACGACATCGATTCGTACTTCGGAGAGGCGAAGCTCCATCTTCTGCGCGTCAAAGCGGGCGACGTCGAGCATCTGGTTGATCATGTCGAGAAGACGAAGCGAGTTTCGGTACATCTGCTCCATGAGGTCCATCTGCGCAGGTTGCAGCTCACCCACCTCACCCGAGTAGAGGCTCTGAATCGGCGATATGATCGAGGTGAGCGGCGTCCTGACCTCGTGGCTGATATTGGCGAAAAACTGCGACTTGAGAACGTCGAGCTTTTTTAGCTCCTCGTTGGCCTCGGCTAAGCCAAACCGGGCCGAATACTCGCGAAACCGAATCTGGGTGGAAAGGTGCGAGCTGATCAGCACCAGCGCCATAGTCACCAGAAGAAAGATGTTGTTGTTGAGCAACATGCCGTAGTCGTCGATCTGTTGAAGAAAAACGACGGGGACGGCGTAGGCGGTATAGATAATCGCGCAGACGATCGCGGTGCGGACGAGCCCGAGAGGAAGGATTACGATAAATCCGAGGAGGACGAGGTTGATTCCGGCGTAGTACGGGCTCGAATATCCTCCGACGATATGTACCATGGCGGCGATCGAGACCCCGCACACGAGGTACTCGAACATCGCCAGTTTGTAGACGTAGCGTTTGCCGGCCTCCGTTGTGAGTACTCCGGCAATTACGACGTTAAGGATTACGACGGCGAGGCGGATAAGGACGAGCGCGCGGAAGTTCTGGCTGTAGAGGACAAAGTCGAGGGCGATAAAGACGATAAAGAAGATGCTCGACACGAGGGTCGTCTGTCTGGTGTCACGAATCGCCTTGTTTCTGGTTTCGAGGCTAAACCCGGAGATGAGATCGTGAGATGCTTTGTCTACAGCTTTCGCCATTCGTCTACGTGCGGCTAACGAGTTCTCTGCAGACTTTTTTAAAGTGCTCGGACCGCCTCCTGTTGCTCTCTGGATTGTAAATCCCGCGGTAAACCTCCAAGAGGCCGTCCTCTAACTCTCGCGGGGTAAAGTTGTTGTGACGGATTACCGCGTTCCACACGGTGTACCACTGCCACTCATCGTGGATTATCCGTCCCTCGGTCTCCAGCCGATTCCGGAGCCTGCTACCCGGAAACGGCGTGAGAATCGTTATCTGTGCACCGAGAAGGTTGTTATCATTGATAAAGTCGGAGATCTCGGTCGGCGTCTCTTTGGTATCGTGGTCCAACCCAAGAATAAACGAACCATATACGCCGATTCCCCAGCTTTGAATCTTCTGTACGGATTCGGGGTAGGTCGCGAGCTGCTTGAGCTTCCACTGGCTCAAGTTCATCTTTTCGAGATTGCCCTCGGAGGTCGTCTCAAAACCGATAAGGACCGTCCGACAGCCGCTCTCATGGAGCTCGCGTAAGAAATCCTCATCCCGGGCAATCGAAACGTCACAGATTGCAAACCAGGAAAAGTTCATCTCCTTAAACGCGGCGAGAAGCTCCCGGGCATAGCGCTTGTTTACAAACAGGTTGTCGTCGGCAAAGCCGATCTGGGCAAACTTCCAGTACTTCTTAACCTCTTTGATGTCGTTGACGACCTGTTCGACGTCTTTGTACTTGTAGTGGTGTCCGTAGATGTTAGAGGCGACGCAGAACTCGCAGTCGTGCGGACAGCCGCGCGTTGCCTGTACGTAGACAACCGGATACTTGTACTGCGCCAGAAGGTCGTAGCGTGGAACCGGAAGCTTCTTCATGTCGACCTGAGGATAGTCGGCCGAATCGTAGACCGCTTTGCTTGTACCGGCGGCAAAATCTTCGATGAACACCGGCCAGCTGTTCTCCGCCTCACCGACAAACACGGTGTCGGCGTGCCGACGCGCCTCAAAGGGCATAACGGTCGGATGGATGCCGCCGAGGGTAACGTGGACCCCGCGCCGTCGAAACTCGTCGCAGATTTCGTACGCCCGCGGCGCCTGTTGGGTCATCGCCGTGACGCCGACGATATCGTACTCACCATCAAAGTCGATCTCTTCCTGGTTCTCGTCGACGATCTTAAAATCGTGATCGCCGGGAGTGCACGCCGCCAACGACGGTAGGCCGACGCCGATACCGTTCCAGAAGTGGAGAATCGTCCGCATCTCACGGGAGTTCTCCATAAAATTGGCAAACTCATCCGAGCGGCAGAGAAAATCGCCTTTTGGGGAGACGAGGAGAATACGCAACTACGACGCCTGCTGTTTCTGGTAGATGTCGTGCATAATCCCCATAAACTCTTGTACCGTCTCGACGCAGCCGAAAAGCGACTCGTCGATCCGAATACCGAGCTCTTTTTCGCAGGTGGCGATGATCTCCATCGCCATCAAACTGTCGATACCGAGTTCCTCGCGGATCAAAACTCCGTCCTCAAACTCCGAGGCGTCGATGCGCGAGACACGCGAAACGATTTGCTCTATTTTGTGACGAAGCTCGGCAGATGCTAAGCGTTCAATTCTTTGGTCGCTCACGTTACGTAACTCCCTATCGATTTACTCTACATTGTTTACCTGTGGGATTTTATACGCGGCGATTTTGTTTTTCAAGAAGTCGCGGATTGATCTGTTGAGTTCACGGGGATCGTCGTTTCCCTCGACGGAGACGCGTGCCGACAGGACGCCGTCAACGAGCGACACCGACGCACTCCGAACTCCGGGAACGCTTTGTGTCGCCGATTCGACTTCCGGGAGGTCGACGAGGAGACCGTTGACCTTACAGGTCCGCTTGAGCTCGCGCTCAAAGACGAGATGACCGTTGGAAAAGCGCCCGGCGTCTCCGGTGCAAAACCAGCCGTCCTTCTGGGCGGCCGCGCTTTCGACGGGGCGCCGATAGTACTCCATGCGCATCGTATCGGTTCGGATAAGGATCTCACCGCTCCCATTTTCGCCGGCGATTCGACACTCGACACCATCACATAGCGGCCCAATCGTCCCCGGTCGCGACTCACGCCGGCTGTTGCGGCTCGCCGGCGTAAACTCGGTAAGTCCGTAACCGTGGAGAACCTCGATATCAAACGCCTCGCCGAGGGCATGGTACTCCTCGTCGGCGAGAAAACTCCCGCCGGACACAAACGTCTTTAACGATCCCAGCGTCCGATCCGGGTCTCGAGTCCGTAACATAAGTCGATAAAGCTCCGGGACGGCGGTGATATGTCCCACCTGAAGGCGTTCGATCGTGTCAAACGTTCGCCGCGGATGTACGGTCCGGGCGATCACCATCGGCATACCGTAGAGGAGCGGTACAAAGATACACCCGATAAGCGTAAAGATATGCGTCATCGGGATGGCAAAGAGCAGCGGTTCGCCGGGGTCACCCTGGAGTCCTTCCTGGAGGACCCGCGCGCCGTGGAGGTATTGCTCCGCGCTTATCATCGCGCCGAGCGGATAGCCGAGGCCACGATAGGTGTAGTTGATCGATGCGGGCACGGCGTCAAACTCGCCGGGTACTAGTTTGTCCGGTCCGAGCTGCACGGTCGCGAGTGATCCCGCATCGGTCCGGAGAACGGTCCTGCCGGCGAGAAATGGAGTCAGAGCGCCGAGACCGTCGGATTCGGTGACCACAACGGCGGGATTTGCGTTGGCAAAGATCTCCGTGAGCTCAAGAGCGCGGTACTCCATCTTGCCGATGACCGGTACGGCACCGATGCGAAACAGCGCAAACAGAACGGCGATAAAGTCGATTCCGTTGCTGAGAAAGATCGCCACGATGACGCCGCTACGGACGCCGTGGTAGGCGAGTATTGCGGCGAGCGTATCGATCCGTTTCTCGAGCTCGGCCGCCGTAATAGATTGGATATCACCGTTTCCCGAAACCTCACTGGCGACGGGACCCCACGTCCAACGCGCGAGAGCCTCGGAGATCGTCTCGTTTAGTATGTTCACGGAGCGTAACCCCGGGCGATAACCGCCTGTGTGGGGGTACCGAGCGAACGGAACGTTTCTACGCCCGTAAAGCCGGCGTCGGTCAGAAGGGCACCAAGCTCCTCCTCAGTGTAAAAGCGGAAGTACCCTTCTTCCTCGAGTTCAAAAAGCGCGGCCGCTTCGCTCAAGATAGCCTGCGCGCCGGCGAGCTCGTGGCTCGTGGCCGCGTCATCACCCTGATCGTGAACTTCATTGACGTAGTCGGTAAATATCATCGAAACGTCACTGTCGGGGCGCATTGAGGAGATTAGAATCGTTCCACCGGGGCGAAGCAGGCGTCGAAATCCCGCGATGAGATAATCGGGATTAAAGATGTAGGAAATAAAGAGGCTGGCGATCAGCTTGTCGACACTCCCCGGCGTCGGACCGAGGTCCTCCGGTTGACGAGCGCGGGGTAGTTTAAGTCGTTGCGACTGGAGGGTCGATCCCGGCGATCGATCGTCTTTGCCGAGATAGATCGCCGCTGCGCGAAGATCAAGCAGGACCTCGACCTCGCGCGCCGTGAGCGCTTTGCGCAGCCGAGCAACAAGGCCTTCGGGCTCCGCCTCGCCGCGTAGATACTGGGACAGCTCGCCATCGTACACCCGGTCGATCGCCTCGACGTCACGGATCGTCAGGCCCTCAACGCGGTTTTTGAGTTTGCCGATATCGCGAGCGCCGTTCTCGATAAACTCGGCGATCGGGATCAGGCGATCGGGTTCGAGGTTGCGGGCGACAAAATCAAGCTCACATGCGTTGAGGCCCGGGTGAGCCGATTTAAGTCGCTCGCATTTACGGCGCGCGCGTTCGAGCGCGGCGGGTACGAGGTCGACGCCGACGACCCGGCCGGGTACCACTATCCGCTGCGCAGCCGCGAGCTGGAGAACAGCCTCGCTCACCACCCCGGTACCGCAGCCCATATCGGCCAAACGGTCACCGGTATCCAAACCGAGCAGCTCCACCTGGAACGCCATAAAGTCACGGAACTCGCGAAAGTTTCGGTAGAAGTCGTACCCTTCCTCGTTGCGGTCGTTGCCCATCAGATAGTGATGCCAGTACGAGTCCATCTCGAGCGACTCGGCGTCCTCGAGGCGCTCGCGCTCTCTTGTTACGAGCTCGATCGTCTGCTCTTTTGGCGGCGATAACGGCGTGACGGTTTGTCCGTGCAGTACCCGAAATAAAAACTCCACCGTAATCTTAAATGCCTCGACCGCATCTCGGCTTCCACGCAAGTTGTGTCCGGTCGGAACCTCGACGAGCTCCCGCGGCGCGGATGAGGCGATACTCATGAGGTCCTTTACTTCCTCGGCATCAACCCAGCGATCGTAGGCGCCGTAGATCCAGAGGATCGGGAGAGACAAGCCGGCCATGTCGTAGCGGGCATCGGTGAGATAGGCGTACTTCTCGTCGATGAGATCACCGGCAAGGAGATCCATATCGACAAGATGCCCGAGCATCCCCCGCACGCCGTTGTGAACGCCGATTTTGCTGTTAGCGATGATATCGGTGCCGGCAAGGATGTTGTGCAGGGTTGTCTGGGCCGCGGGCACGCCCATCAAGCTCACCCAGGCGTGTACCCGGTCACGATTTCGTTGGTAGAGGAACTTGCGTGCGTCGACCGAGGACATGCTCGAGGTAAACAACGCAACTCCGTCGGGGGTAAAATTGGGATTGTCGTAGATGTAGTCGATGACCGCGTCGATATCCTCGACGCCCTGCCGCGGCCGATAGTGCAGCATTTCATACCCACGCGCACTATTGGGGTTATCGTTGTAGCTCTCGCCCGGTCGGTTGATGCCGTCAAATCTCACCACGATAAGATCGAGACCGGCGGCTACGGCGTTGGCCAGAAGCGTTGCAACCAACGGCGCGAGCGTCTCCTTCTTTTTCCCGAATGCCGGTGGCACCAGAATCACCGGCGCGTTGTTGCTGCCGGTTGTGTTATACAGACCGACGATTTTTTTGCCTTCGGGATTTTGAATGCTTATCGGTCGACTCTCGAGTTTTAACGCCTGAGCAACGGCGTCGGAGGGAAACTCCTCTTCGATCGCCCACTCAGACTCGTCTATCTGGACAAAATGAAACGATCCACGGCGGATACCGGCTTCGATGCCGAGCTGAATATCGCGCGTGCCGTCCGATCGCTCGACTGTCGTCAGGTGTCGAATTTCGCCGTAGGCGTCGAGTTCAAGGGCGTCGTCGATCTCGTAACTTACCGAGTCGCCTATGGTAAATGGAATCTCCCGCTCCGGTGCGAGCTCAAACGAACACAAAAAGCCGCGCGAGCTGATATCGAGGAGCATCGCGACGACGCCGTTGGCAAATCGCACCGCCTGGGACTGGTCGATCGTCTTTCGTTGGTACGATCGTTTCTCCGTGCGGAAGAGACGATCGGGGAGGGTGACAAGCAATGACGAGGAAGAGCTCTCGACAAGCTGTGACGAGAAGAGATAGCTCCCGCGATCGTGGTGAAAACTCAAATAGACGACGGTTTGCTTATCGTGCCCGGAGGAAAACGGCGTTTCCACTTCGATGGTGACCACTCGAGTTTCACTATCGATCGCGACGATCCGACCGGTTTGGATTTGACGCTCGTCGCCGAGGAGCAGATGGAGGGTACCGTTCTTGCGGGCAACGTCCTCAAGAATCGTCAGGACGCGAGACCGATCGGCGATCGTAAACTCCGCCTCACCTTCCATCTGACGATGAAGCGAACGCACCGATGAGCTCGATGTCGAGCCGAGAATAAAGTTGCGAATACGTGCTCGATCAACTTCTTTTACGGTAACAAATTGCAGTCCTGCTATCGATCGGTCGCCGAGTCCTTCCTGGACGACGTACACGGCGATTCCGGTCGCGCGTATTTCTTTTCGCTCGCCGGGCAAGGTAAACACGATGTCGACCAATCCACCGGGGAGGACCGAACCGTCAAACTCGAGGAGCATACCTTCGGTTGAGATATTGGCGATTCGCGGCGCGCTCAGACCGTCGACCTGAACCTCGGTGATGCTACAATCGCAGCGCGGGATCAGGCGTGCCTCTTCCACCTGTGGTTCGGCTTTGATCACCTGTTCTTTCTGTTCGCGGATGTAGCGGTCGATGAGGCGCATCTGCTCGGCGGCATCAAAGCGAAACTCCACGCCGACGCGCGAACCCTCCGCGTGTTCCGTGTCGCTTCGCGTAATCCTGACGGGAATTCTCACCGGTTGATCGGCGTTGGGGAGCGAGAAAGATATGCTTTGTGTTCCCGAGTCGGTAGTCGGCAGATCGACAACGATTTGCATTCCAGTGCGACTGATATCGAGCGATCGCCCCTCGACTACGCCGTCCTCGGCCTCAAATCGGACGCTGTCCTGATGACTGACCCGTACGTTTTTTCTTCTATCGGACACCTGTCTTGCGCCTACTATAGATCAGCTCTCCTCGTCGTCTCAACGGTATGCCGGTCGGTCGGAACTCATAAACGTAATATATTATTATGACTGATTATATCAAAATTTAACCGAGATCCGTCGAAACCGCGGGGCGCGGATCGATACGATTAGACTCGAGACGGCGTCAGCTGCGCGTGGTGAGCTCTGTTGCCGGAACGAAAATCGAAAAACATGCGCCGCCGGCCGCGCCGTTCTGGGCGTAGATACTCCATCGATGGCTCTCGACGATCGCGCGGACGGTGGCGAGCCCTAAGCCAAAACCGGGCTCCGACCGCGAGTTTGTGCCCCGAGCCAGCGGCTCAAAGAGGGTTTCGGGATCGTTGTCACCAAACCCCGGTCCGGTATCCTCGAGGCGAATGACGGCAGATCCGTCGGCGTTGTACTCGCCGTGGAGCGTGATCCTGTCGCCGTCTTTGGTGTAACGAAGCGCGTTGTGAAACAGGTTTTCAAAGACGCGCACGAGGAGCTCTCGGTCGCCGTTGATAAGAAGCGATTGGGCAAAATCCAGGGCGTAGGTAAACGTACGGCCGTGAACCAGGGCCTCGGCCGCAAATGTCGAACACATCGTCTCTAAAAAGCCGTACAAAGGAATCGCCGAGTTCTGCATGCGCCACTCGCCGGTTTCCATGCGAACAAATTCAATAAGCTCGAGGATTCGTGATTCGAGTATCTCCGATTTAACATGAATAACCTCGAGGTAGCGGGCGAGCGTCTCGGGATCCTCGGCAAAGCCGTCGTCGATCGCCTCGAGATAGCCGCGAATCGTTGTCAGCGGTGTTTTAAGGTCGTGGGACACGCTCATAAGGAAACGGGACCGTTTGGCGCGCTCCTCTCTGAGCTCCTGGCGTGTCGTCTCGAGATCGGAGGCCAAATCCGAGAGCTCATCGCTTCCGCCTACCTCAATAGCGACGCCGAGATCTCCGCTGGCGATTCGCCGTATTCCCGCGCGAATCGTACCGAGTTTGCGCTGAAAAGACCGGATCGCAAGGTTTCCGCCGATCGCCCCGAGAAACACCATTCCGAGAAACACTGAGAGAACGAGTGTCGCGTTTCGGGCTCGACTGAATATCTCGCGTTGAAGCGCGATCGGGAACGCCTGAGCGATGCGAAACGCTTTCCCGTCGGAGTTGGTCACCGTTTCGAGGAAAAAGGTAAAGTCGTTGTCACGCGGTCCGTCAAAGTCGGGTGGACCGGTCATATCGCCAAAACGGTCTCCCTTGGTGAGGTTTGGGATTGTGGAGAAACGTACTACCTCGTCGACCGGCTCAAACACAAAAACAAGTGCGCCGGGAGGCGCCACGAGGTCGTCAAAGTTTTCGGTCTCCAGGCGTGGAATGAGCTGCTCATTTATCCACAGGCGTTGATCCACGAGCTGTCGAACGTTGGCGCTTTCTTGGGAGAAAACGACGATCATAACGACGAGCAGCGTCGCGGTAATCGCCGGAACGGATACGATTCCAATCATGAGAATGCGGAATTTGTTTCTGAGTTTCATTGCAGGGTATCCGCCGCAAACGCGTATCCGTAGCCGTGAACGGTGACGATAAACTCGGGTTTGGAAGGATTGTCTTCCAGCTTACGCCGGAGGCGCTGGATGTGGACAGCGACCGTTGCTACCTCTCCGTATGCATTTCCCCAAACCTCGTCGTAAATCGTCTCCGGCGACTTGGGCGCGCCGGCGTTCTTGACCAGATAGACGAGGAGGTCAAACTCGCGCGGCGCCAGCGCCACCCGCTCGACGTCGCGCCGAAGCAGATAGCTCTCGGGTTCGAGATAATACGGTCCAAATCGATAGACGCTTCCGCTTGGACCGTCCTCGCGGCTGCGTCGAATGCGAGCCCGGATTCGCGCGACCAGTACCTTTGGCGAAAACGGCTTAACCACAAAGTCATCGGCACCGATACCGAGTCCGAGAACGATGTCGGAGTCGTCTTGGCGGGCCGAGACGATGATCACCGGCGTCTGCGAGGTCTTGCGCAGTTCCTGGAGAACCTGAAATCCATCGATTCCCGGAAGATTAAGATCGAGCACGATCACATCCCACGCTGCCTCGCCGATAGCCTTGAGACCGTCCTCACCGGTACCGCAAATGCGCGCGTGGACCCCGTCGCGCTTCAGATAGGTAACGATCAGGTTGGCGATATCGGGGTCGTCTTCGATAATAAGTATGGTGGCCTTCACGTCTGACATCATAATAGGCACAAAGGTACGCGGCCGCCAGAGGGGGGATCCGGCGGCCGCGTGTTTTATTCGGGTTGCTCCGCCAGGCGGAGTTGCGCCGCCGGATCAACTTTGCGAACCCGATTTTTATTGGCAAGAAGCGAGTACAAAACCGGAACAACAAACAGGGTGAGGAGGCTGCTCGAGATAATCCCGCCGACGATCGTGAGGGCGACCGGCTGGGTCGCAACCGCCGCCTCCCCGGGAAAAAACGCCAGCGGCGTCATCCCCAAGGCAGTGGTAAGTGTGGTGACGAGGACGGGCTGCAATCGGCTGCGTCCGCCTTCGATACACGCCTCGATGATTTCGTAACCACGAACCCGCAGGAGGTTTGTGTAATCGACCAGGACGATACCGTCGTTGACGACGATACCGGCCAACATGATGAGTCCCATAAACGAGAACATGCTGAACGGTTGTCCCATAATAAAGTAGATGCCGATCGCTCCGATCACCATGAGGGGGATCGTGAAGATGATGATAAACGGCGATTTGAACGATTCAAACTGGCCCGCCATGACCGCGAACACGAGAACGATCGCGATAATGAGAACGGCGAGAAAGGCCGACGAGGTCTCCTCGATCACCGCCTGCTCACCCGAGAAATCGAGGCGTACTCCGTCGGAGAGCACAATCTGATTCTCGATTTCCACGCGGACCTGCGATTGAACTTCCGCCGGTGTGTGTCCCGGAAGGATACCGCCCGTTACGTGAACGACCCGTTGTTCGTTTTCGCGCTCGATTGCCACCGGACCGCTCCGTCTTTGGAGAGCGGCAAAGTTGGACACCGGGACGACGTCGCCGGTCGAGCTTGTTAGAAAGATCTTCTCAAGATCGGGTACGTCCGAACGGTCCTCCTCGCGAAGCGTCACAAAGACATCGATTTCGTCTCCGCCCGATCGATATTGGGTTGCCGTTGTACCCTGGACGTTGGCGCGGATCTCACCCGCGATATCGGCGACGCTCAGGCCAAACGCGTAGGCACGTTCCCTATCGATAACGATTTCCAGCTCAGGCAGCGCATCGGTGACGCTCAAGGTCGGCTCGGTAACTTCCGGAAATCGATCGAGTATCAGTCGTTGAATGGCGTAGGCCGTATCGCTCGCTTGGTCTAGATCATCTGAGATCACCGCGATGTCGATCGGATCCGAACCCGATAAGGCGCCACCCTGGCTCTCGCTGAACGAGATCTGAACCCCGGGGAATAGGTCGGCGTGCTCCCGGACAAAATCCTCTATCTCACTCACGGACATCGTCCGTTCCTCGAGTGGGAGGAGATTAACCGTGACATCTCCGATGTGCTCGCTAGAAGTCGCAATCCCGCCTGCAGGTCCGCCGGCGCCGCCGGATCCGACGGTCACGAGGACCGTCTGAAGCTCATCAAACTCCTGAGAGATCATCGTGCCGAGACGTCGCAGGGCAACCTCGGTGACCTCGATGCGGGTACCGACGGGAAGTTCAAACTCGATTGTAATGCTGTCTTCCTCGGTCTGCGGGGCGAATATCACGTCCAGCTGGACGAGGAGGAGGAGCGATACTACCAGGATCGCAAAGGCGACAAACAGCGTCGTCGCACGGGCGGACATAACACCGCGGAGAGCACGGGCGTAAATACCGTCCAACCACGAGAAGAATCGCGCCATCGTTCGATCAAACGAGCGAATAAGTTTGTTGCGTTGGTTTAGCTTCTCCGGTGAGCGTAACGGGACGTACGTACTTGCCAATACCGGAACCAGGAAGATCGCCACGAGGAGAGATGAACTGATCGCAAAGACGATCGTAAAGGCGATTTCTCCAAACATAACGCCGATAACGTCGAGCTCTCCGCGAAGGAGAATGATCGGTAGAAAAACGCTGATCGTCGTCAGCGACGAGGCGGTGATCGCCGCGACCATCTCCTGCGTCCCCAGGATCGCCGCGTTCTCCCTGTCCAGGCCTTCACTGCGGTGCTTGTGGATGTTTTCGATTATGACGATCGATGCGTCGACGATGAGCCCGAGCGCCATAACAAGCCCCGAGAGCGATACGACGTTAAGCGAGCGTCCGGCGAAGTACATCGCGGCAAGGGTTATGGAAAACGAGACCGGTACGGATATGGCGACGATGAGCGTGGTTCGGCCGTTTCTCAGGAACAGAAACAGAACGAGAGTCGCAAACCCGAGACCGATAAGCATTGAGGATCCAACCTCGTTGAGCGCACTCCGAACGATTGTCGTTGTATCATCGACGACCTCAAGTTCGACCCCTGCGGGGAGCGTTTCATTGATCCGCTCGAGTTCGGCCTTGATACCGTCGGCAACCTGGACCGAATTGGTCCCGCTCTCTTTACGGATCGCCAGATAAACGCCGGGCTCACCGTTTACAAACGCAAGTTGGTCTACCTCGCTCAAGCCAAACTCCACCTCGGCGACATCGCGCAGAAGGATCGGGCGAGCGAGCTGCGATGTACGCCCGCGCGATTGCGACGGCGCGCCAAAAGCAATCACGGTGTTGCGGATCTCCTCCAGGCTTTCAAACTCGCCGGAGGTTCGCAGGAGGAGATTTCGTTCGCCCTCCTGGATCTCGCCGCCGCCGACCTGTTGGTTCTGTACTCTGAGGGCCTGCTCGATCTGCGAAATCGTTACGCCGAGCGCCTGCAGGCGGTTTTGAATGACCTCTACCCGAACCTGTCGTTCCTGGCCGCCCTGTACGCTCGCCTCGCCGACACCTTCTACCCGCTCAAATCGGGGGCGGACCACGTCATCGGCTATATCACGGAGCTCCTCCAGGGGTAGGTCGCCGCGGACGGCGATGTCGATTATCGGCTGACTCGACGGGTCGAACTTGAGGATACGGGGATCCTCGGCTTCATCGGGTAAAAGGGCTGTGACGATCTCGAGCTGATCGCGGATATCGTTGGTAGCCTCCGCCAGGTCGGTTCCCCAGACAAACTCAAGAATTACCGTACCGGAACCCTCGGCCGAGGTGGATGTCATTTCCTCGATCCCGCTTACGCTCGATAGCGAGCTTTCGAGAACCCGCGTGACGTTTGTTTCAACCTCTTGGGGGCCGGCGCCCTCGTACTGTGTGGTCACGACGATGATCGGTAGTTCAAACTCCGGAAAGAAATCCACCGGGATTCGCGACAAGCCAAAGATGCCGAGGCCGGTGAGGACCACAAAGACCATGAGCATCGACACCGGCCGGCGGACGACCGTTCGCGCAAAACTCATCCCTCGCCCCCTTCGCTCACGGCGAGGTCGGCGTCAGACAACACTCGCACCGCGGATCCGTCTTCAATCACGTTCTGACCGCGAACGACGATCGGTTCTCCCGGCGACAGACCGTCGCTAATCTCGGCCATCTGGTTCTCGATGAGACCGACCTCGATATCGCGAAGCTCGGCCCGCGACTCGTCGGCCACGACAAACACGTAGTCCTCGCCGGATCTCGTGACGATACTCTCGACCGGTACGAGAACCACGTCGTCTCGTCGTTCAGTTTCAATGGCGATTTCGGCAAACATTCCCGCTTCGGCGCGGGTCTCGTCCGGATCAAGTAAAAAACGAATCTCCTTGGTGCGCGTCGTCGAGTCGAGGAGCGGGCTTATCTCCGTCGCCGGGACGGTAAAGGTGGATTCCGGAAACGCCGAGAGCTGAACCTCCGCGGTCATGTCCTCGCGGACCGCGCCGATAAACCGCTCCGGTATATCGACGACAACTTCAAGGGTGTCGAGTTGTCCTACCGCCAGTACGGGCGTCGAGGTCAAAACGGTCCCGCCGCGTTCGACGTATACGGCGGTTACCGTCCCCTGGATTGGGGCCGTTAGTGGGCTCGCCTCGAATCGGGCTCCGGGGCGGGACGGATCTACGAGAGCAACGGTCTGACCGCGGCGTACGCGATCGCCGACCTCGACAAACAGGCTCTGTACCTCACCTGCAACGTCGGGAAACGCGTCGACGCTGTTTGTCGGGACGACTTCACCGTTGAGTCTGATCAGGGAACGGATCGTTCCCGATTGTGCGGTGTCGGTCTGTATCGAGTAGGTCCGCGTTTCGACCGCGGCGATCTCGGCGCCGCGACGGGCACGCGGGCCACCGGCCAGGACGAGTTGGGCCGCGACGAGAACGACAAACAGCGTGACCACGAGTATGACAATTTGAACGATTCGTTTTCGCTTACTCATATAAATCTCCTTTGGGTTTGGCGCTTAACGAAGGGGTGCGTTGATCGCGAATTCGAGATCGATCAACGATGAGAGATAGACGTACCGTTCGCTGAGGAGGTCGTATCGGGCGGCCGAGAGATCATCCTCCGCCTCTTGTACGTCCAGAAAGTCCGTCGCGCCCTGCTGGTAGGACTCGACGGTGAGGTCGTATATTTCCTCGGCCAGGTCGACGCTCAAGCGTAGCGAGTCGATCGCCGTTCCCGAGCTCTCGATCTGCCGGAGAAGCGACGATACCTCCGAACGGGCGCTTTCAAGAACGCTTTCGCGGCGAATCTCGAGGGCGTGAAGCGAGTCGTCGCCGGCCTCGATATCGACCGCAGTCGCCGAGAACGGCAGATAGTTATCAAGCGGTATTGAAATCGAAACGCTCAACGAACCGCGATCGGACCATTCGGACCAATCGTCATTTGCCGCGTTTCCTGGGTTAAATGGATCGGCGAGATTGGGATTGTAGCTCGCACCGAACGCGAGTGAGGGCGTCCAGGCCAGCTGTCGCTCGGCGCGATTGAGACTGCGTTGCGCGACGATCTGGGCTTCCAAACTCAATAGATCGAGGCGTTGACTTATCCCCTGCTCGTCGACGACCCGGGCGAGGTCGGAGCGCAGATCGGTCTGGATCGAACCGGAGAAGACGAGCGGGATCTCCTCCTCGATTCCGAGGAGCAGGCGAACGTTGGCAACGGTATCTTCGTACCCGGTCACCTGCCGTTGTCGAAGGAGACGGAGATTTGCGAGAGATACTTCCGCGCGGCGAACGTCGAGTTCGGGAACCCGACCGCCGGCAAAGTCGATTCGCGCTTGTTCGAGCGTTTCCTCCGCCGTCGTGATGCTTTGGTCGGTGACGAGGATTTGCTCCTCCAGCAAAATCACGTTGTAGAAGAGCTTGCGAACGTCGCGGTCAATCTCGCGGGCCGCGGCGTCGTACGAGATTTGGTCCGCTACATAGCGCAGTCGCGCGGTCTGAATACCCTCGACCGACGCGAGTGAAAAGACCAGTTGGGCGTCGAGCTGCGTCGAGAACGTCGTATTGTATGGATCGCTCGGTGGTTGCGTGGCGATCTCTTCGTTAGAACGTACGAGCGATCCGCTCACCGTCAACGAGGGGAGTAATGCATTCCACGCGGTGTCGGCGTTGCGTGCCGAGGTCGCCAGGCCAACGCGTTCCTCGGTAAGGAACAGGTTTTCCGAAAGCGCGAGCTGGACGGCGCTTTCCTCGGTCAAGACAAGCGTCTGGGTAAAGCCGGTTGCGCTCACGAGCGCCAGCATGAGTACGCCCAAAAAGGCTCGTTTTCGTGATCGTGTTTTGTATCGTCCCCGATTTGATTTCTCTCGTTTCATGTATCGGGAAGGTATCCGCGGGAGGCCGCCGTTCCCATAAACGGCGGTTTACGCTTTCCATAACAGATCGTTTATAAACGCGAGGTCGAACTATTGACGTCGAATCGAGTGCGGGTCTAAGGGGCGATGCCCCTCCAGAGAAGAAGAACCAAGTCGTGTGCCCGTTCTTTTGCGCGTCGATCGATCGTCTCGGCGGTGGTATCTGTTATAAACCGCGTTTGATCGCGCAGGGTGCTCAAGATCAGGTGGGCGAGCAAGTCAACGTTACATACGCCGATGCCACCAGCGTCCTGCGCTCTCCGGAGCCACGCACTGAGAGCTTTGTGAACTTCAACGGGGCCCGAGGACTGACAGGCGTCTTGAATACGCTCGGTCGGGATTCCGGCACCGCGGAGAAGCGTCACTCCCTCCGTAATCCCGGCAACCTCTCGCGAAAGCGTCGCGAGCGCCTCTTCGAGCTGGTCGCGAGTCGCTCTGTCGTCGGGACCGTTTTCCAACAACGTCACGCTGACCGGTTTTTTTGGGGGGCCGAGCGCCGCGATCATCAGGTCTTCTTTTGAACCAAATCGATTAAAGATCGTTGCGTGGCTGATACCAAGTTCAGCGGCGATCGTCGAGATGGGAATTGCGGTTCCCCGTCGCAGGAACTCCTCCCGCGCCGCGCTCAATATCTCCTGGTCGCTAACCTCTCTAGGCCGTCCCATGTTGCTCCTCAAGGTAGGTACCTATCGATTCTACCATCGATTCTACCTCGGGGGCGATTGTGAGATCGTCGATGCGGTCCCGAGCGGCGTGCACCTCCGATTCGATCATCGAGTCCACCGTTTGGGCAAAGCCGGTAAACTCGTCGTCGTTATGCAGCCGCTCGATTCCGGCGGCGAGCATGTCTTGTCGATCGACTGGAGCCGACATAGTTGAAGACAACGCGTAGATGAGGTTGAGTTCCCACGGGGGCACCAGCGACATCTCGTCGGCGTTTATGTTGCGTAGCGCGGCGATATCGGTCAGGTCGTCGCGAAGTTGGTAGGCGCGCCCGAGATGGATGCCGACGTGGCGTAAAGGGGCTCGATCGACCTCGGGACCGCAAGCGAGCAGACGTCCAAGTTCGAGTGGGGCGCAGAAGGTGTAGAGCCCCGATTTACGATCGTAGAGCTCCAGTAGTCGCTCGAGCGAAGCTGTCGGATCGTCGTGTGGATCAAACCTCATCTCCTCAAGTTGGGCAGCGCTCGTAATCGCCGCGACCTCAAGAATGTGCTTGATGGCCGCCCGGCTCGGTTCGCTTGAGTCGATCGAGGCGAGTAGTTGCATAGAAAACGTGTAGAGCAAATCGCCTCCGATCACGCCGCGGGCGAGCCCGTCGATAGAATCCGGATGGGCGCTATCGTGGTGGAATGCGGGGGAACCGCGCCGCGAATCTGCGCCGTCGATAAGATCGTCGTGGATTAACGCACAGGCGTGAAGGAGCTCGATCGCGGTCGCTACGGTCATGTTCCTTTGGTCTAACGGCGCGTTGTAGGCGCGAAGGATACCGAGGTAAAGAAGGGGTCGTAGGCGACGCCCGTGGCCCGTGACAAAAACGCGTATCTCTTTTGTTAAGCCCGGGTATACTCGATCAAGTTGATATTCATCACCGAATCGATCGATCGCCGCGCCAAGCTCCGTATCGATATCGCGCCGGATTGCCGTCCAGCCGTTCACCAAATAGCACCGACAAAAAAGCCGATCACGTAGAGGCCACCAAATAATGTTTGCATTCCCGCTGTTCGAATGACGATATCCTCGAGGGCCGCCCGACGAGCGTTGAGAACGCTGCGTACCGGGTGCGCGGCGATCGGCAAACTTGCCAGGGCGAGCAGCGTAAACGCCGGGGCGAGCCCGAGAATCACAAGCACTGGGACGGCAAGGTATGCCAAGGCGACGAGCGCTACGTAAACGATTGTGGACGCGCGGGGACCCATCAACACGGCCATCGTTTTGATACCGGCCGCGCGATCGGACTCGAGATCGCGAAGGTTATTGGCATGGAGAATCGCCGTCACGAGGAGAGCGACCGGTACCGCGACCACGGCCGCGCCGATCTCGGCTCGACCGGTCATTGAGAGTTGGCCGGCGAACGCCACCGCCGGTCCAAACAAACCAAAGACAACGATATCGCCCAAAGCTAGATACTTGAGCCCCAATCGTCGACCGGTATACAGGTAGGCGGCGAGAAACGAAGCCAACCCAAGGACAAGCACCGTCGATCCATGGACCACTACGATCGGTATTCCGACGGCGAGTCCGATAAAAAAGTAGATATTACCGGAGACAAACATAAACTTGGGCGTAACGATTCCACGGGCAAGTACCGCGGGGCCGTCGGCGTTCTGTGGCGTATCGACGCCGTTTATAAAGTCATAATAGTCGTTGAGTACGTTTGTTCCTGCGTGGATCATCAGCACCGAGAGGGCATAGAGAGGAAACAACCATATTGTTGATGCGTCGTTTCCGTTTATTACGTACGCGAGGGCGAGAAACACCGGTACAAGCGTCGCGGGAAACGAGTAGGCGCGTAGACTTTGGAGCCAGATCGTGAAGCCCGAGGGCGCGGGTTTGCGTAAAAGCGTGTCGTTCATGGATCCTCCGCTAGTCGTTTACTTGTAGGAAGCTTTATGGCGAGTCGGGCAAAGGCGAAGAAGTTACGCGGCGAGAAGTTTCGATAGCCGTTCATAAAGTAATGCAAGCGCATGCCGAGTTTGCCGCGAACACCCAGTTTGCCAAACAAACGACCGACGCTAATACGATCGAGCGGAATCACCCAACCGAGATCGACCGGCTTAAACGGGCGTGGGTTTTCGCCGGCGAGCCGTCTTATGACGCCGTCGGCAGCGTGGCGACCGCTAAAAAGCGAGAAGTTGATCGCCCGTCGGAGGATAGTACCGTTGGCCTCGATTGCCGCGGCGTCGCCGGCAACAAATACTCCGGGATACCCCGGGACCTCGAGCGATGGATCGACGACGACGCGACCGTCGGGAGTCGTCGAAATACCGGGCGAAATCGAGTCCAAGCTTCGTTTCGCTCCTGCCGCCCAACAGAGAAAGGGTGTTGTCACCTCCGTACCGTCGTCGAGTACCAACGATTCCTGGTCGACTGAGGCAACGGTCTTGCCGAGATGAACCGCGATGTTCACGCCGGAAAGATATGACGATATGTAATCTCGTTCGTTTTCGGGGAGAAATGGTAACAGGACGGGCGCCTTTTCCAGAACGGTGATCGGAAGTTGTCGCCCGAGGGCGTCGGCTCGATTGCGCAGAGCGACCGCCAGTTCCAAACCCGTATATCCCGCGCCGACGACGACGGCGTGCGGGTTTTTGGTCGTCGCTAAGTAGCGGGCGAGTTCGTCGCGAACGTTGACGGCGTCGGCAAGCGACGTCAGCGTGTGGATCGGCACGCCTCCCGCATCAAATCCGTAGAAGTTGGTTTGCGAACCCGCGGCGAGAATAAGAAAATCGAATTGATACTTCTCGCTTGATCCTGTTGCTGAGCGCGTGTCGAGATCGATGTGCTCGATGCGGTCATTGGTAAACGCGACGTTCCCCGGAAGGAGCGATTTGATCGGCTCCGACAGGTAATCCGGGGCGATCTTGCCGCTCGCCACGTCGGGGAGGGCGGGTAGCATCGTGATGTGGTCGGAGGAGTCGACCAGAGTAACCGCGGAGTTTTTGACGCGGGAGAGCCGTTTAGCCGCCCACCAGCCGGCAAACCCGCCTCCAACAATCAATACCTGTTTTTGTTTATCTACCATCGCTTGTCCTTGATTCTCCAACGTATTAGTTTCTGACGGGTAAGAAAGTAATGATCGCTTAGCGAGCGGTCAATGTCCAAACATCATTGTGGAGGTATACGATGGCACGAACTCGGACAATCGGTGGATTTATTTTGGCGGGTCTCCTTACTCTGGCGATGACCGCCAGTGCAATCGGTAAGCTGACAGGAGGTGCCGCGGGTCAGTTTGCCGGATTTGGACTCGCCGACTGGGTTGTTCTGATCGCGCTTGGCGAGATTGCGACCGCGTTTCTGTTCCTCATTCCGGCGACGTTACCGCTCGGATTACTGTTTCAGAGTTCATACTGGGGTGGGGCGATCGTCACTCATATGATCGATGGAACGTCATTTGTCGTTCCGGCCGTTATCCTTGTCGTCGCCTGGGGTACCGCATACATACGGCGTCCGGAGATTTTCGCCGGTCTCTTACCGCAGCCTCGACAGTAAGGAACGACGTCCCTGTTAAACGATCTGTTTCTCAAAACGTAAGGCTCCGTTTATAGCGGCCCGCAGCGCGGAAAGATACCTTCGCTCCATCTTGGAGCGGAGGAGTGTGTGTGAGGACGCCGATTCTATTGGTGCTGGTTGCGGTTTCGTTTGAGATAGTCGGCGCGCAGACAACCCCAGACGTGCAGGCAAACTCAGACGCGCAGGCAAACTCAGACGCGCGGGCGACCCCGGACGCGCGGACAACCCCAGGCGCGCCCGGCGGCGACCCGGATACGAGAAAGCCGTGGGAGATCTCCGTCGGCGCCGGCGCATTTTACGCTCCCCGTTACGACGGCTCCGATCGATCGCGCCTGGCGGCCTTACCGAGCCTTGGCGTTGTGTGGAACGAGCGCGTCTATCTCCGAGTCCCGCAAGGACTCGGCATGTACCTCATTCGTCGCGATCGTGTGACGGTCGAGGCGGGCGCCGGCTATAACCTCGGGCGCGATGAAAACCAGAGCGATCATCTCGACGGCCTCGGCGATATCGACGACGCGCTCACCGTTCGCGGATCGGCATCGTATCGACTCGGTCCGTTAGTTTCCCACGTAGACGCGACGCGCTTTGTCGGCGGATCGGATGGGCTTGTGGTGCGAGCCGGTCTGCGGGCGATGATCCCTATCGGCTTGTTGCTAAGCGGCGACTTAGACCGCGTTCGTTCCGCGAGTTCGTCCGCGAGCGGTCCGACGACGCACACGTCTGACCGAGATGGCGATCGGTCGCGCCCCGGCCTCGCGTTGATGCTCGGTACCCACATTGAATGGGCGGACGAGCAACACAGTTCAAGCTACTTTGGCGTGGATCAATCTCAATCACAGGCCTCCGGTCTCGATCAGTTTGAAATCGGCGACGGATTCACCTCGTTTGTTACGACCGCCGGGATTATGTATCCGATCGCCGATCGATGGACGGTCAACGCCAACGTCGGCTATGCGAGATTTATCGGCGACGCCGCCGATAGTCCCGTCGTAGAGGAAAGAGACCAATACTCACTCGGTCTTATAGCCGTGTATCGATTTCGCTTTTAGGCGGAAGACGATGGTCCGCGCAAAACGCGTGTAAGGAGAGCAGTCATGAAATACAGGATTTTGTTACTTGGAGCACTGATGAGCCTCCCAGGCTATCTCGTGTTCGCCAACAGCCTCACCGTCGATGTAACGGGTACCCGAGGCGATCGCGGCGTTTACATCGCCTGTCTCTGGAGCGAGGACGAGAATCGGGGATTTCCCAACTGTGCCGACGGAGAATCGTATCGAAGGACGGTTGTTCCCGTCGCGAGCGGCGCCATCACCTTTGACGAGGTCCCGGACGGCCGCTACGCCGTTTCGGTCGTTCACGTTGAGGGCACGGACGGCGAGGTTAACCGGCAAACAGCGGGAATCGGTCTTTCGCAGATCGAGCGACTTCGCTTTCCTCCGCCGCGTTTCGCCCGGAGTGCGTTTAGTGTTACGAGCGACGAGCGGATCTCGATCACGCTTAACTACCGCAACAGATAGGTCGCCGATCGCGACAGGACGTAACAAGAGACCGCAACGGAGCTTATCGATATGTCCCAGTGGTCCCCGCGGCGTTGGGATTTGCTTGCTCTCTCGGACGGATCGATCCACAATAGAGGTATGAGTATCAGTGAACTCGTTGAGGCGCGAACCTCGACGCGTACCTTTTCCGATGCCCCGATACCGCTCGACGATGTGCGCGAGCTGGTGCGACTGGCGACGCTCGCACCCAACGTCGCCAACGCCCAACCCTGGCGATTTGTTGCGGTCGCAAATCGAGAACTTCTCGGAGAGATCGCGGACGCCGTCGAAACGTCGCTCCGCGCGATGCTACCGGACCCGCAGTCCCCGGACGGTTCGCGAGCGCTCGAGCGGGTGGTGTATCATTCGAGTTTTTTTCGGAGCGCGCCGGTTGTGATCTTTGTTGGAATGATGCCCTACGAAGCGGTCGCTGATTCGGTTAGTCGCGACCCGGGATTTCATCGTCAGCTCAACGAGCTGCGCGTCTATCCCGACGTCCAGAGCATCGGCGCGGCGGTCCAGACGCTGCTGCTTGCCGCCGTGGATAAAGGATACGGTTCGTGTTGGTTGTCCGGGCCGACCGTTGCCCGCGATGCGATTGAACCACTCATCGGACTCGATCCACCGGCGCAGCTCGCGGCGACGATCGCGCTGGGAAAAACACAGGCCCACGACACGCCGACGCACAATCGGCTCCCTCTTGACGAGGTTTACAAGCTCATTCCGTAGCGATCCTTGTAGGGAATCAGAACTCTATCTGCGGAGTCAGAATACCGTGAGCGTAAATCATACAAACTTTCACTTTTGGGGTTGGCTTCTTTTTATAGTGTGCGCGCTTCTCTTTGTCGCCTCGAGTCTCCGAAGCGGCGATCTGTTGCTTCTTTTTGGCAGCGTCGTTTTTCTACTGGCGTGCATTGTCTTCCTCGCGCCGCTTGTCATTCAGATAAAACGCGAACGCGAGGAGACGCGTCGTAGCGACCTTTAGACGTTAGTCGTCTTTGCGACCGTCCGGAAAGCGCGTTCCTTTAACCGCGCCGGGTTCGCCGGTCGTAAAGTCGTTCTGCATATAGGTGACAACTTCGTCGGTGGAGACGACTTTGGCGACCGTGCTGGACGCGACGGTGAGGGCGATCTCCTGGTTCGCGGTGGCGGTCGCGACCGCATCGCCGACGATGACCACATCATAGCCGCGCGAGTTACCGGCGTAGGCGGTGCTCAATATGCACTCGTCGGTCCAGAGCCCGACAATAACGATGGTGTCGATGCCAAGCGCTTTAAGCTTCTCGTCCAGGTAGGACTTTCCGTCCGGGGTAAAGTTCCAGAACATGTCGAGGTGCTTGCCGTGGTAGAACCAGCCATCGGCGACGTCCTGCTCCGACGGCGCGATTTCGGCCAGCGGTTTCATCCCGGGCGCGCCTTCAAATATGTACACCGCGTTCACCGGGTCGTCGGCTTTGAGGCCTCGCGGTCCGTACCAGCGATCCATCGAGTTGCTGATTCCATCGTCGAAGGTACGTGTCCACGCGCTCCACATAACGCAAACGCCGTCGCTCTGGGATCGTGCGGTCCGAAACGTGTCGACGAGACGCACGAGATTGGGGAGAATGCCGCCCGCGTACGGCCGATACTCCTCCTGACAGTCGTCGAGGAGCAATGCGATTCGTCGCGGACGGTCGTTGAGTTCCCATGAAGCCCAAAAACTGAGGGGGAGTTCATTTGGCTGACCGGGAGTACTGCTGTAGTTGGGCATCGGCGTTTCCGCCGTGGACATATCCCGATGCTTACGCGGTTTTTGAAGCGCTTCCTTGAGTGTCAGGATCTTCTGGTCGCCGTTGTTTGTCATTGACTCCTCCATGCCTCTATCGGGTGAACGTTGGCTGTTGTCGAACTTTGGAAACGACAGCTATAGCGTGTCGGCCGGGCGTTTATGCCTCAACAACTCCCTTGGTGAGGATCACGTTGGCGTAAAGCGCGGTCTCGCCGGTCGCGACGGCGGCAAATGCCTTTTTGGCTCGCTCGTAAAACGCAAAGCGTTCGATCATATCAAAGCCTTCGGCAATTCGCTCCGGTTGGGCCGCTTTAACGATCGCCCGATACTCTTCCCAGATCGTCGGTACCGTTTTATCTCCGGGAACGACTTCCATAAGGCCAACGGGTTTCGCGACGAAGCGATCGAGCGGAAACAGCTTGAGAATCGCCGTGAGGATGGGCGGGACGCTGTGACCGTCGAGCCGAATCACGCGGTCGTTCATCGACGCGGCCGGAAAGTTTCCGTCGCCGATAACCAGCTCGTCTCCGTGGCCCATCTCGGCAATTACACTGAGGAGCTCCGGACTCATGATAGGTGATATTCCAAGTAACATATCTACTTCTCTCCTTTGCTAAAAATGGTTTCGAGCGCGGTCCGCATGACCGGTACGTCGGGATCGAGTCCCGTCCAATAGCGGATACCAATCCGTCCCTGATTAATAAGCATCCCCAATCCGTCGATCGTTGTACAGCCATGTTTTGCCGCTTCTTTGAGGAACCGGGAGTTGGGCGGGTTCGGGATAACGTCCGCCACGATCGTTCGAGTCGCGACGGTGTCAAAATCCACCGGTGGCATCGCCTCGACCTCGGGAAAGAGTCCGATCGAGGTGGCGTTGATCAGCACGTCAAAATCGTCACCGACGCTAATCGGATCGTTCCACGCCTGATAACTGGCGTCGAGATCGGGTGTCTGTTTGCGAAGATGGGCGACGAGTTCCTCGCCCCGCGCGGTCGAGCGATTGACGATCGAGATCGAACCGGCGCCGGCGAGCGCGAGTTCCACGGCGATCGCCCGGGCGGCGCCGCCGGCGCCGATCATCATGATGCGCAGGCCGGCGGGATCGACGACGTCACGGAGCGACTCGAGAAAGCCACGGCCGTCGGTGTTCTCACCGATGAGCTTGTCATCGCGGCGAACGACGCAGTTTACCGCGCCGATAAGGCGTGCAGACTCGGCCAGATCGTCGAGGTGCTCGATAACGGCGACTTTGTGGGGGATCGTCAGATTAAAACCGCCAAATCCCATCGCCCGCGCCCCGGCAACGGCGCGTCCGAGGTCCTGCGGTAATACCTCGATAGTGAGATAGCGCCAGGCGAGATTGTGGTGCCGATACGCCGCCTCAACCATCGCTTGGGTCGGATTCTCGGCGACCGGATGCCCAAAGACAGCGGTGAGTTCCTGTTTGAAGTTTAGCTCCACGTGATAACCCCCTTGATATAGCCGTTTCGCTTGCTAAGTCCGTCCTCGTAGAGGGCGGCAGCGTCCTCCGGTCGGGCAACGTGGGTCACGAGGGGGGCGATGTCAACAACGCCGCTTTCCATACAGGCGCCGGCGCGGTAGAAACAGTCGGTAAAACTCGGCGCCGCGGCGGGAGAGGTGTTGAGGACGGTGATCCCGCGAACGTGCCAATCGCCAAAATCAAACGCAAACGGATGGTGTTGCCAGGAAAAGATCGCGAGCGTGCCGCCCGTCCGCACCAGGGCGTTGGCCAACTCAAACGCTGGATGCACCGCAGCCGTTTCGTAGACGAGATCAAAGCTCCCGTTGAGCGCGTCGGTATCGGCGTCTCGAAGATCGTACACGTCGATTGGGACCGAGGACCGGATGCTGCGCGCGTAATCGAGGGATTCGGGGCGTAGATCGAACACGCTCACGTTGGCGGCCGGCGAGACCGCGAGGAGTTGCAGGATGACGCTTCCCATAAATCCCGATCCAACGAGGGCTACGCGATTGCCCGGCTTAATCGCCGCAAGATCGATCCCGTTTACGCAGCAAGCGACCGGTTCGATCATCCAGGTCTCGGGGCGCTCAATCGAGCTCGGCAGGGGGATAAGTACGTCTTCTCGTTGAATCGCGTACTCGGCCATGTGGCCGCTTGATTCGGCCCCGATGACCGGGCTTTCGCGCAGGGCGACCCGATCGCCCTCTTTTACCTTGCTGACGAGCGGTCCCGTTTTTTCGACGATACCAACGCCTTCGTGGCCAAAGTAGAACGGAAAGGGCTTGAGATTCTGGAATCCACCGCTGTAGATAAACAGGTCCCAGGTGCACACGCCGCAAGCCTCGACTCGCACCAGGACCTCGTAGGGACCGGGCTCGCGGATATCCACCTCCCGAATCTCAATACTACGTTCGCCGACGTACCAGAGGCTCTTTGCTTTCATGCCTGTTTCCTTTCTCTCTTACTGCTCGCGGAGGCGATCGATGAGGACCGCGCTGATGATGATGATGCCTTTGACGAGTTGCTGGAAATACGGAGAGATCCCGAGCAGGTTCATCCCGTTGTTGATAATCGCGATGAGCAACGCGCCGATGAGCGTACCCCACACACTTCCGCGACCGCCGCTCAAGCTCGTCCCACCGATAACAACCGACGCGATGACGTCGAGCTCGTAGCTCAAGCCCGCGGTCGGCAGCGCCGAATTGAGGCGCGAGGTGAGAATAAGCGCGCTGACGCCCGCCATTCCGCCCGATATCATGTAGACCATCGTCTTATAAAAGCGGACGTTGATTCCCGAGAGATTGACCGTTTCCTCGTTGCCGCCGATCGCGTAGGTGTAGCGACCAAGCCTCGTGTAGCGCAGAACAAACCAGGCGAATCCGACTGAGAACAGGAAGAGAATTATCGGAAACGGGAGTCCCAATACGCTACCACCGCCGATGAAGCGAAACGAGGGTTCAAAGCCGCTGATCGGGTATCCGTTGCTGTAAATCAAGGTGATACCGCGAGCGATGCTCATCATACCCAGGGTCACGACAAAGGGCGTGATCCGTCCAAAGGTGATCAGGACGCCGTTGATCAGGCCGCAGAAAATCCCGACGAGGAGGCCGACGATCACGGCCACAAACATATTGCCGCCGTTCTGGAGTATTCCCGCGGCAAACATGCCGGCAACGCTTAAGACCGATCCCACGGAGAGATCGATCCCTCCGGTGAGGATAACAAAGGTAACGCCGATCGCCATAACCCCGATGATCGAGGACTGCCGGACGACGTTGAGGATGTTGAACCAGGTCATAAACGCCGGCGAGAGAATCGACATGATGATCACAACCATCACAAAGGCGATGAGTATGCCGTACGCCTTGAGTATATCAGTGAGTTTGACTGCGCTTTGCGTCATTGTCTGCTCCTAAAAAGTCGGTATCACGATGCGGATTCGGCGACCCCAAACGCGTGTCTCATAATCTCTTCTTCGTCGGCCTCACCGCGGGCAAACTCGCCGGCGATGCGTCCCTGGTGAACGACCAGGATCCGATCGCTCATATTCATAACCTCTGGAAGTTCCGATGAGACCATGATTATCGCCGCGCCACGCCGGGCGAGCGACTGCATCAGTTTGTAGATCTCTACCTTGGCCCCGACATCGATACCGCGCGTCGGTTCGTCAAAGATGTAGATATCGCTCTCCCGGATAAACCACTTAGCGAGAACCACTTTCTGCTGGTTTCCTCCGGAAAGGTTGCGGACCAACTGCCGGACCGACGGTGTCTTAACGCCGATGTCCTGGACGATTTTTCGAACAACGGATCCGATCACCTTTGGCGCGATGTAGCCGATCTTACTAAAAATGTCGAGGACGGCGAGGGCGGTGTTGTCAAACACCGTGAGACCAAGCACCAATCCCTGACGCTTACGCTCCTCGGGGATCAAGGCGATTCCGTTGCGAACTGCATCGCGCGTGCTCTTGATTTCAACGAGTTTACCGTTGAGGAACACCCGCCCGCTGTCCTTTTTGCGGTAACCGAACAGAAGCTCCATGATTTCGGTCCGACCGGCGCCGACGAGTCCCGAAAAACCCACGATTTCGCCTTTGCGGACCGAGAAGGAGACGTCCTCGCAAACGCCGTCGCGCGTCAGGTTTTCGACCCGTAACGCCTCCTCGCCCTTCTCGATCTCCGCGACCGGATACTGCTCGGTGAGCTCGCGACCGACCATATCGCGGATAATCTCGGGTATCGTGAGATCCTTGAGCGGTTTTGTCGCGATGTGCCGCCCGTCGCGGAGTACGGTAACGCGATCAGCTACCTGGAGAATCTCCTCGAGGCGGTGTGAAATGTAGATGATCGAAACCCCGCTCTCGCGTAATCGGTGAATTATCGAGAACAGATGGTCGACCTCTTTACCGGTGAGCGGGGCGGTCGGTTCGTCCATCACGAGGATGTCCGATCGCGCCGAAAGCGCTTTGACGATTTCGACGACCTGCTGATAGGCGGGACCGATCGAACGAACTAGCGCGCGCGGATTAAGATCGATTTCAAACGGTGCGAGCAGTTCCTCAAACTCGCGGTTCATCCGCGGCCAGTCGATCGTACCGGCCGCCGTCGTTGGTTGCTTACCGAGGAAGACGTTCTCGGCAAGCGATAGGTAAGGGATCAGGTTGAGCTCCTGATAAATGACGCTCACTCCGGCGTCGAGCATCGACCGTGGTCCCTCGGGGACAACCTGCTTCCCGTTGAGCCGAATCTCCCCGCTGTCCGCGTGATGCACGCCGGCCAAAACCTTCATCAGCGTCGACTTGCCCGCGCCGTTCTCACCGACGAGCGCATGGACCTCCGAACGTTGTAGATCAAAATCTACGTCCTGGAGGGCGCGTACACCGGGAAACGTCTTGTTGATTTTGCTCATTTCGAGCAGTGACGCCATATTACACCCCTCTTCTCAAGATCATTATTAGACAAAAAAGGGTCGGCGGATAGGCCGACCCTTCCGATATTGCTATCGCTTTGTGACTTAATCTACCGGCTGCGGGTTGATGAAGTTCATCTGTGACGAGGGCGTCGCACCTGTGGTGATGTTATCGTACAGGATCTGCAGCGCCTGTCCGGCCTGCTGGCCCGGGAACTGGTCGACGGTTACGTCGAGCAGACCGTCGTTGATGTAGGCAAATGCATCCGGGGTCGCGTCAAATCCGACCGTAACGATCGCTGCGGCGTCAACGCCGGCGCCGAGCATGCCTTCGATCGCACCGATGATCATCTCATCGTTGGCGCCAAAGACGGCGTCAAACTCGGGGTTGGCCTGGATGAGGTTTTCCATAACGGTCTGACCTTCGGCTCGGTTAAACTGCGCGGTCTGGCTGACGATGATCTCGACACCGGTACCGGCGAGGCCTTCTTCAAATCCGGCCTTGCGGTCGATCGCGGCGGAGGAGCCGGGCGTACCTTCGAGCTGGATAACGGTTCCGCTGCCACCAAGGGCTTCGACGATGTACTCAGCGGCCGCGCGGCCACCGGCGACGTTGTCGGCACCAACGTGGGCGAGAACGAGATCGGTGTTGGCTGCTCGGTCGACAGTCGCAACGGGAATACCGCGCTCAACGGCCGTTTCGATCGCCGGCACCTGGGAGTCAACCGTCATCGGGGAGATGAGGATTCCATCAACGCCCTGAGCGATAAACGCCTCGATATCGGCGGTCTGCTTAGCCGAGTCGTTCTGCGCATCGGCGAAGACAATCTCCACGCCCAACGCGGCAGCAGCCGCTTCGGCTTCATCTTTCATCGTGACAAAAAACGGGAACTGGAGTCCCGGTACGGACATACCGATTCTGATTACGTCGTCCGCTTCTTCCTGACCGCCACCAGCAAACAAAAAGGCCGGTGAAACCGCCGCGATAACCAGTACCGCGATAATAAGTCGCTTCATTCTGTACTCCTTTTGTGAATTGAAACTTTTCTGGCTGAATATCCCGCGCCGTTCCTCGGAATCGACGCATCCAGCCGACCAACATCGTTTTTCTGCCGCCCTCGTTCCTCCTTTCTTGCGGGCAGTATCTGTCTACGCTTTTGGTCCAAAGTGTTTGAGCATAACCAGCTCTTCCGATGCACTGTTGTTGGTGACGACGATTCCGGCGCGCGCTGCGTCGGCGGTAACAAAGACCTCGTCCTCGGTCATCTGACCAAAGCGAATCATCGACGGGGAATTGATCGGTACCGATCCCAGCGAACCGTGTCCCTGGATCACGATTGCGCCGTACGCGCCGTCGTCGGTGATTGTGACGCTTCGCCCCGGAAGAACGGTAAGTTCTTTTGCCGTAAAGAAATCGGTCCCATACGTGATCCACATCTCCTCGTAACCGGCGTCGCGCATCTCGGCGAGTGGAGCCACCGGTTTGGGCGGCGTGTAGTAGTGGGCGTAAAACTCCGGATCGACGTTAATGTCCCACTCGATCAGACTCATAATAAAATCAAGGTCGTTCTGATACTCCTCGGGAACGTCCTTTACGAGAAGGTCCCACGGCGTGTAGGCGTCCCAGACGATCGACTGAAACATCGCAAAGACGTCCGAGTTGCGCTGCGGCTCGTAGGTAAGAAACGAACCCGGTGCGTGCAGAACGCCCATTGGGACGTACCATCCGGTGCCCGGCTCGAGTTTCTGCGCGGAGGACAGCTCGAGGATCTTGTTGTCGCCCTTGTTCCAGTTCTCAAGTGTCGCTCGGACCTGTTCCTTGGTCACCCCGGGATTGAGGCCAAAAAAGGTATAAGGAAAGTACCCGCGCTTGTTGTTGAGCTGTTTGGGGAAGTAATACGCTTCCGGTTTCCCGCGGCGGCCCACGAGAGCCGCTTTCTCATCGGTGTGATGGAGATGGTGGGGGAGCGGTTCGAGGTTGTCGAAAAACTTGCTGTACATCGTCCAGCCGCCGTGAGCCTTCATCACGTCGGCGCCGAGAATCTCGTCGCCGATCTCCTCAATCGCCTCGAGGAGGAGGACGCGCCCGGGGGCAGCGGCGTCCGGTCCATCGGGATCGGTGTAGATGTAGCTCAGCCCCTCGTCCGCAAGGGTCTCGGGACCGTTATCGGCGTGCGTTGTGGAGGAAAACCAGCGCTCGTCGATGCCGCCGCGGTGGGCGCCAAATGAGTAGTAGTCGTCGGGGTGGAGCTTGAGGCGCTTACCGGGTATACAGAACGAACGAGGTACCCAGGTCGGGGTGAGGCGGAGAACACCGCCGTTTTTCTTGATCGTCTCTCGAATCCGCTCGATTTTTGAAGCCACCAGCAGTCTCCGTTTATCTACTTTTTAATATCTATGAAAACGATACCACCGCCATATGTAGTTGTCAAATAAAAAGTTGAAAACGTTACCACGGGCTCAAACGACCGTTCTCGCCCGTAAATTCTACCCAAATTGGCTCCAAATCGGCGCCATCGCGCTGACCGCCTCGTCAAAAACGCGCTGTTTTTCGCGTAGTTGCGTCCCCCGCGACTCATCGGGAGTAAAGGTCCGATCCATCGTCGTCATCGCCGTGGCGGCCTCCGCCCAGCTCGCAAACTCGCCGCTACCGCGCGCCGCGCAGATCGCCGCCCCAAGCGCACCCAACTCGCTTGCCGTCGAGGTGCTGACCGGGAGCCCGATCAGATCGGCAAACATCTGCGTCCACACCGCCGATCTCGCCGCGCCGCCGGCAAATCGAACGCGCTTGATGTCCGGGTTGGCGCGACGAATGTGAGCGAGGTGGCGAAGGTGTTGAAATGCGACCCCTTCGTATATCCCACGAATGATCTCGGCGCGTGTCGTCCCCGGGCGGAGTCCCCAGAACGTGCCGCTCCCGTTTCCACCGGAGTCGTCGCCAAACAAAAAGGGAATAAAGGTGACGGTCGTATCCGCCGTTTCCTCGACGGCGCGATTGCAGTAGGCGAGGCGCTCGGCAACGGCCATTTCGGGGAGCATCGCGTTGATAAACCACTCGAGGTTTGACGCCGAGGTCGGGCTGGCCTCGTGGACAAGCCATTGCTCGGGAACGACGTGTGATCCGATCACGTAGCGGTGGTCCATTTCTCGCAAGGCGTCGATGTTGTCGCGAATGAGCGTCGTGATGCTCCAGGTGCCGACGACCGCGGTGATTTCAGAATCGTCGGTAATTCCTGTGGCGAGGACGCAGGCGTTTACGTCAAAGAGCCCGCCGTACACCGGGGTTCCCGCGATAAGCCCGGTTTGGCGAGCCGCCTCGCTCGTCAGCCCTCCGGCAAACTCGTCCGAGGCGATCACGGGAGGAATCATATCTGCGGCCTCGGGGATTCCGACGCGCTCGAGCAGTTCCGTATCGATCTCCTGGCGCACGTTGTTCCACAGACCGGTCCCCGATACGTCGGTGTACTCGGAATTGATCTCGCCGGTCATCGCGTGGCGTAAGAGGTCCTTGGCGGACACAAAGGTCGAAATCCGATCGTAGGCGTCGCGGTTTGTCTCTTTGAGCCACAGCAGAATCGACAGTGGGTGGGCCGGCCAGAGCGGTTGAAGGATGCGATCGTAGATATAGGTCCGTAACGCCGGATCATCGTTGAGTCGGCGCGCCACCTCGCGGCTCCGGGTGTCGGTCGATACGATGCCGAGTCCGTAGGAGCCGTCCTTGTCAAAGGTGTAGAGACCTTTTCCGTGCCCGGTTGTCGCAATTCCGTCGATCGCGCCGGGATCAACCTTGGCGCGTTGCACGGCGTCGCGGATCGCCGCAAAGGCGAGCTCAACGGTCGATTGACAATCACGCTCGGCACGGCCGCTCGCATCGCTTGAGAGCGGGGTGCGGTGCCCGATCGACGACAGTTCCGTACCCGTTTGATCAAAGACCGCCGCTTTTACTACGGTCCCGCCCAGATCCACACCGATGTAGTACCCCATACGCTCCGTTCTCCGTCGTTGTGTTTTTTGGTAAAACGATCGCTACTCCGCGTGTGCCTCTACGGCGCCGATCGCTCGATAGCTTTCTCTCATTACCAGACTCGGCTCGATCGTTTGGTGGACCGTCTCGCGAGAGGGGTTCTCCTCCTCGTCGACGCCGATTTGACTCTTTATCATCGAGAACGCCCGGCGGCAGATCTCGTCTAAGGGTTGGTGAACCGTGGTCAGGCGCGGGTAGACCATCCGGGCGATATCCGTGTCGTCCATGCCGACGATCGAGACATCGTTGGGGATATCGACGCCGGCGGCATGAAACTCGTTTACGAGGCCTGCGGCGATCGGATCGCACTGGGCCCAAATGGCAGTCGGGAGCTTGCCGCGATCGAGAAAGGCACGTGCGGCATCGACGCCGGTCTGAAAGTCGAAGGGACCTTCAAATCGGCGGTCGTTGGGGACATCAACGCCGTTCTCTCGCAAGGTATCGAGAAAACCGCCGGAGCGTTGGCGCGCGATCAGGATGTTCTGGGGCCCCATGACAAGGGCTATCTCCGTATGGCCACCGCGGATAAACAGATCGGCCGCCATACAACCGGCCGCGCGGTTGTTGAGCTGCACCGACGGAACCTCTTCGTACTCGATCCCACGGTCGATCGCAACGATCGGTACCTGGCGTCCGCGAAACGAGTCGGCGAGGTGACTGGCGTCGGAAACGCGCGAGAAAATGATCGCGTCAACGTTTCGGGAAAGAAGATCAACGACAAGACGGCGCTCTTTTTCCGGATCGCCGTTGGGATTGCCCACGATCAACGCGTAGCCCATCCGATACGCCTCTTCCTCCGCGTGGCGGATCAGCGTGGCAAAGGTTTCATGGCCATCCGGTACAACCAGTCCGATAAGCTGTCCGCTTCGGGAGCGCAGACTCTGGGCGTTTATGTTGGGACGATACCCGGTTTCGACGATCACATCCTCGACCCGTTTTCGTGTCGAATCATCGACCCGTGCGCTCCCGCTTAACACGCGCGACACGGTAGAGGGCGAAACGCCGGCTTGCTTGGCAACCTCACGAATCGAGATCACGGCAAAAAACCGCTTGGTATCGTTTTCATGCCTTATCTTACCACGACGGCGGGCCGCTGTCTCGACGATTTACGGCCGATATCGGTAGCGGTTGTCTCCCGCGCGCCTCTACGGTATCGTGCCGCAATGGGTGATATCACGACTGTCGAGTCGCGGACGACTCGAGCTTACATAGTACTTGCGGCACTGTTTACCGGCGCCGTCGTCGCTGCCAACCTGATCGGTATCAAGGTTATTCCGTTCTTTCGTGTCGGCGAATTTGTCTTTACCGGATCGGTGGGGATTTTTCTTTTTCCTTTAAGTTTTCTCATCACCGACATCGTCGCCGAGATTTACGGTCCCAAAGCGACGCGGTCGATGGTGACCGGCACGCTCATCGTACTGATCGTCGTTCTCGGCGTGACCGCGCTGGCCACCCTTTTGCCGCCGGCCGAGCGCTTCGCCGCGCTTAACGACGCCTACCTCACCGTCTTTCGTAGCACGCTGCGCATCCTCGTTGCGAGCATCGTCGCCTTTACGATCAGTCAGTACCACGACGTATGGGCGTTTGATTTCTGGAAAAAACGAACGCAGGGCCGCTTTCTCTGGCTGCGCAACAACCTCTCGACGATGGTGAGCCAGGGGATCGATACGGTGATCTTTATGCTCATCGCGTTTTGGGGCGTGACCGAACGCTTTACGCTCGGATACGTCCTCGGGAGCATGGTTCCGCCGTACTACTTGATCAAGATTCTCGCCGCGGTCCTCGATACGCCGTTGGTCTACCTCGGTGTCGGACTCTTAAAGCGCGCCGGAATCGGCGCCGAGGAGAGGCCGGAGGCCGCCTGACGGCCGCCCGCACTCAAGCGCTCAACGCGCGATAGACGAATATCTACGCGCGACAGACGAATATCTACCCTCGATAGACGATCGCCTCCCAGGGGCGCAAGACTGCGCTTCCCTCGGCATAATTGGAAAGCAAGATTTCTCGCGTTTCTCCCGGGAGTATCGATCCGTCCACCGTCTCGCCCGACAGATTTGTCACCACGTGAATCGTGTCCCCGGCTTCCGTCCGCCGGTAGGCGAGCAGGGTGCTTGACTCAGGCAGGCGCTCAAACTCAACAGTTCCCTTAAGGAGGGCGGAGGTTTCGGCGCGGAGCTTAAAGAGGCGTCGAAAATACGCGCGCGTCGTTTGCGCGCTTGACTCCGCGTTCCATTCGGTAAAATCGGGGTTAAGCGGATACCAGGGTGAGACGTCCTCATCGTCCAGAATAAATCCACCGGTCCGATGCCGACCGTCCCACTGGAACGGCGTGCGGCTGTTGTCGCGCGCGTTCTGGGCAACCCGGGCGAGCGCCTCGGCCCTGGGAACACCACCGGCAACAAGCGCCGCGTAGGCGTTTTTTGTTTCGATGTCGGCGATCTGGTCGACATTGTCGATCGGCGTGTTGCGCATCGGGATCTCGTCGCCCTGATAGACGATAGGCGTTCCGCGCAGGAGAAAAAACGCGGTCGCAAGCGCAGTGGCGCTCTCGTAGCGATAGCGTTGGTCATCTCCATAGCGGCTGACTACTCGCGGTTGGTCGTGGTTGGACAGGTAGATACTCGGCCAGCTGGGTTGAAAGATCTCCTGCTGGTGCTCGAGTACGGCGCGCATCGCGGCGACCTTCCACGGCTGGGGATCCCATCTTCCGTGCGGTCCGTAGCCGATCTCCATGTGGTCGAAATGGAGGACCATGTCGAGCGGTCCCGTCTCCGGATCGGTGTACGCCCGCGCTTCCTCGACGCCGACCGCCGGTGTCTCGCCGACAAGGGGAATCTCGCGATCGATCCGGGCGGCCGCGCGGAGCTCCGTGAGATACTCGTACACGCGCGGACCGTCGATGTAGACGCCACGCGGCGAGGCGCCGTTGAGCGAGGGGAGCCCCGGCGCCTTGGAGATAAAGTTGATCACGTCGAGACGAAAACCGTCCACGCCGCGATCTACCCAATATCGAGTGACCTTGGCGAGCTCGGCGCGTACGCGAGGGTCTTCCCAGTTGAGATCGGGCTGTTCGGGCGCAAAGAGGTGGAGGTAGTACTGTCCCCGTTCCTCGTTCCAAGTCCACGCCGGGACACTAAACCAGCTCTGCCAGTCGTTCGGCGGTCCGCCGTCGGCGCCGGGATCCCGCCAGATGTAGTAATCCTCGTGCTCAGCGCTCCGCGAAACCGATGAGCGAAACCATTCGTGCCGGTCGCTGGTGTGGTTGAACACGAGATCGAGCAGCACGCGGATGCCGTGCGCGTGGGCACGTTCGATGAGCTTATCGAGAATCTGGTCGGTCCCGAACATCGGGTCGACGCTCCGGTAGTCACTGACGTCGTACCCGTTGTCGACCTGCGGGGAGCGAAAAATCGGCCCCATCCAGATCGCCGTGATGCCGAGGTCCCTGAGGTAGGGCAGTTTGGCAATGATGCCCTCAAGGTCGCCGATACCATCGCCATTCGCGTCGCAGAAACTCCGCGGATAGATGTGATAGATAACGGCGTCGTGCCACCAGCGTCGTTCCATTGCTACGCCCCTTTTTCCGTGTTTACCAGCTTGTTACACAAGGTAGAACGGAAAATGAAAGCTGTACAGCGACGACGGGCTTACGCGGCGCGGCGTCGACTCCGCCGTGGGCGTCGCGATCCCGCGGCCTTTTGCTTATCCGACGCGCGGTTGCGGGCGACGGGAGCGCGTTGTGGTTCGATATGAAACTCGTGATCCCGATTTACGGTGATCGTCGTCTTCTGGAGTTTCTCGATCGCCCCGAGGCGAGTCGCCTCACTCGGGTCGCAGAGCGAGATAGCTTCGCCGCTCGCCCCCGCTCGCGCCGTGCGGCCGATTCGGTGCACGTAGCTCTCCGGCTCCATAGGAATGTCGTAGTTAACGACGTGGGTGATGTCGGCGACGTCGATGCCGCGCGAGGCGATATCGGTGGCGACGAGGACCTGGATACGGTTTTTGCGAAAGCTCTGCAGCGCGCGCACGCGTTGGTTCTGGGTTTTGTCTCCGTGGATCGAATCGGCGGTAATACCCTGCCGGGAGAGCTGTTTGGCCAGGCGCGCCGCCTTGTGTTTGGTCCGTGTAAAGACGATCGCCTTAAACATATTGCGGTCGCGGATCAACGTCGCGAGCTGTTGCGTTTTGTCGGCCTGGGCGATGTGGAGGACCTCCTGGTGAATCTCCTCGACGGGGACATCGTCGTTCTTGGCGGAGATCCGTACCGGATCGCGCAAGAGATCGCGGGCGAGGGTGGCGACTTCCGTCGGCATCGTCGCCGAGAACAACGCCGTCTGGCGGTGCTCGCCGACCATAGCGGCGATCCTGCGGACGTCGGGAATAAAGCCCATATCGAGCATCCGATCGGCTTCGTCGAGTATGAGAAACTTGACCGAATCAAGCGACAGGCGTTTTTCGTGAATAAGGTCGAGAAGACGACCGGGGGTGGCGATGACGATCTGCGGGCGCTTTTTGAGCGCCTTTATCTGGCTCGATTTGGAGACGCCGCCAAAGATCGCCGCGTACGAGACGCCGGAACCGGCGCTGTAGGCGGACGCACTCTCGGCGATTTGGGCCGCGAGCTCGCGTGTCGGCGCGAGGATCAGGACGGCGGGCCACGCCGTGCGTAAATCCTTGTCGCGATGGAGTTTGTCGATGATCGGCAGGAGGAACGCGGCGGTTTTACCGGTCCCCGTCTGGGCCGTGGCCAGGACGTCCCGACCGCCGAGCATCGGCGGGATTGCGTGAACCTGGATGTCGGTTGGTTCCTGGTAGTTTTGTTTGGCTACTGCCGCTTCGATCGGTTTGGCCAGGCCAAACTGAGAAAAAGACTGAGAAGGCATGATATTCCTTTGGTGTGTGAAATAGCTCCCGTGGGGATTTACACAGATAATTTCGGCGGAAAGTGACGTAAAGACGCGGCCCAAAACGAAAAATTCACGGGATCGTACCGGGCACTGGCCGCTGATGCGGAATATCACACGTGCCGCCCCGTAGTGTCAAGCAAAAAAAAGCGCCGGGTCCCACAGGGACTCGGCGCCTTACAACTGATGGAATGACGCGCCCGTCGGCGACGGGCGGTCGCTTCCGGAAAACCGGCTTTAGCGGTCTTCCCAGTCCATCGCTTTCTTGACGGCTTTCTGCCAGCCGCGATACAGCTCGTCGCGCTTGGCGTTGTCGATCTGAGGATCAAACTTACGCTCAAGCTCAAACGCGTTAACGAGCTCGTTCTTGCTCTTCCAGAATCCGGTCGCGAGACCGGCGAGGAAAGCGGAGCCACGAGCGGTCGTTTCGACGATCTTTGGTCGCATGACGGGAACGCCGAGCACGTCGGACTGGAACTGCATCAGGAAGTCGTTGTTGGACGCACCACCGTCGACTTTGAGTTCCTTCTCCTTGATGCCGGAGTCTTTTTCCATGCAGTCCATGACGTCGCGGGTCTGATAGGCGATCGATTCGAGCGTCGCCCGAACGATGTGATCGCGATTGGCGCCGCGGGTCAATCCAACGATTGCGCCGCGTGCGTACTGATCCCAGTAGGGAGCGCCGAGACCGACAAAGGCCGGAACCATGTATACGCCGTTGGTATCCGCGACCTTGCTCGCAAAGTAGTTGGTGTCCGAGGCGTCGTGGATCGCTTTGAGCTCGTCGCGCAACCACTGGACGGCCGCACCGGTCACAAAGATCGCGCCTTCGAGGGCGTATTCAACTTTTCCGTCGAGACCCCACGCGATCGTCGTGAGCAGTCCCGTGTTGGACGGAACACGCTTGGTTCCGGTGTTCATGAGAACGAACGATCCGGTTCCATAGGTGTTTTTGGCCATACCGACTTCAAAACAGGCCTGACCAAAGAGGGCGCCCTGCTGGTCACCGATCGCCGCGGCAACGGGGATCTTGACCCCACCAAACGCGGTGGTGCCGGTTTCGCCGTAGATCTCGCTCGAGGGGCGTACTTTCGGGAGCATCGAGCGCGGAACGCCGAGTTCGCCGAGCAGTTTGTCGTCCCAATCGAGGGTCTTGATGTTGAACATCAAGGTACGAGACGCGTTGGAGTAGTCGGTTACGTGGACGGCGCCGTCGGTGAGCTTCCAGATAAGCCAGGTGTCGACGGTACCAAAGAGCAGATCGCCTTTTTCCGCTTTGGCGCGCGCGCCTTCAACGTTATCCAGCATCCACTTGACCTTGGTTCCCGAGAAGTAGGCGTCAATAACGAGACCGGTGTTCTCGCGGACGTAGTCCTCAAGGCCTTTGGCTTTCATCGCATCGCAGATACCCGCGGTTCGGCGGTCCTGCCAGACGATTCCGTTCATGATCGGCTCGCCGGTGTTTTTGTCCCAGACGATCGCCGTCTCGCGCTGGTTGGTGATACCGATACCGGCAACCTCATCCGGCTTGGCACCGGCTTTTTCGATCGCCTGACGGGCGACGCCGCTCTGGGTTGCCCAGATGTCCATCGGATCGTGCTCGACCCAGCCCGGCTTGGGGTAGATCTGCGGGAACTCTTGCTGCGCGACCGAGACGATCTCGCCGTCGTGGTCAAACAACATTGCGCGGCTGCTGGTCGTACCAGCGTCAAATGCCATTACGTATTTTTTTGCCATGGAATGTAATCTCCTATGCCGGCGTCACTTACGGAATTGGTAAGTGACGCCGCATGAAACGATTTAGACGAACGCTACCCAAAGAAGGGCGCCGATGATACCACCGACGATCGGTCCGAGAACCGGAACCCAGGAGTAGCCCCAGTCGCTGCTTCCCTTGTCCTTAATCGGGAGAAGCGCGTGCATGATGCGCGGGCCGAGGTCACGAGCGGGGTTGATCGCGTAGCCGGTAGGTCCACCGAGCGAGAGGCCGATCGAGAAGATGAGGAGACCAACGACTAACGGGCCGAGACCGGCGTCAACCGTCGTGGCGAGGCCGCCGGCGCCACCCATCGTATGACCGATTGCGAGGATACCGAAGAGGAGCATCGCCGTTCCAACAGCCTCGGTAACAAAGTTCCAGCCGTAGCTGCGAACCGCCGGACCGGTCGAGAACACGGCAAGCTTGCCACCCTGGTCTTCGGTTTCGTCGAAGTGCTTCTTGTAGGTGAGGTATACGATCAAGGCACCGAGCATCGCACCGATGACCTGCGCAACGATGTAACCGGGTACGAGCGACCAGCTAATCGCGCCGATAGATGCCAACGCGATCGTAACCGCAGGGTTAATGTGCGCGCCGGAGATCCAACCGGTGGCGTAGACGGCAAAGGCAACTGCCATACCCCAACCAAAGGTGATGACGATCCATCCGGATCCCTGTCCCTTGTTCTTGTTCAGGACAACGTTGGCGACAACGCCGTCGCCGAGCACGATCAAAATGGCCGTGCCGACAACTTCGGCGAGGTACAGAGTCATTGGTGCGAACTGCATAGGTAACCTCCTGGAAATGGTGATTTATTACGTTGGTTATTTGATTGTGAACGGTTGTTCTTAATAACCAACAAATCGAGCGTACACCCGTTATGAACAGGCGTCAAGAAAAAGTTTTACAGGTGTTCACATGCAAAAAAAGGAGGTATTTGGGGAGGTTTTAACGCTTTACGGGGCCTGCCAGCCGCAATGGCCGTGGTTTAACTCGTACTGCTTGTCGGGGGTCATTACCTCGGCGGGTATCGGACCGTCGCCCATCGATTGTACGACGATTGCTATGGCGTGGATGTTGTTCTCGACCATCGGTTGGATGTCGCCCTCCCACTCCCGGTGGGGGTAGCCCATGAGGGTGCTCTGCCAGAGCGATACGATACCGTGCATCGACGACCACGCCACCATCGAGGCCGCACGCGTCCGAATGAGGTGTTCCTCCGGCGACATGTCCTCGCGGTACACCAACGGTTTTACCGCGTCAAGGAGAATCGAAAAGCTCCCAACTGCGGTCTGGCTGAACGCCGGGTCCTGTCCCCGGGGACCCATAAGGCCGTGCTGGCCAAACATCAGCCGATAGTAGGCGGGGTGGTCCCAGGCAAAGCGGCAGTAGGCGCGACCCATCTCTTCGATTCGCTCAAACGCGTCGGCGATCTTCATCGTCCCGCTGAGGTGCTCGCCAAAGAGGCGAAACCCCTCGGCCGCGACCGCCATGACGATCGCGGTTTTGTCGGCAAAGTGGTGGGCCGGCGCGGCGTGGGACACACCGACCTCGCGGGCGAGGCGGCGGATCGTGAGCGATTCGATTCCTTCCGTATCAATGATGTTGAGCGCCGCCTCAATAAGAGCGCGGCGCAGATCACCGTGGTGATAGCGAACGGTCGTCATATCCCGATTATAGGCTACTTTACGCTCAGGGGACAATTTGTAATCCCTCCGCTCGACGCCATCGATAGAGGCTTCGGTAAATCGAGGCGAGCGCTTGATCGCGGGCGGTTCGGGCCGTCCGGAGATCGGCGAGGGCGTCGAGGTACTCCGAACTCGTAACCCGACCCGCCTCAAAGAGTATTCTCGATTCGTCGGCGAGACGCTCGGCGACGCGAACCGCCTCCGTTTCGGTGAGGTAGCGCTCGCGGGAATCGATGTACGCCGCGGAGCGGAGGGCGGAGTCGATCTCGGCGCCCTCGAGGGCGGCCTGGTAGCCGGCCGACACCGCGCGTCCCGACTGATCGAGGCGCGAGAGCGCTGCGAGACGGGTAGCCCTTGCAACCGGGGTCCAGCGCACGACAAGTGCGGCCTCACCCCAGCGATCCTGTTCGAGCGCCGTATTGAGAAGCCCGATACCGCGTAACTCGGCGTCGAACGACGGCAGGCTCTCCAGCATCGTCAGGCGTCGCGCCGCGGCGACCCGGCGAACTTCGGCGTTGAGTCGGCGAAGCTCGAGGCGCTCGGCGCTTTCGGCCTCACCGCGCACGGTATCAACCGACTCGTCGACCGAGGCGCTGAGCGAATCGTCCAAAGCGGCCGGCACGAGACCGCGGCTCGCGGCGTCGGCGCCGACGAGGCGGTAGAAATCATCAAGGACAACGTCGTACTGGCGACGCGCCGAACGGATATCCTGGCCGATGCGTAAGACTGCGAGTTCGATACGGTCGGCGTCACTCTGCAGGGCGCCGCCGGCGGCGACGAGGCGACCAACCCGCTCCGCCTGAGAGAGAAGCGCCTCGCGCGTCTGTTCGGCGGCGTCGATCGCGCCTTCGATGTCGGCGATATCGAGCGCCCGCTCGAGCGCGGCGAGAACTTGCGCGTCACGAACGTCCTGCGCATCGGTAGCGGCGATCTCGGCCTCCGCGGTCAGGACCGCCGGAGCACCAATCGCGCCGGCCGCGTTGACGATCGGCACGGAGAGAACCACCGCCATCTGTCCTTCCCAGTCCGGCTCTTCTTCGATAGATCCCGCACCGGTCTCCACGGTGAGCGCCTCGTTCCGACGAAGGACCTCGCCGCTGACGGCGAGAGCGGGAAGAAGCCCCCCGCGGCGCGCCTCAACGACGCTCCGCTGGGCGGCGGCCGCCGATGCGGCGGCTGATTGGGCGGAGAGGTTATCGGCGGCGAGCATCGCGATTTCCGCGTGGCTAAGCTCGGCTCCCGTCGTCTCCTGAGCGGAGAGCGAGGTGTTGCCGACAGTAAGAAAGGAGGCACACAGCGCTGCCGTTACGACGGCGGCCCGCGAAAGCGCGATACGGCGACGCTCTTCCCGCGGCGTAATCAAGAGGGTGTAAAGCGCGGGGACAACGAGGAGAGTGAGCGCGGTGGATGCGGTTAAACCGGAGATAATCGCGCCGGCAAACGGAGGCCACAAGGAGCTCGAAGAGAACAGCAGCGGGATCATACCCGCAACGGTTGTGGCCGCGGTTAAAAGGATCGGTCGGACCCGTTCGGAGACCGCCGCCGCGAGCGCGTCGCGGACGCTCTCGCCCTCTTTCCGTTTGTTGTCGGCGAGATCGATGAGAATAATCGCGTTGTTGACGACGATACCCACGAGGGCGATCGCCCCGAGCATCGAGGTGAACCCAAACGGCTGGTTAAAGATCACCAGACCGGGGATAACGCCCACCGCCGCGAGCGGCACCGTGGTAAGGACGATAAAGACCTTACGGAAGGAGCGAAACTGCAGCAGCAGAATCGTCAAGAGGACGATACCGCCGAGGTAGGACGCCTGGGCGATCGCCCGGTTGGCTGCGGCCGATTCCTCGGCCGATCCACCGACCTGACGAAATACACCCGCGGGGGCGGCACCAAGTTCGGCCTCGAGCGCGGTAAGGACCTCGTTATAGGCGGCACCGGGGGCAAGCCCGGCAAGAACGGTTGCCGTGCGGCTCCCGTTGCGACGGGTCAGCTCAACGGGTCGGTAGTCGGTCTCGACACGGGCGACGGCACTCAAGGGGACCATCCGTCCGATAGAGGTTGCCAACACGCCCGACTCGGCGATCGACTGCGGATCGGAGTTCTCGCCCGCGGGGCTGCGCACCACGACGGGAATCCGCTCGCCGGCGACGGTGACTTCTCCCGCCTCGAGCCCACGGGTTACGGCGAGGAGGTTGGCGGCGATCTGCTGGTGCGAGATGCCGAGTTCGGCGATCCGCGCCTCGTCGATCGATAGTGCGAGCGTGGGGAGCGCGGGGCTCAGGGTCGTGCGCACATCGACGGCGCCGGGGACACGCTGGAGCGCGGCGGTTACCCGCTGGACCTCGGCGCGCACGGCGTCCGTATCGTTACCGGATATGCGCATCTCGATCGGCGCGGTGACCGGTGGGCCCTGTTCGAGCTTGCGCGCAACGACGACCGCGGCGGGAGTTTGACGACGGCCAAACTCGCGGGCGCGTTCGATCACCGCCTCAACCTCATCGGAGGAGCGCGTTGTCACGAGGAGCTGTCCGCGGTGCGGCGTATTGGTCGCGTTGAGAATGTTGTAGTAAAACGGCGGCGCGGTACGTCCGGCAAAGGAGGCGACGTGAATGACCTCGTCCCAACTGGAGATCTCGCGTTCGAGGATCGAGGTGAGCCGTCCGGTCTCGCCCACGTGCGAACCGCGCGGGAGTTCGATATCGACAACGACCTGGTTACGGTCGCTCGCCGGAAAAAACTGCTGCTGCACGGTCGGCAGGAGCAATCCAACGCCGATAACGGCGGCGGTGGCGATGGCAAGCACCGTCCGGGGGCGTGAGATGCCGAGGTTGAGAAATCGACTACCTTTAGTGACCGCATCCGACGCCGGCTTGGGCGCCGGTCGGAGGACGAGCATGGCGATCGTCGGCGTGACGATAACGGCAAAGAAGTAGCTCAGCGTAAGGGTGAGCATCACAACGCGCGGAATCGCGCCGGTAAACTCGGCCGTCACTCCCTGCGCGAGCAGGAGCGGAATATAGGAGGCGAGGGTTGTGCCGGTGGCGGCGGCGAGCGGAACGATAAGCTCGCGAATCGCCCTTCCGGCGGCTTCAATTCGGTCTTCACCGCGGTCAAGGCGCCACTGGACGCGTTCGGCAACGACGATCGCGTTATCGACGAGCAGACCAAGTGACATAACGAGTGCCGCAATCGATATCTGATGGAGGATTCCGCCGAGCGCGGCGTACATCGTGAGACCGCCAAGCGCGACAACCGGGACCATCATCGAGACGGTGAGCCCGAGGCGCACACCCATCGCCAGGATCACAACGGCGGCGACGATCGCGATACCCTGCAGGAGGGAGGCGAGGAGGTCGTTTAGACGAAACGCGACGCGATCGGGCTGAAAGGTGACGTATTCAACGGTGAGGTCGCTTCGCTCGGCGCGAAACTCGTCAACAACGGTGGCAACGCGCTCGCCCAAGGCGACGACGTCGACCGACTCGCGCGGGATAACGCCGACCGTCACGACGGTCTGGTTGTCGACCCAGGCCACGCCGTTTATCGGCTCGCGGCGTGTTGTTTCCACCTCGGCTACCGAGGAGAGTGGGACAACCGCTCCGGTGGGCAGGGAGATCAGGCTCTCGCCGACATCCTCAGCCGAAAGGGCTCGCGTCCCTGGATCAACGGAGGTGCTGATCGAACCGGTGCGGAGCATGCCGCCGGGAGCGGGAGCGAGGCGTTGGGAAAGTGCGCCCGAGAGGAACGCGCGGTCGATACCGAGGCTGCGCGACGATTGCTCGTCGAGGGTGACGCGGACCTCGCGGTCCGGCTCTGGTGTCAGGCCGATCGACTTGACGCCGGGTACCTGGCGCAGACGCGCCTCAAGCGCCTCGGCGGCGTCCCAGAGCTGGGTGATGTCACCGGTTCCGGAGATCGCGACGATAACTCCTTCGAGATCCATCACCTCCCAGTCGGTCACCGGTTCTTCGGCGTCGGCGGGGTAGTCGGCCGCGGCACGATCCACCGCGCGTTCAACGCGGGTCCACACCGGATCGGGATCGACGATCGATCCGTCGAGATCGACCACAAACACGGCGACGTCGCGGCGAACGGTAACTCGAACCGTATCGATCTCCTCGACCGTGCGGAGCTCGTCCTCCGTCGGGATAACGACAAGCTCTTCGATGGTGAGGGCATCGGCCCCAGGTACCAGAACGGTTATCGATCCGGTACGGGCGGTCAAGCTCGGGTCCTCTTGCTTGGGCATAATCAACCAGGAGACGATGCCGATGATCGCTGCAGCGACCGATATGCCGATAATGGCGCGGCGCTGATCAAACAGCGCCCGTCCAAGGGAGATAGAGTTCATTGGATTGCCTCATTATCAATCTGCTCGACGACAAGACCGTCGGAGAGGTTAACGTGACCCGAGATCACCACGCGCTCGCCGGTTGAAACGACGGGTGGCAGCAGCAGCTCGGATCCGGAGCGGCGCGGCTCGTCTACCGCGATCACATCGATCTGGTCGTTGCGTACCGCGTAGAGGCGCGGACGCTGATCGGGGCCACCGACGACCGCGGCCGCGGGAACGGAGACGAGGTCCTGGGGAAGGGGGATCGAGACGATAACCGACGCCGGCGTGCCGACGGGAATCTCGCCATCGATATCAAGAACAACGGGAAAGAGCATCGTCGGGCGCGCGGCGTGGCGCGAAACCGTACGAACCCGCGCGGGGATCTCGTCGCTCGCGGTAACGGTCGGATCGACCCGTGCCGCGCTGCCGGCGGTCAACAGGGCGGCGATATCGGCCGGGACGTCTATTTCTATCTCTCGTCCGTCGCCGAGGCTGCTCAAGATCGCGACCGGCGTACCGGCACCAACGACCTCGCCCTCGCGAATCGGGATCGCGGTGACAACGGCTCGATAAGGGGCGATGATCTCGGTCTCGGCGAGGCGTCGCTGCGCTTCCTCGTAGCCGGCGGCGGCACGGTCCTGCTCTGCGGCGAGCTGGAGAACGGCGCTCTGGCGCTGATCGCGCTCCTGCGTGGTGGCGGCTTCGCCGAGCTGTTCGACTCGATCGAGTTCACGACGCGCCTGGGCGAGCTGTTCGGAGATCGCCGAGAGGGCGGCGCGCGCCTCACGGACCGCGTGACTCGGTCCCGAGCGATCCTGGACCGCGACGACCGTTCCCGCTTCGATCTGGTCGCCAACGTCCGGAATGATCTCGACCACCCGGCCGGGTGCGACAAAGGCGACCGAACCGCCGTCGGCGGCCTCGACAACACCGGGAAACGCCCGATCCTGCGCTGCGGGAGCCGGCTGAACGGCAACGGTCGCGACGATCGGGATGTTGCTCTCTTCTTCATGTATGGAGAGGCCGGGGCGCTCGTTGTCGGCGGCGGTATTTGGGCTGGTGGTCGCGATAAGAATAACGACGATTCCAGCTATGGCTGCCAGGGAGCCGCGCGCGGCCCAGCTTTTTACAAACTTACTCATTTGGATTTCCTCCTTGTCTTTACACCGTCAAGTATTTTGACACCGTCAATATACGTCCGTTTCTTGACAGTGTCCAGATAATTCTGAGTTTTTTTGTGTTTTTTTTGTGAAGGGTGCTTCCCTTGACGGTTTTGAGCGTTCCGGCGGACACTAAGGGGCGATAATGCGCGGACCAACGGTCAAAGACATCGCTCAACGACTCAACATCTCGCAGAGCACCGTGTCCCGCGTACTCAACGGCTCACCCCTCGTCGCCGAGGAGACACGCGCGCTTATCGAGTCGACCGCCGCCGAGCTCGGCTATCAGAAACGCCTTATCCGCCGCCACGCGCCCCGTTCGATTCTGGTGATCGCCCTCTTTTTGCCGCGCTCCGGCGACGTCTATCACCGCCTGTTCTACGATCCGGCGGAACTGCTCGCCGGTATATCGGATGGATTCGGCGAAATTCGGACCCAGGTGACCGTGAGCGTCAATCAGCCCGAGCCGGAGCTTTTTACCTCCAAGAAAAGCGGCAATATCGACGCCTGTATCTTCGGATTTACGACGCCGACCGAGGACGTGGGAACACTCCTCCGTTCGCGCGCAATTCCGACGGTGCTGCTCAACCGGGAGTCGGATACCTACGGCTTTGTGACCGCCGACCATTTCTCCGGAATTAACGCGCTCCTCGAGCGCGCGGCCCAATCCCGACGAGCGGTCAAGCCCTGCTATCTGAGCTTTACTCCCGCGGAACCGGTGGCCTCCTCGCGCGAGCAGGCCTTTACGGCGGCGTGCGCCGAACGGGGGATCGGGACCGAGGATCGAACGATCATTCGGATCGACAAGATCGAACAGATCGACGCGGCGATGATGCGCACGATCGTCAAGAGCTACAATACGCTCCTCTGTTTTAATGACTTTGTCGCGGTCTACGCCTTTCAGACCGCGCTCGCGGCGCGCATCGTGGTCCCCGACAAGCTCGGGATCGCCGGCTACGACGACTCACCGGTGCGCCGTCTCACGCCACAAAGGATCGACACCGTTACGCTCTCGCCCTACCAGCTCGGACTTGAAGCCGCGCAGTGGCTCCGCGAGCAGATCATCGACCGCAGCTCCGAACGTATTCATCACCACATCGCGGGAGACCTCGTCCCCGGCGAAACGCTCGTCGCCAAATAATCTCCTTGACAGATAGGTAAACCGGGTCCACACTGAAGTTAGTTTTCATGCAAAAAGCATGAGTCAAGGAGGATCTGATGAAGAAATTAGTAGTTGTAGTACTTCTCGTCGCGGTCGCCTTTAGCGCCTGGGCGGGTGGCTCTGCCGAGGAAGAGGCGGTCTATCCCGACCGATCGGTTCGGATCATCATCCCCTGGTCGGTGGGTGGAATGACCGACGTCCTGACGCGTCCGATCGCGGCGTGGCTCGAGGAGTACTTTGGCGTGCCGTTTGTCGTTGAGAACAAACCCGGCGGTGGTGGCGTCGTTGGATCGCTCGAGATCGAAAACGCCGATAACGACGGCTACATCATCGGCACGACCTCGATGTCGACCGTATCGGCTCGGTACGTCGCGCCGGTCGCGCCCGACATCGACAACGTCGAACTTATCGCTCAGGTTATCTCAATCCCCGCGACCGTAACGGTCAACGCCAACAGCGAGTTTGAGTCGCTGGAAGACCTTTTGGCCTATGCCGCCGCCAACCCCGGTGACCTCACCAACTCCAACTCCGGAAACGGCGCGAGCGCGCATATCTACGCGCTCACCTTTGGAGCCCGCGCGGACATCGAGATGAACCACATTCCCTATCAGGGCTATGCCGAAGCGGTTACCGCGCTCCTCGCCGGTAACGTCGACATGACCAACATCCCGCTCCCGGACGTCGCTCCGTACCTCGACAGCGGTGAGTTGCGCATGCTCGCGATCGCGGCGGCCGAGCGCCACCCCAACTACCCCGACGTCCCGACGCTCCGTGAGCTCGGTATCGACGCGGTTATGGGTAACTACTCGGGATTTGTCGCGCCGATGGGAACCCCGCAGGAGTACCTCGACACGCTCGAGGACGCTATCGGTCAGGCGATCGCCGATCCGGAAATCGAATCCTTCCTGCTCGAAGCCGGATTCCAGCCGGTCTTTGCCGGTCAGGACGACTTTGCGGTCATTGTCGACGATGCTGAAATGCAGCTCGACTTTCTCGTAAACGAACTCGGCATCGAGTTTGTAGACGATTAAGCGCCGATCCAGTCGACATTGCCCCGGCGGCGGTCCCGCCGGGGTATTCCTTTGCGCAACATAAAGAGGAGGGTCACGTGACGACGACCAGACGTGATATCTACGCCGGCGCCTTTTTCGCCGTCGGAGCCGCGGCGTTCTACACCTATGCGGCGGGGTTCCCCGTGCGCGAGGGGCAGGCGGCGGCAGTAAGCGCGGGATTCTATCCCCAGCTACTCGCGGCGTTTCTCGGCGTTCTCGCGCTGATCCAGATCGGTCAGGCGGTCCTCGCCGAGACCAAGGCGCGGCGCAGCGCCGCGGGTAATGCCGACGAGATGCCCGCCGTGTGGAAGAGCCGCTCAACAGCGCTCCTCTTTGTCCTCACCGTCGTCGCGTTGCTCGCCTATCCCTTCTTCTTACGCCTCTTTGGCTTTGCAATTACCGGACTCCTGTTTCTCGGTACGCTGATCGTCGCTCTCTCGGCCACGCATCGCCGCGGTCGCGATCTCTGGTTTATCGCGGGTATCACGGTTGGGATCGCGATTCTCACCTACCTTGTCTTTCGGGCGTTTCTCGAGATTCCGTTCCCGAGCGGCGTGATCTTTCGCTAAGGGGCGCGACGATGGAGCTTTCGTTCGATCTGTACCTCGCCGGATTGCAGTACTTTGCCGATCCGATGATGTTTGTGTACTCGCTTCTCGGGGTGTTTATCGGGATTGTGTTTGGCGCACTCCCGGGACTCACCGCGACGATGACGATCGCCGTGTTTATTCCCTTTACCTTTGGCGTTCCCGCGGTCCAGTCCTTTGCCTTCTTGCTCGGACTCTACACCGGCGCGGTCTACGGGGGATCGGTCTCGGCGATCCTCATCAACATTCCCGGCACGCCGAGCGCGATCGCCACCGGTTTTGACGGCTACCCGATGTGCCGCCAGGGACGAGCGGGGGAGGCGATCGGTTTGTCGACGATCTCCTCCGGTCTCGGCGGCTTTTTTAGTGTGATCGTCCTCGCCTTTGCCGCCCCGCTCGTCGCCCAGATCGCCCTCCAGTTTAGCGCCGAGGAGTACGTCGGTATCACGCTGATCGGCCTGAGCATCATCGCGATTATCTCGCCCGGATCGACCGTGAAAGGATTAATCGCCGGTGTGTTTGGGCTGATTATCGGGACAGTCGGTCTCGATCCGATCGGGAGCTATCCAAGGCTTGTCTTTAACACACCCCAACTCTTTGACGGTGTGAGCCGAATCCCCGTAATGATCGGGATGTACGGGCTCTCCGAGATGCTCATCCAGATCTCCGATGCCGAACACGGGACGGTGATCGTCCAGAAGATCAAAGACATCCTGCCCTCGTTTAAAACGATTCGGCGGCTTGTCCCCACGATTCTCCGCTCATCGGTTATCGGCGTCGCGATTGGGGCCGTTCCGGCCGCCGGTGGATCGATCGCGGCCCTCGTCGCGTACGGCCAGGAAAAACGTTTTTCCAAGCGCTCGGCCGAGCTCGGCACCGGAATCCCCGAAGGAATCGCCGCGCCCGAGGCGGCCAATAACGCCAGTACCGGCGGCGCGCTGATCCCGATGATGACCCTCGGTATTCCCGGCGACCCGATGACCGCCGTACTCATGGGCGGCCTGATCATCCAGGGCCTCCGCCCGGGACCTTTGCTCTTTCAGCAGCAGATGCCCTTTGTCTCCTCTATCTTTGTAAGCCTTCTTGTGTCGGTCATCTTTATGACGATCCTCGGACTCGTCGGCGCCAAGTACTTTTCGCGCCTCATCAGCACGCCCAAGCGGTTTTTGATCCCGACGATCCTGCTCTTTTGTCTCATCGGATCGTTTGCGATCAACAACTCGATGTTTGACATCGGCGTTCTCATCGCCGCCGGCCTTGTTGGATTTGTCCTCCGGCGCTTTGGCTATCCCGTTGCGCCGGTCATCCTCGGCATGATTCTCGGGCCGATGTTTGAACGCAACCTGCGGCGCTCGCTGATGCTCTCGCAGGGAGACTGGACCACCTTTATCACACGGCCGATCAGCCTCGCCTTTATCCTCGTGGCGATCTTTGTCGTGATCGGCCCCACGATCATCGCCGCCGCGCGCAGTCTCCTCAGCCGCGCGAGGACGAGCGGATGAGCGCACCTAAAGGCGCCGTCATCGTCACCGGCGCCGGTCGCGGACTTGGCCGCGGCGTCGCCCTCGAGCTTGCGCGCTCCGGCTACAGCGTCGCGGTCAACTACCGCGGTAGCGAGACGGCCGCGCGCAAGACCGTTGAGGACTGCCGGGCGCTCGCGCCCGCGGCGAGCGGGGCGCGCTTTGTCGCGATCCAGGCCGACGTCGCCCGCGCCGAGGACCGCGCGCGCCTCGTCGAGTCGGCCTTTGCCGAGTTTGCCGAGATCACCGCGCTCGTAAACAACGCGGGAATCGCCCCACGCGAGCGCGCCGACATCATTGATGCCGGCGAGGCCTCGTTTGAGGAGCTAATCCACACCAACTTGCAGGGACCGTACTTCCTGACGCAGGAGCTCGCCCGGCGCTGGCTGGGCGCCGCGGGTAATAACTCGCCGGCAGGCGGCGGCGACCCCGCCGACACCCGCGCGGCCTCAGACGCCGCCGCCGGTACAGGCGCGGCCTCCACCCGCGCGGCCCGCTCTATCGTCTTTGTCACCTCGATCAGCGCCGCGACGGCGAGCGTCAATCGCGGCGACTACTGCATCTCCAAGGCGGGACTCGCCATGGCCGCGCAGCTCTGGGCCGCGCGCCTCGCCGCCCACGGAATCGGCGTGTACGAGCTTCGTCCAGGGATTATGGAGACCGACATGACCGCGGGCGTCAAAGAGAAGTACGACGCCCGGATCGCCGAGGGTCTTGTTCCCCAGGAACGCTGGGGCCAGCCGGAGGATATCGGGCGCGCGGTCAGGGCACTCGTCGACGGCGATTTTGCCTTCTCGACGGGGGCGGTGATCTACGCGGACGGCGGGTTTAACATCTCGCGCCTCTAGCCGCGTACCAGTTACAAGGAGCACTCGATGATTCGGACAAATGACATACCAACGATAGCCGACGTCGCAGCGCGACTCCCCGCGGTCTGGGAAGCGGGATTGCGGGCCACATCGCTCCTCCGCGACTCGTGGAGTCCCGAGCGTGGGACGCCGGTCTACACCGAGGCGGGGCGTTACACAACCCGCGGCTGGACCGAATGGACGCAGGGCTTTCAGTTTGGAAACGCCCTTTATCTTTTTGAAGCGACCGGCGAGAAGGCGATGCTCGAGTACGGGCGGCGCGCCACGGTTGAGGAGATGGCGCATCACCTCACCCACATCGGGGTCCACGACCACGGATTTAACAACGTCAGCACTTACGGCAACCTCCTGCGAATGATCGCCGAGGGTACGGTCGTCGGCGAACGGTGGGAGGTTGAGTTTTACCGCCTCGCGCTCAAAGTCTCCGGGGCGGTGCAGGCCGCGCGCTGGACCGATACGCGCGACGGCGGTGGCTATGTGCACACCTTTAACGGGCCGCATTCGCTATTCTCCGACACGATCAGATCGATGCGCGCGCTCGCGCTCTCTTATCAGCTCGGCCACGTCCTGATGGGCGAGCAGGATGAGAAGATTTCGCTCCTCGAGCGTATCGTCGCCCACGCCGAATCCACGGCGCGCTACAACGTCTACTTTGGCGACGGCCGTGATGCCTACGATTTGCGCGGACGAACCGTTCACGAGTCGATCTTTAACGTCACCAACGGCGTCTACCGCAACGCGAGTACCCAGCAGGGCTACACGCCTTTTGCCACCTGGACGCGGGGACTCGCCTGGGTGGCCGCTGGCTATCCGGAGGAGCTCGAGTGGCTCCGAACGCGCGATGCCTCGGAGTTTACCGCGCTGTCGCTCGACCGCGATCTGGTCGAGGCGCGCTGGCTTGCGACCGCCTGCGCCGTTGCCGATTTTTACCTCGAGTACACCCCTACCGACGGGATTCCCTATTGGGATACCGGGGCTCCGGGGCTGGTCAATCTCGGCGATTACCTTGCGCGCCCCGCCGATCCGTTTAACGAGTACGAACCGGTGGATAGCTCGGCCGCGGCGATCACCGCTCAGGGGCTGTGGCGCCTTGCAGACTACCTCGAAACCGAGGCCGAACGCTTGGCCACGCGCCATATCGACTTCGACGGCTCGGGCCCCCGTCGCCACGCCGCCGAGGATATCACCACCCGCGCCCAGCGCTACCGCGACGCGGCGCTTGTCACCGCGCACACGCTCTTTGCCGAACCCTACCTCAGTACCGGCGCGGCACACGAGGGAATCCTGCTTCACTCGATCTACCACCGCCCAAACGGCTGGGATTACGTCCCGGAAGGCCGGACCGTCCCCAGCGGCGAGAGCTGCATGTGGGGCGATTACCACCTGCTCGAGCTCGCCGTGATGCTTAAGCGCGCGAGCGAGGGAAAGCCCGCCCAGCGCTTCTTTGACATCGACGCCTCGGGTACGGAGGCCGCCCAATGACGAGAACATCATCTCAGGCGACGCCGGCGCCCGCAACGCGCCCCGCGACCCGACCCAACCCGATAGCGGACCTCCGGCGGTTTGCGGTCCACACGATCACCACCAAGCCGTGGCCGATTGAGCGCGCCATCGATGAGTACGCCCGCGCCGGATTTGGCGGGATCTCGATCTGGCGTGATGCGATGGATGGGCGCGATGCCGCCGCGATCCGCCTCCATCTGGCGGAGGCGGGGCTTGCCGGCGTGAGCCTGGTGCGTGGCGGATTCTTTACGCATGCCGACAAGGCCAAACGCGAGGCCGCGTTGGACGACAACCGCCGTTGTATCGCCGAGGCGCACGCACTCGGGCTCCCGCTCATCGTTCTTGTCTGCGGCGCCGACCCGACCGTAGGCCTCGCGGAGAGCAGAAAGATGATCGCCGACGCCCTGGCAACGCTCGCGCCCGAGGCACGGGAGGCGGGAGTCCGGCTCGGGATCGAACCCCTCCACCCGATGTACGCCGATACGCGCAGCGCGGTAAACACCCTCGGGCAGTCCAATCGGATCGCCCGAAAGGTCAACGCACTCGCCGGGACCGGCGCCACCGTTTGCTCGGTCGTCGACGTTTACCACCTCTGGTGGGACGAGAACCTACCGACCCAGATCGCCGAGGCCGGCCAGGAGGACCTCCTCGCCGCCTTCCACGTCTGCGACTGGCGCGTTCCCACCGAGCACATGCTCCTCGACCGCGCTCTCATGGGCGAGGGCTGTATCGACGTACCCGCGATCCGCGCCGACGTCGAGGAGGCGGGATTTAGCGGGCTCATCGAAGTAGAGATCTTTTCCACCACCGAGTGGGCCGGTGACCAGTCCGCGTGGCTCGACCGGATCGCGCGAGCCTGCCTGAGCACCGTATAAGAAGGAGAAAAGCGATGCGTGAGATTCGAATTATCATGAACGGGGTCACCGGACGGATGGGGACCAACCAACACTTGATCAGGAGTATCCTGGCGATCCGCGCCCAGGGCGGGGTGCCGTCCGCCTCAGGCGAGATGATCATGCCCGTTCCCGTCCTCGTCGGACGCAACGAGAAAAAGCTGGCCGCGCTTGCCGCCCGCCTCGAGCCCGAACACGGGACGATCGAGTACACCACCGATCTCGACGGTGCGCTCGCCGACAAGAAAAACGAGATCTACTTTGATTCAACGCTGACCCAGATTCGCGCCGACGGACTCCGTAAGGCGATCGCCGCCGGTAAGCCGATCTACTGCGAAAAACCGATCGCCACCGATACGGCAACCGCCCTCGCGCTCGCCAAAGAGGCGCGCGCTGCCGGGATTAAGAACGGCGTCGTCCAGGACAAGCTCTGGCTCCCGGGCCTGCGTAAGCTTAAGTACCTCATCGACACCGGTTTTTTTGGGCGTATCCTCTCGGTGCGCGGTGAGTTTGGCTACTGGGTGTTTGACGGAGTTCACCAGCCCACGCAGCGCCCGAGCTGGAACTACCGTGCCGAAGACGGCGGCGGAATTATGATCGATATGTTCTGCCACTGGCGCTACGTCGTCGACAACCTATTTGGCGAGATCGCGGCGCTTACCGCGCTCGGAGCGATCCACGTCCCTACACGGATCGACGAGAAAAGGAAGGAGTACGCCTGCACCGCGGACGACGCAGCCTATGGTACGTTCGAACTCGCCAACGGCGTGATCTGTCAGTTCAACTCGAGCTGGGCGGTCCGTGTCCGCCGGGACGATCTGCTGACTCTGCAGGTGGACGGTACGCATGGTACCGCCGTCGCCGGATTACGTGAGTGCTGGGTGCAGCACGACGCCGAGACGCCCAAGCCGATCTGGAACCCCGACATCCCGAGCCCGATCGACTTTTACAATGGCTGGACGCAGATGCCCACCCGCGATCCGATGGACAACGCATTTAAAGTCCAGTGGGAGCTATATCTCCGCCACATCGTTGACGGCGATCCCTTTCCCTGGGACCTTATGGAAGGCGCCAAGGGCGTCCAGCTTGCCGAACTCGGACTAGAGAGCTGGAAAGCGGGTCGCCGCCTCGAGGTGCCCGCGCTCGAGTAGGGCAACGCACCGCGCCGGCAATCTCCTCAGCTTCACCCCGACCGGCCGCCTGGCGCTACACCTGCGCGCCAGCCAGTCTCCTACAAGCGTACCCGCACGTGACGCCGAACCCGTGAGTGGTGATCAAACTCCGGCGCGATACTCCACGCCGCGATGAGGAAGACATCGACGCCCGCTTCGAGGCGCTCGCCGGAGACCAGATCCGGATCGAGCACGAGGTGCGCGGTCGTTCTGCCCGATTCATCGAAGCGGACATTCGAGGCGACAATGGCGGAGCGCCGATCGAGCTCCTCGGCCCGTGGATGAACCCCGGGTCCGGTGACGATATGGTGCTCGGCAACACCGCGTCCGTTCTGGACCGCGGCCATAAAGAGATCGCTCCCCACGATCGCGTCCCGCTCGTTAACCCCGATCGCCACCCAGCCGCTCGTCTCGGCCACAAGTTCAAACTCGACCCCCGATGCGCTCCGGCTCGACGTCACCCGCATACCCTCGATCTCGATCACATCCCGGATTGGCTCCGACGCCTCGACGCCAAAGGCGGCAACGGCCAAACAAGCGCACGCGATAATGCGCGTCATCCGCCTCCTCGTTGCGCGGCAAAGCACCCCGGTGGTACCGTTCATATCAGCTCCTTTTCTCCGTGATCGCGCTGCGGACCAGGCGACCACGGGTTTTCGTGATCATAATAGTTGTTAGCATAATAATTGCTTAAGCAACTAAAAGCAAGTGAGAGTAGGTCGAATTGTGAAAATCGGGTGCGGATTGCTCTGTCGTCCATATACCGCGCGCGTTCCAGCGTCAAATAAAGCGGGACGAACGTGCAGGACAGTTATTCTCGATGAGGATTTTGGCGCCTCGGTCCGGACCACCACGCGTCCCGTCAGTTGAAATCGATATCACGCGAGACGCGCGAAGCTTTCGACGATATCACGTTTGCGTGCAGGAATCGGAACACCGCGCGGTCTCGCGATCACGGTGATTAAAATAGGCGATAGCGGGTGGTCCGGTCCGACCGGGCTCTCCGCTCCTACTCCTCGCGGGCGCGCGAGACGCGGTCGTTTTCGCGCTCACTGCCGATCGCGCCCGACCGCTCGCGCCGCGTGCGGGGTATCCGCTCCGATCCCTGGCGCGGAGGTGGCGTAGAATAGTAGGAGCGACCTCTGGAGAGGTAGGTTTGTTTTTCGACTACGGCGTTTTTGGGAGTGGATCCAATGCAGCGACTTGGTTGTTCTCAAGCTAAGCCATAAAACGCGTCTTAAACCTGGTTTAACGGTTCGTTAGTCAGGCATCACCGTGACTAAGGGCACGTTACCGGGGCGTCGCTCTTAAAGAGGACTATTCAAAGTAATTAAAGTAAATAAGCATGTTATGAACATTCATGTTCCCGTGATACCATAGAACATGGATTTGACATTTAAGCGAATTATTCGCCAAAATATATTCTGCGAGGAGTTTGGCGACCTACAGAACGATTGCGCAATAGAATTCCCAAAAACCGGCATCTCCGTGATTTACGGCCCGAATGGAGTTGGGAAGTCGTCTCTGGCGTCAGTCTTGTCCGAAGAACCCGATACTGAGTTCGAAGCGTCGTTGGAAGGCGAATCGGTGTCCACGGGCGACGGTAAACAACGATTCCACGTGGTGAACGATCAGAATGGTAGAAACGTTATTCGCGGCAGCACGGTGGATTTCATTCTTGGTGACAACATCAAACGCGAGTACGAACTCAAGGAGCTGATCGATTCAGGTTTCAACGACCTTTACACCGGTTACCTGATCCCTAAGCTAAAATCGGACTTTGGGATTTCCAAGAAGGGCTCGGTGTTGATACCTCACGTCCCGAACGAGACGTTAAGAGAATTCGTAGTAGACCTCGCGAACACGAGGTCCAAAGGCCAAAATATCGATCGTGCCGATTTTCTGAAGTTCGTGAGTGAACTGGAGTCCGTAGCGTTGCCTGAACATGATGATACCAAACTTGGGTATTTAATTCAGGACCTGACTGACAGCGCCTCGTTGATTCAGCAGCTGATCGCGGTAAACGATGCACAAATCACGTTCGACCGCGAGGTCGTCAGGGTCGAAGAAAGCTCAGATGCCGTCGCAATGCTGCGGAAATACGACTACTTGGACGATTGCGTTGTTTGCGACACGGAGATTGACAGGATCGCGTTACTCGCGAAAAAAGAGCACACCCACGGTACCTACCTGAACCGGCTAGACGAGAGGGTCTCTGCCGTTCTTGAGACGATAAACAACCGCCTTGGCGTTGACGATCCATTCGGAATCGCAATTACGATTCGGAGTTGCTCACTGAATGGATCACTCAAGCCGCTCGCCACTCTGGTGGGTGAATTTGGTCGGTATTTCGCGTTTGCGTCTCAGAAGGTCACCAACATGTTTGCTGAATGTCTCAATGAAAGAGACCTTCCCAGACACTTTGAAGAATACCAGAAGATCGTCCAGGAAAAGCCCATTCTCACGGGCGAAGATGTTCTATTCATCGAGAAATTCGTCAACGATTGCATTAACCGCCGCATCGAACTCCGCCGACAACCTGACGGCAACTTGGAACTTGTTCTTGGTGACAAGGCGTTCCTAAACATGCGTCGCGAAGATCTGCACCTCAGCAACGGTGAGCAGAACTTCATCTCGATCGCATTTGAGTTACTGAAGGCGCAGAAAGTTGATGCGCCGGTTATCGTGCTGGATGATCCGATTTCCAGTTTCGATTCCATCTTCAAAAACAAAATCGTCTATGCAATCGCTAAATTTCTCGCCGGCAAACAGCAGCTACTACTTACGCACAGTACAGATCTCGTTCGACTTCTTGAACACCAGTGGCCGCGGTCTTTCAGCCTCTACATACTCAACAACACACCTGCAGAGCGAAACGGATTCATTCACGTAAGTAGAGACGAACAAGAACTGTTGCTTTATCTGTACAAGTTTGTTGAGTTTCTCCGTGCAGAAGCCCGGTCCCACATTCGTGATGTTAGGTTGTTTCTGATAGCCTTGGTGCCTTTCATGAGGAGCTTTGCTCGAATCGTGAGTCGCGTGGAAATCAAAGACGATCTGACGAAAATCATGCATGGTTATGGCGATGCGGTCGTAGATATCGCTTCCGCGTATCGCGACCTATTCTCGCCGTCGCATTTTCCCGGAACCTGTGACGTTTCAGTCGACAAGATTCTTACAATCCATCCCGGCTCACACGAGCTGATTGATCGCTCCAAGTATCCGTTGCTCAACCGGTCCCTTGTGCACGTTTTGAACTATCTGTGGCTTCGCCTGAAGGTGGAAAAAACACTCGTGTCGAGGTTCGCAATTGATACGGAAAAACATGACCAACTGACACCGATAGTCAGGGCGGCGTTTCCGACGAACAGCGCGACAGACATCAATGGCCGAGTGTTCTTGTTATCTCGAAAGACACTGCTCAACGAGTTCAACCACTTCGAACAGGATCTGAACATCTTTCAGCCAGCGTTGGACATCACCGATTCTGCCCTCGCAAAAGAACGCGAAGACATTTTGTCTTTTTTGGCGAATACAGTTGAATGTGCATAACGAATGTGTGGAACTCCCCCGATTTCGTAGACACTCCTAAGCTACCAATTTTGCGTTCCTGAACTTCCCCGGAATTCTGGACACGGCGAGTATGATTAAACCGGCCTAACAGACCGGAACGAGGAGCTTCTGCTCCTCGAGAAACTCGCTCGGAGTCTTGTTCCTAAGCGAGCTATGCGGACCATGTTCGTTATACTCTACCCGCCAGTTTTCTATCTTCATTCGGGCGTTCGGAAGAGACAGAAACAAGTGCGTTTGCAGACATTCGTTCCGGTAGCTCCCATTGACCGACTTGATCAGATCATTATCGGTTGGCTTTCCCGGCCGGGAAAACTGGAGTTTTACACCCTCCTCGTACGCCCAAACGCCGAGATCTTTTGATATGAACTCAGGACCGGTGTCCACGCGGATCGAATCCGGAACACCTTGTGTTCGTTTCACCTTCTCAAGCGCATTAAACGACGTCTGACACGCGGAATGACTCCTTCTCGCCGTGAAATTGTACATCGATATCGATGTAGCATGAGTCCTGGTTCTCGTTAAAGCACGAAATCGTACTTTTTGCGATTAACCAGATTCTACCCGTTATCTGGTACTTCTGGTTCCAGACTGGTCGGACGAGAACCAAGAAATGTGGAGTCGTAATCATCGTCGGCTTAGACTTTTCGGACATAATACACAGGCGGGATTCTATCGTTGGGTTCAACCGCCAGTATGTCCCCGAATGACCTAACCAAATCAATAAACTTCTTGTACCCGTATGTCCGGGAATCGAACGCCGGATCCAACTTCTTTAACGTGTTCGCTAGCGACGCTAATGGCACTGTTTCGTCATCGGTTTCTTCCATGGCCTTTAGAATAAGTCTAAGTACGCCTATCACATCCTTGTGTCCGCTGACGGCCCCTAAGGACTTTTCTTCGTCTTCCGCGTCGGCAGATATATTATCAAGGTAGATGAAACTATTGCACGAATCAACGAACTTTGTAGCAGCAATACTCGTGCCGATTCCGAGGAAGTATAAGCCTCTTTCCCTCACCCTACGTGCCACACTGCCATAGATGTGATCGTTGCCGATCAAACAGATCCCGTTGATGTTTCCGCTCGAGTAAACAACTTCCATTATGTCCATAATAATGGCTTTGTCAGTCTCATCGGTGTCATAATGAAACTGTTGATACGGTCGGATGCCAAACTTATCCAAGACTCCCGGCCAGTTTTTGTAGGCGGGATTCGACCAGTCCGCGTACGCTCTCTTGCCGGAAACCATGCCGTATTTGAGAATTTCATCAAAAACCGGTTCGACCAAATTGTAGCTGATATTTTCCGCGTCGATAAAAATGAAAAATTGTAATTCTTGATTCATAGTAGTCTCGTCTGTCAAAAGTCGCCTAATTCAGGATTATATCGCATGAATGGGAATAACTGGATGGTTTGGACCGCCTGCACGTTCGATCGGCTAATTGCAGGCTGTCTTATAACCTAACGTCAACGGCGGACGAAATTGTTACGTTCGGAGATGCGGATGTTTTCTTGGACTGATTCATGTTGCTTGAAGCACTTCTCACCGGTACTCGACCGGACTCCTGCCGCCGAGCATTAGCTTAACGCGCCATTCATTGTACCATTGGATGTACTCGAATAGTCGTTCGAAGAACTCGTCCATGGTGACGTCCGTCCAGTCGCGGTGGAAGAACATCTCGTTTTTCAGCCGACCGAAGAATCCCTCGCAGGCAGCGGTTTCCGGCGTATAGCCCTTCTTCGACATAGACCGCGTTAGATGGTTCCTCCGCATCTTGCCGATAATCCGGATATGATCGATCTGACCAGATTGAATGTTTCGCTAACAAAACACGGAGCCTATAAAGTATTACACCTGTTGACACGGTACTCGCCAGATCAAGTCCTCGAATACACCAATCACGATGAGCTGGACATTCACATTGATGTAGCACAGACGAAGAAAAACATGTCCATTGGAACTGATGGAGTTGTGCCGGAATACTGGGCCATTGCGAAAAAGGCAGGAGAAATGACTCTACGGGCCTTGGTTTTTGCCTCGATAGTTCATTCACATCACAAACTGATCTCGACGATGGTGAAATCAAAACCGCGAGTGGGTACCGGCATGATAGTGCGCGGAAATACGATTCAAGAAAAGGAGTACACGAATTTTGCCGATATTGTCGACAATTTAGGCTACACCGTCGGACACCAGATGAATTTCATTGAATACGACATTAGTGAAATACTATCCCTCCAAGAGTTCCCGGGACTATTCGCTAGAATGTTAAATCGAAAACTCGTCGTTGCAGGTAAGCCCGAGGGACAAGATGTAATCGAAACGGCCATCTCTTTGGGTTTGAATCAGGTGTTTGGGTTGAAACCTAGTGAATACTTGACTTGGTTGCGTCAGAACGCGATTTCCATAGATGCTAGCGACGTCGAACCAGCGGATCGAGTTGCCGAGATCAAGAGGGGCGATCGATTGATTTTCCGATCTGGCCACTTAATTAGAGACACTCGCACTGTGACCGTTTCCTCTCGTTCAAAAAGATATACAGTTAAGCAAACTCACAACTTTATTCAGAATCAACTTTTCGAGAAACTAAGCACCAAGTATGGAAGAGAATGTGTCGGTACGGAGCAAGCGATTGGGGATTCAAACAGAGTCGATCTGGTCGTAAAGACAAAAAAACGAACTGAATTTTATGAGATAAAGACTTCCTCTAGCGCACGCCAAGCAATTCGGGAAGCCATACCGCAATTGATCGAATACGCCTATTTCCCGAACGACTCTCGTGCAGACTATCTCTTCGTAGTCTCACTATCGCCCCTCGACGAAGATTCCTCCGTGTACATGTCGGTATTGCGAGACAGAATCAATTTGCCCATCTGGTATATTTGTTTCGACCAAGTTTTGGGTACTTTTTCCGAGCCGATGTGATACGGAAGGCGGGGACTACTGCGAATAGTAATCACACTCCATGGCCATTTTACCTCAGCAGCGTTAGTTAGACTGTATGGTTGAATGGTGCCGCCGCAAAGAGAGTTTGACTAGAAGACGAATGTGGACGATAATTAACCAGAGTGATGCACTATGGTGAATAGGACCCGTGAACTTGATCGACGTTTAACGTTCAGTTTGCCTCAAGGTGATCACGACTATCTGCGTTTGATAGCACAAGAAAAACGGGTTTCGATGGGTTGGGTGATTCGTGAGGCCGTTCGAGATTACTTGAAGACCGAACGCGATAAGTCAAAAGTCGTTGAGGACACACATGAGCAATCTCTTTTCTGATTTTCCAACAATCGAATCATTAGCCGGTGAGCGAGAAGGACACTACGGTACGGTTCTAATCGACCCTCCGTGGCGGTTTAGTAATAGAACTGGAAAAGTTGCTCCCGAGCATAGACGATTGCGGCGATACCAAACGATGAGCACTGATGAACTGGCCGCACTTCCGATTGGGGAATTGGCTGCCCAAAAGTCGCACCTGTACTTGTGGACGCCAAACGCATTGCTACCCGAAGCCATTCGCCTTATTAACGAGTGGGGTTTCGAATACAAGACGAACATAATCTGGTACAAAGTCCGCAAGGACGGTGGTCCAGATCGGCGAGGGGTCGGATTCTATTACCGTAACGTTACCGAGATGATACTGTTGGGAGTAAAAGGTAGGTTGAGGACGCTAGCTCCAGCTCGGAGTCAAGAAAACATGATTATCCAACGAAAACGGGAACACTCGAAGAAACCTATCGAGCAATATGATTTGATTCAACGATGTTCGCCCGGTCCCTTCTTAGAAGTGTTCGCCAGACACACCGTTCCAAACTGGGATGTCTGGGGCGACGAAATCGAAACCTACGAAAAAAATCGGTCAGTTAATCGTGCATACGACTGGGGAGACCGTGATTTTTCCGTGGCGGTCGGTTAATCGTCAGAATAGGAATGTTTCTTAGAAGCCACTTTCCCGCGTTAACAAGTCTTCATTTTGATCTGACTTCCACTTATCACGCAGATTCTATCTTAGTTGGGGATTTTGCTGGTGTTTTCCGTGAGCTGGACGTCTCGATTGGTTCGATACGAATTCCAATCCTTGAGGTAGTTCAAGGAGGCGGCGGCGAAGCCAAGGTCACGAAACGACTCCGTAACCGTTTGAATGAGCTTGGGTGGACCAAATGGAACTTCCAGATTGACAAGAGAGTCGACGGCAAATCGACATACGCGACCTCTCACGAAGTTGACCACGTCCGATTCTACGAGGAGGGTACGCTTGCGCTGGAAATTGAATGGAATAACAAAGATCCGTTCTTCGATCGGGATTTAGATAACTTTCACAGGCTTCACTCTGACGGCGCGATTAGCGTCGGGATAATCGTAACGCGAGGGAGTTCGTTCCAAGAGAGTATTCTCAACTTAGTCGAACGATTTGCAAGCGAAAACGACATTCAGACGTATGATGACCTTGACGCGATCGGACTCACTCCTACAAAACGCCAAATCGCGGATATTGAGAAAGCTCGGAAGCATGGTGCCGTTGAGTTTGGCAAAGCCTGGGCGATTCGACTGGTCGCCGACAAATTTGCCAGTTCTACAACGCACTGGAACAAACTCGTCGATCGCCTCAATCGTGGCGTCGGCAGTCCTTGTCCGATCGTCGCGATTGGGATTCCCATCGACGTCGTGGAATCCACAACGCCGACTCTCCGGTAGCGTTGATCCGTAGCATCAAACGCCACGCTAATTGCTCTCTTCAGTCTTCTCGCGTGTTTAATGTTTGAACATGACCCGCTCGAGATTAGTTGAAATCGACGATGGCGCATTGTTTCCAGTCGACTATGAACATCGTAATTAGAGGTCCAAAAGTGGATTCTCCGATCGTCTAAATCCGTTTCGAAACTAACCGGTCCATGACTAAACCTAGACAGGTCAAGCGGACGCAAAGATTTTCGACTGACAAAAAATCGATCTATGACTCAGGGTATGTGCTTTCGGGCCGCGAATCCGGATGTCCCAACGGTAGCGCTACAAAACCCTCCTCGAAAAACTCACCAACACGGTCACATTAGGCTCTCCCTCCAACCACCGGTGTTGAAGATACGTGCCCGCGAAGCCCACCAGACCGAGCGACCAGGTTTCGCCGAGCGGGCGATCGTAGATCGCCGCGAGCGAGAGCTGGTAGTTGGTGCGATCGGCGTCCGGGACGGTATCCGCCACGCTGCTTAAGCCCGCGAGGAGCGAGGGCGTGACCTGGTACAGCAGGAGCGAGCTGTTCTGGATCCAGAAGTCCTGCTCGTTGAGGACCTCGTCGATCCCGCCGCCGGTGTCGGCGAAATAGTTAAAATCGTCATTGTCGCCCGCGCTATAGTCGACAAAGGAGAACTGGACGGTGTGGGTAACGACGATCCCCCACATCGCAAATTTAAACCGCGGAGCGATCCGCACGACGGTCCCGCCCTGGTTGGTGCTCCGCCCGTCGATGTCGTCGGTGGGATCCTCGTCGTAGGAGTTCATACGGTAGTAGCCGCCGCCGATCAGATCCTCGTACTGGTACTGATAGCCGACGCTCGCGGTGAGGTCAAAGGCGGCGATCGGTTCAAAGTAGACAAACGCCGACACGTCGTTAAAGACCGGCGCCCAGCGATTTTGCAGGCCGAACTCGATCCGCGCGGGATCAAAGAGGGGACCGGAGCGCTCGATGATCGCTTGTTGGTACCAGATCCGCGCGCCGAGCGCCGCTCGCGGGCCGTCGGTCACGTTGTACAGCCCGAGGACCTCGCCGGAGACAAAGACGCCCTGTTCGGGCTGATTCGATTCCGGCTCCGCACTTTCCTCGGCGCCGACGCCGGCGAGCGCCGCCGCAAGTCCTACCCACACGATAATCGCAATCCGTTTCATACCGTCCTCCTGATGCTCACGCTGCGGCGCACTCAGCTGTGCCGCCGACCCCCTATGAGTAATACCGTATCTTTACACTGTCAAGCTAGAATCGGATTATGGTAAAAAACGGCCCGCGTGCAGGCGGACCGGGTCTGATTTGATAGTGGATTGCCACGCGCCGGCCGATCGCGATGTATCGCCCAATCGCGCGTCGCGCCGGCCCTTTGCGTCAGCCTTCGAGAAACTCCGCAAAGCGATCCCAGGTCTGGGCAAAGCCTTCTTCCATGCCCATTTCAAGAAGCTGTTTAAGTTCTTCAGGCGTGGCGTACACAGTGGTGGAGACAACGGTCGTTGCGCCGTTTGCCTCGCTGAGGGTGATCGTGGTTGGCGCCGCGGGCATTTCCTCGTTGATCGCGCCGGCCTCATCGCTAAAGTAGTCCACGTATTCAAAGGAGTCCTCGGGGTCGATCGCGACGTATTTGGCCTTGCCCCAGCTCGTCTTGCCAAACCAGTCGGGTTGTTCCGGATCGACACAGGTCATGCCGTAGTGCCAGTAGCCACCGACGGTAAAGTCCATGTGTACGATCCTCGTTTCCCAGCCGCGCGGACCCCACCAGCGCGCAAGGAGTTCCGGCTGCGCGTAGGCGGCCCACACCTTTGTCTTGGGCGCGTTAAAGGTCCGTTGGACGATGAGCGTTTTTTTGTCCTCTCCGATCGTAAACGTCGTTGTGTTCATCTTATTCTCCTTCCTTGAGTAGTTCGTCGAGCTTTTTACAGCGATCGCTCCAGATCTGGGCGTAGCGATCGATATGTTTCCGTGCTACCCCGAGCGCTCCCGGGACGATCGTCACGAGCGACTCTTTGCCGCGGCGGTGTTTGGCGACCAAACCGGCTTTTTCGAGAACCATGATGTGCTTGGAGATCGCGGCAAAGGTGAGACGGTAGTTCCGGGCGATCTGCCCGATGCTCATCGCCGACTCGGCGACGCGCGCGAGGATGTCGCGCCGGGTTGTATCGGCAAGCGCACCAAAAAGCAGATCAAGGCTTCGATTTGATTCAACCATCTGGTTGAATGATAGAGCACGAACGTGCTCCGGTCAAGTCCGCGCCGCGGTTACTGCAGAATAAACGTCCTACTCTCGTGGACGAAGATCGAATGCTCGAGGTAGAGGTTGAGGGCGTGAATCAGCGTGCGGCGTTCGACGTCCTTGCCGATCTGCACGAGCTGGCGGATCGAGGAGCGATCGCTTACCTCGATTACCTCCTGGGCGATGATCGGGCCCTGGTCGAGATCCTCGTTGGCAAAGTGGGCGGTGGCGCCGATGAGTTTGACCCCTTTGTACCACGCCTGGTGGTAGGGCTTGGCGCCTTTAAACGCCGGGAGGAATCCGTGGTGGATGTTGATCACCCTGTTCTCCCACTCGCGGGTAAACTCCGGGCTGAGAATCTGCATAAAGCGGGCCATCACGATGAGATCGACCTTGTATTCGGACAGGATAGTTCGAATTCGACCTTCCGCACTCTGTTTCCCCTCCTTGTAATCGACGTGGTAGAAGGGAATGCCGAACTGGCGGGGAATCGGCTCGTTGATGAGGTGGTTGGAAATCACGACCGGGATATCGCAGTCGAGCTCGTCGTCCTGGTATTTGAGCAGGAGCTCCCAGAGGCAGTGATTTGTCTTGCTGACGAGGATGGCGACGCGCTCCCGCCGGTTCATCGCGAACAGGTCCCAGTTCATGCCGAATCTTTCGGCGACCGGCGTAAAGGCGGCGCGGAGGGAGGCCTCGTCAAACTCAGGCGAGACCTCAAAAGTGCCTTTGAGGATAAACATGTCCACATCCGCGGCAGTGTGCTGGGTGAGATCGAGGATGTTGGCCCCGCTCTGTGCCAGCACGGCGGTAACGGCGGCGATAATCCCCGCCTGGTCGGGACAGCTCACTTTGATGATGTACTGATTCATGGCCCCCCGAGGGTAGGCAACGCGCCCGCGGATGGCAAGGGGCTGTCTATCTACTCGCCCCGGTCCGATTCGCGCCGCCCCGACGATCGCGGCGGAGGTATCATCGCTTTGCGTCTTCGAGTCGCTGCGCGAGCCAGACCTTGATGACGGACTGGCGGGTAACCCCTAAACGCCGCGCCTCTCGATCCAGCGAGTTTACCATCCACAGCGGAAAGTCGACGTTGACCCGCTTAACCTCTTGATTGGGGCGGCGGGCGTTGAGAAGGTCCAGATACGCGATTATCTCCTCACCGTTGTTAAACGTGTCGTCAAACTCACGTGCTTTCATATATTTCGATCTCCTTCGCCCGCGATCGACGGACCGAGATAGTCCGAATCCGAGCCCCGCGATAGGTCACAACGGCCGACCAGTGCCGCTGTTCTATCATTCCAATCACGAGCGATCGCGGTTCATCCGTTACCCGCGCCGGTACTTCTATCAGGTCTGGATCATCCCACAGCGACTGAGCCTCATCAAAATCGATCCCGTGTTTGGCGCGGTTTGCTTCGCTTTTGCCAGGATCGAACTCAAAATGCATGTATAATAATTATACATCGCCCGCGCGAGGCGAACAAATTAACCTTCGGCGCTATATCGCGATTCCTACGACTGGAATCCGCGATCTTTGAGATTGGCATTTCGCTACTCTATTCGGTAACGATTGATGAAATTGTCGTAATCTTCCCAAGTGTAACCAGTACCAGGCGCGGCAAATGGACTCTCACGTCGGGCGCGGTTCTCGGCTTCGAGCTGAATTCGACGCTCGTATCGACGCATTTCATCAAGCGTTTCGGGCATACGGTATTGTCCTGAGTTCTCGATTGTCGTAGCCCGAAGGTCTCGAATTACGTAGGTTAGGAAGCCGATCGTAGGAGAAATCGCGTAAATCGCAATGACGGGTAATCTCGATAATCCAAACGGCTCCAACAAGTTCACGGAATCGTGACTGGGTGCATTAGAAACGGGATAGGGTAGACGTATTTCGGGATTCTCATTTCGCTCTAAATCACCGATCGACTGTCCAAGCGAAGTATTCGCTGACGAGCGGCCGTTTGAGTCGATTCGTGTCGGCAACGATATAGGAAGACTAACGTCAGCATTTTGAGTAAGACGAGAAATGGGTGAATGAACATATACGATACCCAGTATGAAACCTAAGAAGACGAAGCATAATGAACCGAGTAATCGGATAAAGCGATTCATAACAAACTCCTGGATGAATCATCGACTCCTGATTTTAAGTTTATTATATCTAATATTGATTAAAAAATTAAATACCAATTTTACTTAGCGGATGAGCATTAAGCTCTGAAAAGGTCGAATGCCAAAGTAGATAAGATTGATTCCAGTCCTCCCGCTACCCGCACCTCTCGATTTTGGCGCTCCGACGCGCTATATTCTGCTCCGTGAGACGCGCGGCGTTAATCATTATCACAATGCTCTCCTTTATGGGATGCGCCACCCTCGCGCCGATCGGTCTGGCGCCTGAGCGAGACCCGATCCGACCGCCGCCCGCGGACGCTGCAGGCGCCGAGATCGCCCAAACCGCGCGTGATTTTGTCGGGCGAACCAACATGCGCGTCGCCGGCGAACGCTTTTTATACGACTGCAGTGGGACGATCCTCGCGATCCACTACGCCGCGGGGATCGACCTCAGACCCGAGTTTGCCCAGCACAGCGGCAACGGCGTCCGCCGCCTCTACGCGATCGCCCGCGAACGCGGACTTGTCCACAACCCCGCGCTTCCCGAGGTCGGCGACATCATCTTTTGGGACAACACCTTTGATCGCAACGGCGACGGCCTATGGAACGACGAGCTCACCCATGCCGGTATTGTCGTCGCCGTCCGATCCGACGGTAGCATCGACTACGTTCACCACAACTACCGCCGCGGTATCGTCCTCGAGCACATGAACGTGGCGACCCCGGACGTCCACCTCGCCGGTGCGACCACCGTCAACTCACCGATGCGCATGCGCAGTCCCGACGGGACGCGCGCGGCGCTCTGGTCCGCAGCCCACCTCTACCGCGCCGCCGGTAGCGTGCACGGCTTGTAGCTTCGCCCATACGCGGCGCGCAACAATTGAGAAACTAACCGTAATCTAAAGATTTTCTCATCGGATCAAAATCTGCGGTTCATACGGTACGCCCAGTACAAAGTAAGAGGAGTGTATTGTATGAAACGAACAAAGCTGTTTGTTGGAATAGTCACGATCGCGTTGCTCGCAAGCGTTTCGGTGTTTGCGGGTGGAAATCAGGAAGCGGCGGAACAGAACGTCGCGCCGGTCAAATACGGCGATCTTCGTCTTGGACTTGTCGATGCCGACGGCGACCTTGTTGCCGACGCGCCGATGGATGAAAGCGACTGGATCGATCCCGACGTCCTGGTCTTTGCCTACACGCCGGTTGAGGATCCCGAGGTCTACCGCGACGTATGGGCCGAGTTTCTCGCACACATGGAGTCGGTGACCGGCAAAGAGGTTCAATTTTTCCCCGTACAGTCCAACGCCGCCCAGCACGAGGCGATGCGCGCCGGACGTCTCCACGTCTCCGGGTTCAACACCGGGAGCAACCCGCTCGCGGTCAACTGCGCCGGTTTTGTCCCCTTTGCGATGATGGCGGCCATGGATGGTTCGTTCGGCTACGAGATGGAGATTATTGTTCCCGCCGATTCCGATATCCAGGCGGTTGAGGATCTCGAAGGTCGAACGCTTGCGTTTACCTCGCCGACCTCTAACTCCGGTTTCAAGGCTCCGAGCGCGATTCTCAAGGGTGAGTTTAATATGATTGCCGATGAGGATTTTGCGACGACCTTCTCCGGTGCGCACGATGCTTCGATTCTCGGTGTTGCCAACGGCGACTACGAGGCGGCGTCGATCGCCAACTCGGTCAAGGCGCGCATGATCGATCGTGAGCTTCTGGACGCCACTCAGGTTCGCACCGTCTACCAGTCGCAGACCTTTCCGACCACCGGATACGGCTACGTCTACAACCTCAATCCGGAGCTCGCCGAATCGATTCGCGAGGCGTTTTTCTCCTTTGATTGGGACGGAACCGCGCTCCAGGAAGAGTTTGGCCGAAACGGCGAAGAGCAGTTTATCCCGATTTCGTACGACGAGTACTGGTCCGTTATCCGGACGATCGACGCCGCCAACGAAGTCGAATACGTCTGCGAATAATTCTATCCTTCGCTCGCGATAAGCCCGCATGTGCGACGCACCTGCGGGCGCCGTCGTTTACAAGGTACCCGCATAGTGTTGCAAATCACACAACTCAAAAAAACCTACCCAACCGGCGACCGGGCGCTTACCGGCGTTGACCTCACGATCGGGCAGGGCGAAGTCGTCGCCCTTATCGGCCCGTCGGGAGCCGGAAAAAGTACGCTGATCCGCTGTATCAACCGTCTTGTCCGCCCGAGCTCGGGCTCGATCATCCTCAACGGCGAGGACCTCGTTTCCCTCAGCGGCAAAAAACTGCGCGAGGCGCGCTGCGGTATCGGCATGATCTTTCAGGAGTACGCCCTGGTCGAGCGGCTCACGGTGCTTGAGAACGTCCTATCGGGCAAACTTGGCTCGATGCCCTTACTCGAGAGTCTGTTGCGCCGCTACCGGAGCGACGACGTCGAGGCGGCGCTCGGCCTCCTGCGCGAAGTCGGGCTTGAGTCGCAGCCCGAGAAGCGCGCCGACGCCCTCTCCGGCGGACAGCGTCAGCGTGTCGGGATCGCCCGCGCCCTGATGCAACGACCGTCGCTCCTCCTCGTCGACGAGCCGACCGCGAGTCTCGATCCAAAGACCGCGCGCCAGATTATGCGCCTGATTCGCGGCGCCTGCGTCGAGCGCAAGCTCCCGGCGATCATCAACATGCACGACGTTCAGCTCGCTCAGCTCTTTGCCGACCGGATTATCGGTCTTCGCGAGGGCGAGATCGTCTTTGACGGTGTCCCGGACCAGCTCGACAACGAACAGCTCTCGGAGATCTACGGCGAAGAGGACTGGACCGCAACCGTACACTCGCGGGCCGCGGAGAAACCGGCCGACGACCACGCCCACGAGGCGATCGAGGAACGCATCGATGTCTGATGGTACGCCCCGTATCGCGGCGGCAGGCGGTCGACCGGACGGCCTGGATGCGAGCGGCCTCGATTGGAACGGCCGGATCTGGTCGCCGCCCAAGATAATTAAGCGGAGCTGGCTCCGCTACGCGCTGATCCTTGCCGCGCTCGCTTTTGCCCTCGGCGGCGTCACCTCTATTGAGGTCCGCTGGGAGCGCGTCGCCGTCGGGCTCGAACGCGCTACGCGTTTTGTCGCCGGTTTTGCCCACCCCGACTTTGTCTCGCGCGGGAGGGTAATCCTCGAGGGCATCCTTGAAAGCCTGACGATGACCGTTGTCTCAACGGCGTTTGGCATTCTGATATCGGTGCCGATCGGCGTGGGCGCGGCCTACAACATCGCCCCGCGCGCTGTCTATCTCCTCTGTCGCGGCATAATCGCGCTCTCGCGCACCTTTCAGGAAGTGATCATCGCGATTTTTTTTGTGGCGATGTTTGGCTTTGGTCCCTTTGCCGGCGTAATGACGCTCTCCTTTGCCACGATCGGATTCCTTTCCAAACTTCTCGCCGAGGACATCGAGGAGATCGACCCCGTTCAACTCGAGGCGATCCAGTCGACCGGCGCAGGGTGGGTTAAGGTCCTTCTCTACGCGGTGCGGCCCCAGGTGATGCCGCGCCTTATCGGGCTTTCCCTCTACCGTCTGGACATCAACTTTCGCGAATCGGCGGTGATCGGGATCGTCGGTGCGGGAGGGATCGGCGCCGCGTTGAGTATCTCGTTCTCGCGCTACGAATACGATACGAGCGCGGCGATTCTCATCGTGATCATCGGTATCGTCTTTTTGGCCGAGCAACTCTCCGGCTTTATTCGCTCTCGGGTGTCGTAGGAGAACTCACGCATGGCGATTATCGATAAAAACGGACAACTCGTATGGCAACGCCTCACGCGCACGGAATCGCTCACGCGCTGGCTCCTCTGGTTGCTCCTCCTCGTGACCTTTTTGCTCAGTTGGCGCGTAATCTCCGCCGTCACGCTCTGGGTGTTTGTCTGGGACTCACCACGGCAGATCATCGACATCTTCTCCCGGATGATACCGCCGGAACTTGGCTACTCGTCACAACTCTGGCGTCCGCTCTGGGACACAATAGTCATCGCCACCTTTGGGACGGCCGTCGCGATCGTCGTCGCGATACCGATCGCCTTTCTCGCCGCGCGAAACACCTCGCCCCTCCGCGGAGTTTTTCGCCCGATCGCCATTCTCGTTATCGTCACATCTCGCTCGATAAACTCTCTCGCCTGGGCGCTCTTGTTGGTCACCATCGTAGGCCCGGGAATCCTCGCCGGTATGATCGCGATCGCCCTTCGGTCCGTGGGGTTTGTCGCCAAACTCCTTTATGAGGCGATTGAAGAGATCGATCCCCGCCAGGTGGAGGCGGTCCACGCGACCGGTGCCCATCCGCTCCAGGTACTCCGCATCGGCATCCTTCCCCAGGTGATCCCCACGCTCACCGGCATCTCTATCTATCGCTGGGACATCAACATTCGCGAGTCGACCGTGCTCGGCCTTGTCGGTGCGGGAGGTATCGGACTGCAGTTACAGGCCTCGATAAACGTACTGGCTTGGCGCCGCGTCGCCGTGATTCTCCTGATGATCCTCGGCACGGTCGTCATCAGCGAGTGGATCACCGCCCGCGTCCGCCGCGCGATGATCTAGGGACGAGGATTCGGCCGTATCAACTTGTGACAAAAGCAGCGGCAAATCGCAGGAAATCGATAAAGAAGTGGTATCCAACGGCGTGTTCAAAATCGCGCTTGGCAAAGAGCAAACCCATCGGGACGCCAAACACGAGGCCGTTGAGAAGCGCCGGGAACGCCGCTGAACTAAAGATCGCCTCGCCCGGTAGATGTACGAGGCCGTGCGCGGCCGCCGATATGAGGAGCGCCGCCGCGACAGCGCGCCGGGGATGCTTTGCGCTCGCCGTGCGGAACACCGCATAGAGGAGCGTCATCATAAAAAGCCGCGCCCAGGTCTCCTCGGCGATACCGGGTACAAACGCAACCAACGGTTCCCAGGCACGGTCGACCCACAGGTCGCGGCTCGCGCCGCCGCCTCCCGCGTTGAGGAGCGCGACGGGAAGCGCCAACACACATCCCGACAGGAATCCGCGCACTGCCGGCCGCCAGCGGTACTCGGCGATGTGCACCTGTCCAAAACCAATCTCGCGCACGACGATAACGCCGCCGACAAAGAGAACCGAGACGCAGGTCAGATAGATCGCATGAAGCGGATCCAGCCGACCGCTCAAATATTCGAGCACCATCGGGAAAACACCCACCGCGACGCCGAGGGCGATCAGACCGATCGATAGACGGTGTCGTCGAGTGATGATGATCCACAGAGCACATATCGTTAGTACGGCGACCAGGACTAACCAGGGATTGAGCAGAATGCCGAGCGCGAGGATCGCGACGAGTCCGACGAGGACCAGAACCACGGTTGGGAGAAAGCCGATGCGCCTGCCGTGCGCTCTCGCCGGTTTATGCAAGTCGACTGCCCGCGGCGGGCTCACCACGAGCCAAGGCACGAGAACGGCCACGTAGAGAAGGGCGCCGATTTGACTCCCGCCGCTAACGGCGGGATGCGTAGTTACGCGGCCCAGAACAAACAGGCCGACGATCAACAGCCACAATGCCGCGAGCGCGACGCGCGTCCACGGGTGACGCGTATCCCCCGCTTTGCCGACTCTCTCCAAGAACTACCCTCGCTATTCCTATTGGTACCGTCATTTGCTTCAACACCGATAGTGCGCAGTCTTGCCGCTTGGCTGTCGTTTCGTCGAGGAATGCTAAATTGTCGCAGAATCTCAGATAGCGGAGGAATCTTAGATCGCGGACGAGCCGCGAATATTGAGCCGCATTTCGATTTCTATCGAATGGGCAGCGGCATGAGGATAGGCGAGACGCCGCTTGGCGAGGTCGTAGAGCTGCTGGGCCATCTCGTAGTTTGAGTACGCGACGGTTGTGAGCGGGACGATCATCTTTTCGGGATCGATCGAATCATCGAAACACGCCAGTCCGACGTCCTCGGGGATGTGTAATCCGGCGCGATGGATCGCATTGACGGCCCCCATCGCCATCTCTTCGTTGTACAGAAGAATGGAGCGTGGCAACGCACCGCGCTGAATGATCGACCAGACCGCCTCGTAGCCGCCCTTGTAGCTCGGTTGGTTTTGAAACACGTAGTCAAAGTCTATCGTCGTATGCCGTTCGAGGTGGACGTCGCAGTAGCCGCGAAAACGCCCCGTCTTGTCCACCGGCTCGTCTGACCCGGAGATAAAGCCGACCGGTGCACCAAAGCTATCCAATAGATGGGCGGTCGCGATCCGCGCCCCCGCGCCCATATCGGGGCGCACGTTGTCGATCTCGGCCCGCGATACGTGGCTTCCCACCGTCGGGATTCCCGAGGAGAGGACGATCTCGCGCTCCGAAGCCGAACGGATGGCGCCACCCTGGACAAATATCATCCCCACCCCCGATTCTTTATACGACTCGATCGTACGACGGAGGGTGTTGGCGTCTCGGGAGGTTGTGTTGACCTGCACGGTGACGTTGTTTTCGTGGGCGAGCTCCTGCATCGCGTGGACGAGCTGGGCAAAGTTGGGGTTTGATACGTCGGACAGGACGAGCCCGGCCCGTACGCTCGCCTGGGTTTCCTGCGGTTCGAGCTTTGATACAAAGGTTCCGACGCCCTGCGCGGTGTACAAGGTTCCGTCACGTACCAATACGGACAGCGCCTTACGGACGGTTTTGGGATTTGCTTCAAAGCGCACCGATAGATCGCGCAAGCCCGGCAGTTTGCTCTGCCAGGTACCGAGCGCGATCTCGTTTTTGATTTGATCGGCGATCTCAAGGTACACCGCGGTGTGGTTGTTGCTCATATCGCTACTCGATTGTATCCGAACTTCTGTGTTGCCATATACATCTTTTTCCTCTTGACAGCACGATAATAGTGTACCATTATGGTGTACCATGGTGCAAGGAATAGTAAACGGGCTTGGCGACCTGGTGTTGCGCAGCTCGGCAAAGACGCGGTCCATCAGTCCTGAGAACTTTACGGGCGCCAAAGGCGCCGGCGGGATGGCCACCGACGGGACGGGCGCGGAGGCCGCTCGCGATCTCGGTAAAGGCTGGAAAGTCTCGCCTTCGATCAAGATAGCGTCGGGCGAGGAGCGCGTACTCGGGCGCATCGATGAACCGGGCGTAATTCAGCAGATTTGGCTGACGCAGGCCAAGGGCAACTGGCGCCACAGCATTCTGCGCTTTTACTGGGATGACCAGGAGCAGCCCTCCGTTGAGACGCCGCTGGGCGATTTTTTTCTCAACGGTTGGAACACCTACGCGCCCGTCTCCTCTCTGGCGATATGCGTTAACTCGAATCGCGGTTTTAACTCCTACTGGCAGATGCCGTTTCGAAAGTCGGCCCGCGTCACGCTCGAAAATCTCTCACCCGAGACGATCACGCTCTACTATCAGATCAACTACATCCTGACCGAGGTTCCGGATGACGCGCTCTACTTTCACGCGCAGTTTCGACGGACAAATCCTTTACCCTATCGAGAGACGCACACCCTGCTCGACGGAGTGGTGGGAGCCGGGCACTACGTCGGTACCTACATGGCCTGGGGCGTCAACTCCAACAACTGGTGGGGTGAGGGCGAGATCAAGTTCTACCTCGACGGAGACGACGAGTTTCCGACGATCTGTGGAACGGGAACCGAGGACTACTTTTGCGGGGCGTACGACTTTGACGTCGGCTTTTTCGAAGAGGGGCAGCCGGCCCGCTACCAGGAGTTTACGACCCCGTACAGCGGTCTGCACCAGGTCATCCGCCCGGACGGCGCGTATCGGTCGCAACAGCGTTTTGGGATGTACCGCTGGCACATCGTCGACCCGGTCCGTTTCGAAAGTAACCTGCACGTCGATATTCAGGCGCTCGGCTGGCGCGCCGACGGTCGCTATCTTCCGCTCCAGGACGATATTTCCTCGGTGAGCTGCTGGTACCAGACCTTACCGACCGCAGCGTTTCCACAACTACCGGACAAGGACTATCTCGAGGTGATCTAAATCACCGCACATAAACCATTTAATCGTTTACGAGGAGGTACACGATGTTGATACGTAGGACAGCGTTATTGGGATTCTGCCTGGTTCTTTTACTGGGGAGCTTATCCGCCGTGTTTGCGGGAGGCGAAGGCGAATCGGACGAGATAGAGCTACGCTTCTGGTCGTTGCACACCGGCGACGAGCAGGATTTTATGGCCGAGCTGGCCCAGACCTACTCGGACATGACCGACGGCGTCACGATTCTCTACGAGGCGATTCCGCAGAGCGAATACCTCGGCGCGGCGTTGACGACCGCATTTGCAGCGGGACAAGGTCCGGACGTCTTTCTGATCAGTCCCGGCGATTTCCTCAAATACGCTAACTCGGGCATCGCTTTGGATCTCACGCCGTACTTCACGCCTGAGATTCGCGCGGACTTTCTCGACAGCTCGATCGAGGCGGTAACGGTCAACGATCAGATTCTCGCGGTCCCGTTTGAGATCGAACTCCTCGGTCTCTACTACAACCGCGAGGTTCTCAATCAAAACGGCGTCGAGCCTCCGGCGACCTGGGACGAGTTTATCGCGGCTACCGCGGCGCTCACCACCGACAATCGCTTTGGTTCGGTGATCGAGCCGACCCAGGGTTACTTTCAGAACTTCTTGTGGTACCCCTTCCTCTGGCAGAACGGCGGTACCGTACTCGACTCAACGACGATGGAATCCCGCTTTGACAGTAGCGCGGCGCGCGACGCCCTGCAGCTCTGGCGCGACCTGATCGAGGCGGGAGCCGCCCGATCGCTTCCGACCGCCGCCTGGGATGCGACCTACATCGGCGATGGATCGACCGCGATGCAGGTGAGTGGAACCTGGATCATCAACACGCTCGAATCCACCTACCCCGAGACGGACATCGGCGTGGTCCCGTTGCCGGTACCGCCTGGTGGTGTCGCCGCAACCGATGCCGGTGGCTGGAAGTTTATGGCCAACAGTCAGAGCGAACACGCCGAAGAAGCAGCCCGTTTCCTGATGTGGGCGATGGCCGAGAACGTCGAATGGCCGCTCCGCTGGTGTACGGAGGTCAAGTTTGCCTACTCGCCGCGACGCTCGGTGATCGAAGCGGGCCAGGCGATATACAATCAGGGCTTGCGCGAGGTCTTTACGCAGGAGATTTACGCCAGCGCTATCGGTGAGCCGCGCTACCCCGCGCAGGTCGTTAACATCGTCGGCGAGGCGATTCAACAGGCGATGTTCACCGACCGCGATATCGACACGATCACCGCGGACGCCGGCGAGCGGATCGACGAGTTTCTCGCGACCTTTGAGGGTTCGATGTAGCCAACAGACGCTCGCGCGATAGTAAAGCAGATGGTTCCGGCCTTGAGCCGGGACCATCGCGCGACGACGGGTATGGACGATTCGAATGACAAAAACAGCTAGCAGAAAGAAAAAACAGCGCCGCAACGACCTTATCGCCTACGCGATGCTCGCCCCCGATCTCATCGGGCTGTTTGTCTTTATCTTTGTCCCGATCGTCCTCGCCCTCTACATCAGTTTTTTCTCGTGGAATGCGCTCTCGCCGATGCAGTTTGTCGGACTTCGCAACTATTTCACCGTTTTTCGTGATCGCGAGTGGTGGTTGTCCGTTGGCCGTACCCTCCAGTACACAGCGTTCTTTGTCTCATTTGTGTACGTCGGGGCGCTCTCGATCGCCCTGCTGATCACCTCGTTACCCGGCCGCGTCCGTAGCTTTTTCCGGACCGCGGTGTTTGTGCCGTTTTCCGTTTCGCTCGTCGTCGCCGGAATTATCTGGATGTTTATCCTCGAGGAGCAGCGCGGATTTGCCAACTCGATCCTTCGTGCCGTTGGTATCCCCGCCCAGAACTACCTCTCCAATCCCAATACGGCCTTGCTCTGGATCGCGGTCGTATCGTCCTGGCTGTTGGTCGGGTACTACACGATCATCTTTGTCGCCGGTATCGGCGATATCCCGCGGAGCTACTACGAAGCGGCCGAGATCGACGGAGCCCGTCCGTGGACGGTGTTTTTTCGAATTACGCTCCCGCAGCTCCGTCATGTGAGCGTTTTTGTGCTCGTCATGACGACGATCGCGTCGTTCCAGGTGTTTGACCAGATCAAGGTCATGACCAACGGCGGACCGGCCAGCGCGACAACGGTGTCCGTTTTCTACATCTATCGCCAGGCGTTTGAGTACATCGACCTCGGTTACTCCTCGGCGCTGGCGTTTGTGCTTTTTGTGATGGTGTTTGGCGGCAGCCTGCTGCAATTGTCCGTCTTTGCTCCAAAGGAAAACGACTGACGTGGCGAGCGTAGCTTTGGTAAAACGACAGACACAGCGGATCATCGGCGTTGCTGTCGCGAGCGCCGTTGCCGTCGTGATCCTCTTTCCGATCGTCTTGCTCTTTGGCTCGTCACTCAAGCCGATCGAGAACGTGTTTGATCTGTCGCTGCTTCCGCAAACTATCTCTCTCGACGGGTACCGCTACGCGTTCGAAATCGAAATGCACCGGTTTTTCTTTAACTCGCTTTTTGTCTCGGCGACCGTAACCGTCGTCGCCCTCTTTTTCCATTCGATGGCCGCCTATCCTCTGGCGCGAATGCAGTTTACCGGCCGGAAAGCTGTGTTTGTCTGGATCCTCAGTACCTTGATGATCCCCTTCCCGGTGATCATGATTCCGCTTTTTATCGTCGTCCGCAGTTTTGGGTGGCTCAACAGCTACCAGGGCGTGATCATACCGGCGATCCCTCATGCCTACGGAATCTTTCTGTTCCGCCAGTTCTACATGTCGTTGCCAAAAGAACTCGAAGAGGCCGCCGCGATCGACGGTTGCTCCCCGTTTGCCACCTATTGGCGGATATTTATCCCGCTCTCAAAACCTATCGGGATCACCCTTGCGGTCGGATTTTTTATCGCCAACTGGAACAACTACCTCTGGCCGCTGATCGTCAACAACGAACGTCGCCTCTGGGTTCTCCAGGTCGCGATCGCCAACTTTATCAGCCGCAGCGACACGCGTTGGGACGCCGTTCTCGCCTCGGGCGTTGTCTCGGTGCTCCCGACGATTCTGTTCTTCTTCCTGCTCCAGCGCTACTTGATCGACGGTATCAAGATGGAAGGTCTCAAGTAAGCTCCCGCCCCATTTGATTTATCCCGCGCTTTGGCCGATTTGATGCTACCATAAATAAACGAATCGCAAGACGTATCGCAAGCACCGATAAACCGGATCCGCATAGAGCGCATGGGGAGGTTGCCGTGGGATACAAGATTGACTTTTCGAAGATCTCGCTCGCCGCGCTTCAGGAGCGGATAGCCGAGCGCCACCTCATACCGAGCCAGACGATTCTCCGGGAGGACCTGGAGCGTCGAATTTTGTGGCTGCGCGAGAAAGGGCTCACCACCGTCGCCGAGCTCTACACATGGCTCCGCGACGAAAAGAACGTCGCGACGATGATCGAGTCGGGGTACTTCTCGCCCGAATACGCCAAAGTCCTTCTGCGCTACATCAAGGGTATGATCGCCAAGCCGCGCAAGCTCCGGGACTTTAGCTGGATCTCCGATGGAACGATCACTGCCCTCGCCGCCGTAGGAGTAACAACAACGCCGCAGCTCTACGAGGCCGTGCAGGCAAGCGGGTCTATCCAGGAGTACGCGGCCAGGCTCGGGGTCGATCACGTCGAGTTAACGATCCTCGTAAAGCAAACCGACCTGACGCGCGTCCAGTGGGTCAACCATACCTTTGCGCGGGTGCTCTACGAGGCGGGTTACGACACCGTGTCCCGCATTCAGCAATCTGACTACCAAACGATGTACAACGAGGTCATCGCGCTCAATCGCGCGCGCCGGCTCTATAACGGCAATATCGGACTCAACGACATGAGGTTTCTCGTCGAGGTCTCGGCCGATATCGAGCTGGATTTTTCCTACTAAGGCGCCGGGAGCTTGATCAAAAGAGTCGCTTATCGGCCAATCGGAAGGAAGGTCGGGCCGGTCAGGTTTAACGCTGTTTTGAGCGGTGAGGAGGTGCAAAATGCAAAATGGAGCTCGGGCGGGATGGGCACTCGCGGTGCTTGTCGGTTTTATCTTTGTCGTCTACGCAGTTACCGTCGTACGGACGCTTCGATCCAAGGGCGACTTAAATCCACCTAATTTTCGCGGCCTCTATCTCCCGCAAGGCTCGATACGCGGCCTCCTCGCCTTTAGTGTCGTCGGCGCCTTTATCGTATTTGTCTTTTTCGGCGGCGAGGCGATCGCGACGTTGTACGAGGCGAGCGGCGTCGAGACCGACGTAGACGGTATCCGCGATATGTACGACAAAGGCCTCTCGGTCTTTGGAACGCTCGCGGCCTCGATAACCGGATTTTACTTCGGCGGTCGACTGGGCCAACACGTGGAATCCGACAGCGAGTCCACCAATTGATACCGTATAGTCGTCGAAGCTATTTGTAGAACAATGAGGACAGGGCCATCTGTTCGGCCCCGAGGAACTCTTTTGGCGTTGTCCCGGTAAACTCTTTAAAGTCTTTGATAAAGTGCGCCTGATCGTAGTAATCACTCTCGTAGGCGATCTCGGTGAGCGTCTCCGATTGACGGTTGAGGACGCGGTGGAGCGCAGTCTGTAATCTAATCACCTTGCCCAGTTGCTTGGGGCTGATCCCGATGCGGCGTTTGAACTCCCGTTCAAGTTTGCGGCGTTTTGACGGGTCGTCGCGGAGAAGGGTCGTGATCGTACCACTTCCCTGGGACGCGATCATCGCGTCGATCGTCGATTGAACAACCGCGTCGATCGTGGAACCCTCGCTCAAGCGCTGTCGCAGGAAATCCTCAACTATCGATATCCGGCGCTCGGTAGCCTCGGCCTCGTTTATCTGCCGGGTCAGTGTGCTCGCCGCGTCCCCGCCAAAAAACTCCGCCAGCGGGGCCTCGGTGTTGGCGAGGTCCTGGATCGACCTGTCCACGATTCCGGCAAATCCGTAGGGATAAAACCGAACGGCAAAAGAGTCGACGTACCCTGTTGGTTGGATATACGTCGTCTCGGTGATCTGTCCGATAATCATTTGGCGCGGCCCGATCACAAAGTCATCGCCCGTTGTATAGCGCTTGATGTCGTCGCCAAAAAGAAAGGCCATCTCGATACACCCGTCCGGAACGAGGCGTTGCCGCGCTACCTCGGCCTGTGCGGGTACCTGGAGCGTCCAATAACACTTTACGAGCGCGGCCAAATCCGGATCGGGTTCAAAGGTTTGATAGGTCATCGTCGCTTACGCCTGCATCACCGCTAACTCGATATCGAGTTCGAAATACTCAGTCCCGTGGCCAAAAGGGAGACCGCACCACGACTCGAAACACGGATAGTTATCCGGGACGTAGCCACTTGTCGGCAACCAGGTCGCGTAGAGCCAATCTATCGCGCGTTGTTCGATCTCGAGCGAACCGCGGATCTCGACTGTCGCCACGCTCATCGCGGGCATCACGATGACGCTGACCACATCGTCCTCGGCGACCGACGACGGAACGGTGACGCCCACGTCGTAGCGGCACTTGTCGAGCTCCGTGATCTCGGGGTCGTCCCACATATAACCGAGCCATTGACCGCCCTCCAGTCCGCGCTCTTCGGCCCAGGCGACGAGCGCCTCGGCGGCCGCAACGACGTTTGTGCCGATAAACGGTTGCCAGACGCGGGTATAGGCGATCCGCCGCTCGGGATATCGGCGGAGCGTAACGGCAAACTCGTCCGCGGCAGTCTCCGGCGCGGTAGCCGCATCGCGTGGATCAGGGGCGTCGTCGCGATTGTCGGATAGCGGGGTAGCGGCCTCCAGTCGTTGCCGGTTGAGTTGCCGGTACTCGGTCAACGCAAAGCGCCGCGGGGCGGTACCGTAATGGGTGCGAAAGCGGCGCGTAAAGTCAGAATGCGAGGAAAACCCGCACGTTTCGGCGACCTCCTGGATCTGTTTCGTCGGAGCGTGGGAGAGGAGATAGAGCGCGCGTTCGAGACGGACCCGCGTAACAAAGGCGTTGAGCGTCTCGCCCGTGACGTCCTTAAAAATCCGGTGAAAGTGATAGGGGGAGAAATTGGCGACCTCGGCAAGCTGCTCGAGGTTTACCCGGAGATCGAGGTTCTGGAGTACGTGGTCGATGACACGATTGATCCGTTTGGCGTAATCGGATTGAGCAAGAATTGGCAAGTCGTTCATCCGTCTCAAACGGTATACTTGAGGAGACAACCCGCGCAAGCGATGAGGAGGAGAACAAGTGAAGCTGGGAGCATTTTCAATCAGTTTGGCGGTCAAGGATCTGCGAGCATCGATGACCTTTTACGAAGCGCTCGGATTTACGCAATTTGGCGGAAACCCGGAAGAGAACTGGGTGATTCTCAAAAACGATGCGCACATCATCGGACTGTTTCAGGGGATGTTTGAGCAGAACATCCTTACGTTTAACCCGGGCTGGGATCAGGACGCACAACTCGTCGACGGCTACACCGACGTTCGCGATATCCAGAAGGAGCTTCGCGCCAAGGGCATCTCTTTTTCGAGCGAGGCCGATGAATCGACGACGGGGCCCGCAAGCTTTGTTGTCATCGATCCGGATGGTAACACCGTGCTCGTCGACCAACACGTGTGATCCAACGCACGACGATCGTTACGCCGACTCCGCGGCTCGATCGTTCTCTCGACTTCTACCGGCGACTTGGGTTTACGCAGTTTGTTGAGGAGAACCTCGTCGGCGATGGACAGGTCGTCATCGAGATCGAATCGAAACGTCACGCGCGCGCCGGGATTCGCCTCGAGGTGGACGATGTTGCGGCCGTTGTGGCTGAGCTGGAGACGATTGGGCGCGTTTATCGACTCGGGGATACGCCGATCGCGATCGCCCCAACGGGAACCTGGGTGTATCTCTCCCCCGTAGCCGAGCACCCGGCCGGCGGCGAGCTACCGCGATCCACGCTCGGGCGTTGTGTCGGCTTAAGTCTCGAGAGCCCCGATATGGACACCTCGGACGCGTTCTGGCGGCTCCTCGGCTGGCACGTAAGCGACGGATCGATCGACGATGGCTACGTAAGCTACAAACACGCCACCGGTCTCGACGTCACGATCATGCTGCCGCTTGCCTGTCCTCATCTGTTCTTTAATCCGTCGCTTACCTATTTCAACGGCGCGGAGAACGTCGAAGTGATTCGGCGGATCCGCGCAGCCGACGTTCCGATCACGCAGGAGATCACCTGGTTTAACAAAACGGAAACGGTCGACAATGTGATTCTGCGCGATCCGGGGGGCTACGGATTTTTTGTCTTTAACGACTAAGCGCCCGTAACCGGCTCTTCTTTTTTACCTGCCGGGCGATGATCTTGTGGATCTGCTCGTAGCTCAACGGCGGGCCTTTGGCGATCTGTTTCCCGTCGAGAAAGATCGCGTCCGGCTGACCCCATTCGACCAGGTTCTTTCGGTCCCTGGTATCAACTTCGTGAACGACAACCGTATCGCCAAAATCCTCGGCGGCCTTGATCGCGTTCTCGACGTTGGCGTTCATCACGGTACACCAGCCGCTTGAAAGAACTGTGAGATCAACTTTGCCGCGGACACGATCCGGCACCTTGAGGTCACGTTCCCAACGGACCGGAACTGCGTCCGGCGCGTATGGCTTCCACAAAAGAACGGCGATTCCCTTTTTGTCGATCTTTTTAAAACCCTGGCGGCGGAACCAGGACGCCCGCATAAACACGGGCAGAGCGACGCCCCAGGCCACAAGCCCTTTAAATCCGCGCTGCTGAACATCGTCCTCTACGGCGCGTAGGAGCGCTTTGCCGATACCCCTGTTCTGGTAGTTTTCGTTCTTACTCTGTTTTAGAACCCAAATACAGTGGATAAAGGCGAGCTCGTGGTCTTGCGGAAACATAATCTTGGCCGGGCCGTACTGGACCATACCGATCGGTTTTTTGTCGTCGTCGACGGCCAGTTTGACGCTGAGCCCCGAGTCTGCGTGACAGGCAAACCACTCCTTTTTGCGACAGGTACCGATACTAAAATCACTTGTTCCGTCGCCGAGACAGTTAAAGTACGCGTCGTGGTGTTCCGGTTTTAGGTCGATTATCTGCATCGTGAGGCCTCCTTGGAGAAGAGCCGTGTTGCAGGTGCTTCTTTTATGATAGGTCCACTTGGACGGACCCGCAAGCAAACAGTGTGGCACACGGTCGCGACTAACGATCGCGTCTGACGATCGCGCGCCACGACGTGGCGGTGTTGGCTTTTTGCTACTGAGCGATCGGCGGAAGAGCGCTCGCGGCCTCGAGTTGCTTCACGAGCTGGGAGACAAACCGGGCTGCCGGACCACCGTCGACCACGTCGTGATCCAGGTGAATCGTCAGGTGGAGAACATCTCGCGCTATCACCTGGGTACCGACAACGCGCGGTTTGCGGACGATCGATCCGAGGGCAAACACCAGGTTGTGCATCGATCGGGGAACGATCCAGCCCGGAAATCGCAAACCCGGTGCGATCGAGGTCACCATCACCGTACCCATCGTTTTTTTATGCGCCTCGGGATTGGCGAGAATCGCCTTAAACACAGCCACACGCATAAACTGCGGCAGCGAGAAGTAAAGACGCGTGAGAAACGCGGAGCGCCGGCGTCCGAGTTCGTAATCCTGCGCACCATCTATCGGCTGCGCGGCGGCGTCGTCGATCTCAGCGTCGATCTCGCCCGCCGTTTTTTGATTACAGGCTCGGAGGACAAGGGGAAGGGGTACCGCAGTACCGTCAACCGTTCGTTCAACCATAAAGGCGATGTCGACATCTTCAAACACGACTCGCCGTCGTCGGCCGTGAAGAATACCGTGTACCTGCGGTGTTGCGGCGATCGCGTCGGCGATCGTTTTAAGGAACCAGGCGTTAAACGAGATCGCCATCCCCTCGCGACGCAAGCGGCGGAGGCGCTCGCGACCGGTTGTCACGTCGATCTCGAGGAGACCCGTTATGTGGTGTTTGCTCCGGCCGATCCGACCGGTATCAAAGGTACCGACGCGCGACAGTGGAAACGACTCGACTGTTTTGGCGATCCTCATACGCGGATTATCGGTCGTTGCGTAATCGGAGAACAGGCCTGCTACAATAGACCGGGTAGCATCGGATAAACGGAGGGTTGTGAGCGGTGATAATTCGACAAGCTTCTCAAGACGATCTCGAATCGTTGTCGCGCCTCGCGGATAAAACGTTCCGGGATACCTACGGCGATTTATCGGAAGAGGAGGCGCGTGCCCACGCGGAGGATTACTTCTCCGTCGCCGAGCTCGCTAGACACATCGACTCCAAACGTAGCCGGATTTTTGTCGGCGAAGAAGATCGGCTTGTGGGTTATACCCTGTTGTGTGAGAACGCTCCACCTCTAACGCTTTCGGAGGACCCCGCGTTGGAGTGTGTCCGCCTGTACCTCGACCGGACGTTTCAGGGCCAGAAACTCGGCGAGCGCCTCATCGACACCGCTCGCGCCTGGGCCACGGATCGGGGATACAAGGTAATCTGGCTTCAGGTCTGGGATCAGAACGATCGCGCGATCAGGTTTTATCAGCGCAATGGATTTAACGAGGTCGGCGTGGTCCCGTACACGGCCGTTGGCTCCGACGACCGCGTGGTGGTGATGGAACGCATCCTCGATCCGTAGGCGGTCGCCGCGACGGAACCCCCTATGCGGAACACTCCGGCTTGCGGGCGATGCAGCAAAAGCTCAACCAATTGCACAACAAACTGTTGGGGTAGCGCGGCATGCGGATGTCGCGCAGCCCAAAATCGCGCAAAACGGTGCCGAGTTTCTGCGAGCGGGCACATTGCACCTCCCACTGGCGTTGGATGTTGAGCGTAATCGGATTGCAGCGCGTCATCATAATGACGAGTGTCCCGCCGGGCACAAGCACGCGTTCAAGCTCGGAGAGCACTTTGAGCGGACGGTCGGCGTGTTCTATCGCATGCGCGGAGACGACGTAGTCAAATGAGGAGTCCGCTAACGGGAGTGACTCTATGTTCGACTCGATTCCGGAAAACGATATCGCGCTGCGATCAAACTTGGCCCGGGCGATTTCGAGCATCTGCGCCGAGATGTCGACGCCGACGACCTCGATCTCCAACGCCCCGCGCTCGGCACGTGTTTCGCTGACCGCCAGGGCCAACTCACCCGTTCCCGTCCCAACGTCCAGGATCCGGTTTTGTCCGTCGACCGGCGCGCCGGCGAGCTCACGTTGGAGAATGAGGCGGTACTTCTGCGAAAATCCGAGACGTTCGATCGTACGGTCCCAGTCCGGTGCCTGACGGTCGTATGCCGCCGCGATGTCGATCCGCTGATCGACCGTATCAGTCCAATACCGATGGATACCGATGCTTGTATTCATCGTTTGTGTTCTCCCGATTCACGACCGGTGGAGTTTATTTCGAGGCGATGAAGTGTCTTGAGAAACGCGGCCGCCTCGTCCTCGTCTATCCCGGCGTACAGAGACTGCCGTTCCGTTTCGATTCGCTGGGCGAGGAGGGTCCACTGGCGTCGACCTTGGTCGGTCAGATACAGCCTATATCGACGCCGGTCCGACGGATCGCCACGGCGTTCGACGAGTCCTTTGGCAGCTAAGGTATCGACCAGGCGCGTGACGTTGGGCGCGTCGTTGAGATAGGGGTCCACGAGGTCGTTTTGGCGACAACCCTCCTGCGCCGCGATACGAAACATCGCAAAGTACTGCTCCGCGCTCAGGCGGGGATCAAATCCGGCCAGCAGGCGCGCGAGCGAGACGTTGAGAATACGCGCGAGGCGATACACTCGGTACGCCAACGCCCGATCAAGATCGTCTATACGGTACATCCAGGACTTTTTCATTGCTTGTATAATATTTGCTTAAGCAACTAAATACAAGCGTTTTTGTGAGATTCTTTGCGCCGGAGGCGGTCTGGCATAGTGACTTGAACAGAGATCGTAGCGATGGTACAAAACCATATTCGGAGGCATGTGTGCACGCTCGAACTCGCGCCATCGTACAGGCCTTTTTCGTGACCTTTCTCTGGTCGACCTCATGGCTTTTGATTCGAGCGGGACTGCAGAATATACCGCCGCTGACCTTCGCGGCGCTCCGTTACGCCCTTGCCGCCGCGGTTCTTTGGGGTGTTGTTTTTGCGACGCCCGTTCGCCGGGAGATACGCGTCATTCCGCGGGCGCTCATCCCTCGGCTGTTCCTTCTCGGCGTGGTGTTCTACTCGATTACGCAGGCCAGCCAGTTTGTCGCTCTCAATCACCTCCCGGCAACGACCGTCTCGTTGCTCCTCAACTTTTCCACGATCATCGCGGCGATTATGGCCGGCGTATCATTGGGCGAGCGGACGCGCCTCAGGCAATGGATGGGACTACTCGTCTACCTCGGCGCGGCCTATGCGTTTTTGCGTGCACGCTTATCGGTCGGCGGCGATTGGGTTGGTTACCTTGCGGCCGGGATCGGTGTCGTCGCCAACGCGGTGGCCGGCGTTCTCGGGCGCGCCGTCAATCGGACGCGCCAGGTGTCGAGCCTGGCCGTGACCGCGGTATCGATGACCACCGGCAGCGCAGTCCTGCTCTGCGTCGCGCTGATCGTCGATGGCGTGCCATCGCTCGGCCCGCGCGAGTGGGCGATACTCGGATGGTTGGCGGTCGTCAACACGGCATTTGCGTTTACCCTCTGGAACCGCGCCCAGCAGGATCTGCGCGCGGTTGAGACGACCGTTATCAACAGCACGATGCTGTTTCAGATATCGATCCTGGCGGTGCTCTTCCTCGGCGAGCGTCTATCGATCGTCCAGTGGCTCGCGATATTGATCGGCGGCGTCAGCGCGATGGTAGTCCAGCTTTCCGGCGCAGCGCGACCCGCCAAACAGAGCGGAGATTCCGCGGCGTCCACCGAGTCGTAGGTCGTTTAGACCGGGGCAAAGCTGATCGCGCGCAGGACCCGCTCGTATTCAGGACGCGCTGCGGGCCAGTTGTCGGTCAGCTGTTCGGCATCCTTTGTCCAGAACTGTGCGGCGTTGGCGTAGAAAACGGCCCACGCCGGAGTCGCGCCGTCGATATCGATGTACCTGACACCACCGAGGGCGGAGAAATGGACCGCGTGCCACGGCCAGAGCGCCTCGTAGACCGACGGACCCGGGACGCCGACGAGGGCGAGAATCGGATTTTTCTCTTTTGAGACGATATCGAGATCCGGCAGGAGCGAGTGGCTATCGGCATAGGCGTCGATGACGAGCCAGTCCGCGCCGTCGTCGCCCCATTTTGGTCGTATGTCCGACGTGGTCGCGCCCGCTTTGTCAAAGTGAAAACGCCAGGCGAGGCTCGGGTACTTGAGGCGCGCCCCGCGTGCGGCGCTCAAATACACGAGTCTCTGATCGGCGGCGCCGATCGAGATTACCGAATCGATGCGAATATTGGCCAGATCGCTTGGATCGCCGGATGGATCGCGGAGCATAAACGTCCGACTCACGCCTTCTGAATCGTCGTACACGATGCAGACGTCGATCCAGGCGTCCTTGTACGTGCTCGCCGGATCAAAAAAATAGTTGGTAGCGCCGCGACGCGTCCCAACCGTGTAGGTGTTGATCGCCGAGCCGAGGCGAATCCCCGCGACAAAGCGCAGGCGGAGAATGCGCTCAAAGTTGTCCATCTTGAAGATCTTCTGAGTAAACTCGGGAGGGATATAGCCGTAGGTAATCGCGAATCCGTCAAGCTTTTTTGATTGCCCGGACACAACTGACCTCGCTTTTAGGCATTATACCATGTGTCCCGGCCGCCGGCGTCGCGGTGTTTACACGTGCTGATCTCTCGTTTCGGGAATCTCCGTCGAGATCCCTCTCCACGCAGTTCGATTAACAAGGCCGAGACTCTGAAGCGCGGTCTCAATCGCCGTACCGACAGTTCCGTCGTCGGGATGGGACTCGCGACCCTGATGGTCTATTAATACGAGCATGTCGGTGGGTGTCGTCGAGCTGCCAAACAGCCGGATACCGTCGCCGATCTCGTCGGGCAGTTCGGCAAGAACCGTGTTAAGCGCCTGCCGGGCGCGGTCGTAACTCGGGTGCGCGCAGCGGATGCGGATTAACTCAATTTCTTTCACGAATATCTATCTGCAATTGCCGTACCAAGCCGCGGGCGCGTTATCGGCGCGTTTGCGGCGGTTTTGACGAAGAGGCACCGTTCAATTTGCCAAATATGGTAAACCGACATACGATAAACCGGATATGGCAACGGAAAAGGGCAGCGATTTTATCGCCATTACGCTCGACATCTGCCGCAACCTCGACGTCAATCGGGCGATGGCGGCGTGTTTTGCCTATCTAGGCGATCGCATCCCGCTGGACACGATGTACCTCCAGGTGTACGAGAGCGATCTGAGCGGCATGAAGATCATTTCACGGGCCGACAGCGCGGAGAGCAAGGCGACCGATATTCTTATCGCAATCCCCGAAGACATCAGATCCACATTTGAACAGGGCCTCAAACATTATGCCGCCGAAGGCATCCACGCTGTCGCAATTATCAACGATCCAGGCGACCACTCCGCGTCACGCACCCTCTTGGATGGAGTGGGGGAACCGATATCGTCGATCCTGGTCATGATGCTCGTCATCGACAAAAACACCTACGGTTCGCTGGTGTGCATTGCCCACGGCGTCGGACGATACACCGAAGCACATCGTGATACTCTCGCGACGCTCTACGAGCCGTTTCTCATCGCTCTTTCCAACTCGCTTGCCCACCGCGAGATCAAACGATTGCGGGATATCCTCGTCGACGATAACCGCTATCTCCAGCACGAGCTCGATCAGGTTTCCGGCGATAGTATTGTCGGCGCCGAGTTCGGTCTTAAATCGGTCATTAACATGGCGCGCCAGGTGGCCCGTCACGAGAGTCCGGTCCTCATAACCGGCGAAACAGGGACGGGTAAAGATCTTGTTGCAACGGCGATTCATCGTATGTCGCCACGCAGCTCGGCGCCGTTTATCCGCGTCAATTGCGGAGCGATTCCCGAGTCCTTGGTAGACAGCGAGCTGTTTGGCCACGAAAAGGGAGCCTTTACCGGCGCCATTTCGAGCAAACGCGGCCGGTTTGAACGCGCCAACGGGGGAACGATCTTTCTTGATGAGGTTGGCGAGCTACCGTCGGCCGCGCAGGTCCGCCTCCTGCGCGTGTTGCAGAATCGAGAGATCGAACGTGTCGGCGGAACCGAGACGATTCCGGTTGATATCCGCGTTCTCGCGGCAACAAACCGTGATCTCGGGGAGATGGTCGACAGCGGCGCCTTTCGTGAGGATCTGTGGTTTCGCTTATGCGTCTTTCCGATAGAGGTGCCGGCGCTCCGCGAGCGTCGCCAGGACATTCCCGCGCTTGTGTATCACTTTCTCGCCAACAAGTGCCGCGACCTCAAGATCGGCGAGGTACCGACACTTGGCGACGGGGAGATCGATCTGCTCATGAACTACCGCTGGCCCGGCAACGTTCGCGAACTCGAAAACATCGTCGAACGCGCGCTTATCCTCCACGACGGTCGGGAGCTGCAGTTCTCGCGAGTGCTCTCGGTTCCGCAATCGGGCGGACCGATCGGCTCTACCCCCGTGTTTGAACCGACCGCGCCGGAATCGACCGAGACGACTCCGGCTCATCGTGGGCTCGACGCCGTCACCCGTCGTCACATCGAAAACGTCCTCAACGAATGTGGCGGCAAAATCCACGGACCCGGGGGCGCTGCCGAGATCCTCGCGATCAACCCGAGCACGCTCCGCAACAAAATGGTTCGCCTAGGGATCGTCAGCTCGCGCAATTAGCTTCGTCGCAGAACAACGTCTACGTACGTTCTGCCTCCGTGATTAACGCGTACATCGTCGGCGGAAGCAGCGTGCGGAATCCCGGACCAAACCGCCGTGCCCAAAATCTTCCAAGAATACCGCTAAAGCTGACGTCGTGGCGGATCAACGTAGGCTCGTCCGCGTCATTACTCACGCCGTCGATAAACGAGCGTCGCACGACGAGTCGGGCCAGTGGAAGACGAGTTTCAAACGCATAGGAACTGAGTTCTTCATACTCGGTAACGGTGAATCGCGACTCACGACCGCCGAGATCCACGATCGTTCCGACCGTCCCCAATGCGAGGGTTTCCTCGGCGCGTGCCGATGTCAGCCCGCGGTCCCAGGTCGCCCAGCTTGCTGGATCTGTCCACAACGCCCATATCTGCCGCCGCGACGCCGACGTTGACGCTTCGTGGTAAAACGCGCGATTGCTTCCCGCCGCGAGCGCCGGTTCGCCGCCATGCGCCTCGGAAGCTGAGACGGTACCGACGGCGACCGCGCTAACGATCACAAGGACCATCATGGTAGCTACTCTGTTCCGTGATTTCATCTTGTTTCCTCCTTGCCGAATAACTCATCGGTTTGTATAATGAATGAAGTTCATTCATAATGATCGTTATAAAAATACCCGGGGTCAAGCCGGCGCGACAGAAATTGACGAACAATACGGATCGTCGGTAGAAGGAGAGAGTATGAGTAAAATGATGTATGGTTCTTTGGCGATTAACATCGCCGTCTTGGTTCCCATATGTGCCGGAATCCTCTGGCAACGCCCGTGGATCGCCGAGAGCTATGGCTCCGCGACCCCCGCCCGCGGCATCCTCGCCGCGGTGTACCTCAGTATTCTCATCGTTTCGGTTGTGCTTCTCTTTATCCGCCGGCCGCAAATGGTCGCGGCGCTACTTCTCGTCCAGATCGTCTACAAGTTGATGACGCCGTTTACGGTAGGAACGCTTGCCAATCCGGTCGTGATCAGCAACCTCGGGATCGCCGCGTTCCATACAGCGACGCTTACGATGTTTATGCTCCGATTACAAACGATGGAGTAGCGACGCTTGCCGGGAGCACAAATGGCCTGCATACTCGCAGCGGAGAGACGGGAAGCACGCGATGAGTACAACGAGAAAGGACGCGACGCGCGATCGCGACGCTCGTATCCTGCGGGCCGCGACCGAGTTGTTCACACAGAACGGATTTGAAGCGACGCGTATGGCGGAGGTTGCCTCTCGAGCCGGCGTTGCCGTGGGGACGATATATTTGCGATTTGCCACCAAGCACGACTTGTTGGTCGGCATTTTATCCGAGTTCGAGCAGCGTTTTGCCGCCGCCATGTCCGCGCCACATATCGCCAATCTCCCCTGGCCGGATCGATTTACCGCGATGTTTGACGCAATTATGGCGACTGCCGCGGCCCACCCGGAGGTGCCCCGGATCATGCAGTTGGCAAGCCATGCGGAAGCCGATTCGACGCGTCCGGACGGTTTTCACCCCGGGGCGATGATCCGCGAGGTGATCGCCGGTATCGCCGAACGGGCGCAGCGGGAACAGCAGTTTCGCGCGGACCTATCACCGCGCGTGATCGCGGCAATCGCCTATGGGATGGTCGAAGGCGCGATGGAGGAGATGATGCGTGAACCGACGCCGTTGCCCGAAGCGTACGTCTCGGCTCTTGCCGACGCCGCCGCCCGGTGGTTGCTTGTTGTTCGCCAATAGGTTTCGTTCGTGAAGGCGCTTTGTGAAGTGCAACACTGTCGTGCCGTTTGGTAACGCCGCCAAACGATCTATAATCGATCACTGAGATGAAAAAATCTTTTCGAATACCCGCTTATTTACTGGTGGTATTTCTTGTGCTGGTTTACTCGGCATGTGTCACGCCCGGGCGTACGACCCTTGACGAGTGGCCGGCGCACCTGGCCGATCAGGAGTTTTCCGGCGTCGTATTGGTCGCGCGCGACGGTCAGGTGCAACGTCATTGGGCGTTTGGGTTTGCCGATTGTGACGCGACCACCGCAAACACCACCGATACCGTTTTTGCTATCGGATCGATAACAAAAACGTTCACCGAACTCGCCGTCGCGATACTCGTTGAGGAGGGGCGCCTTGATCTCGATGGATCGATCTCGGCGTACCTTACCGACGTACCTGTCGACAAACAAGCGATCACCGTACGCCACTTAGTCGACCATACGTCGGGTCTCGAGTCCTACCATGACGGCCGGGACGGCGATTTCGAACGGATCGACCGGTCGCGTGCCATGGACCGAATCCTCAGTGCCGATTTGCGATCGCGTCCGGGCTCCCGGTATCGGTACTCGAACAGCGGTTACACGGTGTTAGCGGTCGTCATTGAGGAAGTGACCGGTCAATCGTACGTCGATTTTCTGCGATCGGCAGTTTTTGATCCCGCCGGGATGGACGCGACCGGGTTCTGGGGCGAGACCTTTGCTCCAATTGCCGAAACGGAAACGACCGTCGTTGGATGTGGAACGCCGGCGCAATGGGAATACAGTTGGACGCTTGTGGGAAACGGGGGGATGGTCTCGACGACTGAGGATTTGCTCCGCTTTGTCATATCACTCGGCGACGGCACGTTTGTTGGGCCTGAGACGATGGAAGAAATGGGATTTGAAGCGATGTATACCCGGGGCTTTGGCTGGGCGGGCGGTAGCAGCCAGCACGGGTTTAACGGCGTGATGGAATACGACGCCGCCACCAAAACGCTCGTAGTGGTCATCGGAAATGACTCTGCAGTTGTCGGTGAGCAGTTTGCCCGCTCGCTCTTACATTCTGCCGTGAGGGAGTAGCGATGGATCACGTTGTCGCGTGCTGGTCGGCCCGCTCAATCGGCGTCCGCGAGATCGTGATCCCCGACGGGTGTCGAGATCTCGTCTTTGTCGTTTATCCTCGCGGTTCCGTTTTGATCAAGCTGACCGGGCTGGCGAGGCGCACGTTCACCGTGCAACAAGAACTCGGTACGCGGTTTCTTGGGATTCGATTTGCACCCGGATCGCTGGCCGCCTGGGAGACGGGGATTGCGCCGTCCGATCAGGCGATCTCGGACCGAGCTCTGGTCGATCATCTGTCCAGGATGCTGCTCGATGATCCAGGCGACGGGTGGTCACGCGTCACTCAGGAAGCGGCCGCGTTGTTTAGGAAACCGACGAGCATCGTTGGCGACTTTCTCGCGGCGCTCCGGGAGTCGCCCGGGAGGATTCCGTCGTTGGGAACGAGCGAGCGGACGCTTCGCCGGAACGTTGGCGCGACTACGGGAGCATCGCCGCAGTTCTGGGTCTCTCTCTTTCGCGCTCGCCGCGCTGCCCAAGCTCTCCTCGCCGCGGACACCCCGGCGGCTGAAGTCGCCTTTGGCACGGGGTATGCCGATCAGTCGCACATGACTCGCGAGATCCGTCGGTGGTTTGCCGTTACCCCAACTGAGCTTCGCAACCGACGGCATCGTTACTCGGCGTTGTTTAAAATGCTTAGTGCCTTCTCAAATCCTGCGCTGGCATAGTAATTCGCGTTACCCGGGTATTGGAGTCGCCAGCTCGATGACTGATCCGTCGATAGCTCTGACGTATCCAACGATCTGCCCCCACGGTTTTGCTTCCGGCGCTTTTATCGACACGGCACCCGCCGCAATCGCCGTCTCGTAGGCTGCCGCCACGTCGTCGTCAACAAACACGATTTCGACCCCGAGCGGTTTGGCGTCGGGATCTGTGTGGACGTAGTCCTGATCGAGGTTCGACTCTCCCAGGCGGTGCGCGGCAAACGCCAGGACCGTAGCGCCGGTCGCCAGTTCGCCGTAGTCTTTGGAATCGTCAAGAAATCTAATCTCCAGGCCAAACGCCCGACAGTAGAACTCCAGGGTCGCTTCAACATCGTCGACGTAGATGATTGTGTAACCGAACTGCATGCTCACTCCTTTTCTTCATGCGGATAGTGTGATTCTACAAGCGGTACGAAGAGGCGTCTTGAACATTTCGGCCACGGCGCGCGAGTCGTGAAATGCGCGGCGCGAACCGCGAACCGCGCGGCGCGCGGCGCGAACCGCGAACCGCCAACCGCGCGGCGCGAACCGCGCGGCGCGAACCGCACGGCGCGAACCGCGCGTTACTGCTCCTACGTTCCGCTTGGACGAACCCGGTATTTCATCAGGACAACGCCGTTCTCATACGGGGTCATGCCGGCGAGGGTAAGCGAACTCTCGGCGCGATGATTGCCGAGAAGCGGGATTCCGCTGCCGAGCAAGATCGGATTGACCTTGATCCAATACTCGTCGATAAGACCCGCCGTCGCGAGCGAACCGGCGAGCGCGCCGCCGCCACAGAGCCAGATCGGTCCTCCGTTGCGTTCTTTCTCGACGCGAACCGTCTCGACCGGATCATCGGTAGAGAGCGTTACATCGGGGGTCGAGGGAAACGACAACGAGCGCGAAAACACAACGTGCTTTAAGCCCGGGTACGCCGGATCTCCCGGTTTCAGTCCATAGGCAAAACCAAAGCGGTAGGTGTTGCCCCCCATGAGTACCGTCTCAAACGTTGCCAGAGTTTTGACAAAGTCATCGGCGTGGGGCCCTTCCATGAGAAAGGAGTCGACTCCTCCGTCTACCGTCGCGATGTAGCCATCGAGCGACGTTGCGATGTAGTAGATCAATAAACGCATGTAGTACCTCCTTGCGTATCTGTCGCGATGGAGAATACATCCGTCGTCGTCGGCGGGATTGTACGAATTTTACGTCGGACGAAACGCGTCCTCGGTCGCGACCACGTGGGGGTACGCGTGATCGGTCGATTGATAGGCGTGAGGGGTGAGTCCGGAAAACGATCGAAACTCGCGAATCACATGAGACTGATCAAAGTAATCGTCGGCTGTAGTAAATGAGGAGGAGGCGCGTGGCCTTTCGTGTAACAGGTAAAGTACGCGATTAAATCGCAACAGACGCTGATACTGTTTTGGCGTAAGACCGACGTCGGCCTTGAACAGCTCGATCATGTGTTTCCAGGAGTACCCGCTACGATCGACGATTTGACGTATTGTGCGCTGACCCCGGGCAAGTTCGTGCAGAACATAGGTTGATATCGACGGGCCGCTGTCCGTGTTCTCGAGCGAGGCGGCAAAAAACGACTCGAGAACGGCAATTCGATCTTTTGTCGTTTTGCCGTCAAGCAGCCGCTGGCGGAGCGCGGCAAATCGCGCGCCGAGGATCTCATCGGCAGGGATAATCTGATCCTGAATCAGCTGCAAGGGCGTATTGCACAGCCGGTAAAATCCGGTGGCTGAAAATCGAATGCAAAACGTCGCGGCGTTCTGTTCGCCGAGATAGCAAATCGGCGACGTGTGCACGCCGGTAAACCAGCCGCCCTTTAGTTCATGCGATCCCGCGGCATCAACATAACCGCGCGTCGTTTCATCGAGTGGAATGACGAGTTGCGCCACGCCGTCGGGAAGGAGAATCTCGTAGCGCGACGGCGCGTTGTATCCGCTATAGGCGATGATCGAGGTGATGATGCGCGTGAGCGGTGGTTGTACTGCCACGATTTCCAGTTGCATCAAGCACAAACTCCCAGCGGCAGTGTAGAGGATTTGCTCGCTTTGTGCTCCTGACGCGAGTGATTGCGTGCCGCTATAATCACGACATGCCGACGATGTTTGAGATCTACGAGAATTACGCGCCCCAGTACCACCAACTCGTCTCCGCTGAAGATTATGAGGGTAATCTTCCTCGCTTGCTGCACGCCATCGCCGATTGGCGCGGCGCGCGGGTTCTGGAAGCGGGTGTGGGAACGGGGCGGGTCACGCGGATGTATGTCGAAAACGCGGCCCGCGCTACCTGTTGCGACAGCTCGGTCCACATGCTTGAACACGCGCGGGGCGAGCTTAGCGCCTACGGCGACAAGATCGAGTGGAAAGCCGCCGACAATTTTGACTTGCCGACACTCGAGCACCCGGTTGATCTGTTTATCGAGGGATGGAGTTTTGGTCACGGGATCTTTAGCGATGAGGGTCACGAAAGCGTTGACCCGCTCGCCGACCGACTCGTGGAGAACGCCGTCAAGAACGTTCGCTCCGGCGGCCTCGCAATTATCATCGAGACCTTGGGCACCAACTCACGTACGCCAAATCCGCCGCACGAGTTCCTGGCAACGTTCTACGAACATATCGAGTCGGTCCATGGATTTTCTCGCCACGAGATCAGTACCGATTACCGCTTTGACACGGTCGACGCCGCCGCGCGGATAATGGGCTTTTTCTTTGGCCCGACGATGGATGAAGAGATCCGGCGGGATGATCTCCAAATAGTACCGGAGTGGACCGGCGTGTGGGTCCGGCAATGTTGAGCTTGTATCGCGTCCAATCGACGCGTTAAACGACGCTGCTTGGCGTTTGCGCAAACAGAGTCGCGGGAAGCTCGATAATCCACGTCGTTCCGTGGTCTATACGTGATCTGGCCGAACCGCCGATTTGTTGGGTGAGTTCGTGGATCAAAGTGACGCCCAACGAAGAGAGGTTGGCCTGCTCCGACTCACTCCAGGTACCGACGCCGTCGTCGGAGTACGTGATCACGGCTCGACTGTCGTCAACTTGGATCCCGATTGTGAGCGTACCGTTGCGCCGGTTCGGAAACGCATGTTTGATTGAGTTTGTCATAAACTCGTTGACCACGAGCCCGAGCGGAATCGCGTTGGTCAGCGACACGTAGAGTTCCGGGAGCTTGCTCTCGAACACCACCGTGCATTCGGGGTGCGAAATCGCGTTGAGGAGCATGTGCGCGAGATCGTGGATGTACTCTTGTATGTTGACCAGACCGCGATCCTCGGAATCGAGGAGCGTTTCATGGACGAGCGCGATCGCCCGTACCCGCTCAACGCTGGCAGCAAAGCGGGCGGAGGCAAGCGGATCATCCGACCGTGCCTTCTCGAGGCTCAGCAGGCTGGCCACGACCTGCATGTTGTTCTTGACGCGGTGGTGGACCTCCTGAAGGAGCGTCTCGTTGCGGCGCGCCGCCCGCTCAAGGTCCCTGTTGGCACTCTCTACTTCGCGACGGCGTCTCTCGGCCTCGACCAATCCGAGCGACCAGGAACGAACTTTAATTATTGACGTGACCAGGGTAAGGGACAGAGAGATGAGAAAGCGAGACTTGAGTCCCGCAGCAATATGCGGTTGGATCGTCGAAAGGTCGACGTTGATCGCGAAGTAAGCGACCGCACTGATAAACGCGATACCCAGGGCAAGCGCGATCCACATTTCGAGCGTTAGAATCGCCATAATAACGATGAGAAAGGTCCACGGTAGCCGCGCAATCCCATCGGTGAAGTAGATCGTGTACAGGTTAAAGACACCCCAAATAACGACAAAGGCCGTCGTTAAAATTCGCGACACGACGAGGCGCCGGTCGAGGGACAAAACCATATTGCGGGAGACGAGGAGGGCGACCACGATCACGAGGAGCGCCGAGTCACCGATGAGGTCGACGATGTCTCCATCAAAAAAGTCCAGGACGACCGCCGCGGCAAACATCGGGAGAAGCATATACGCGTATACCCGCGCAATTGTGTTGTGCTTGGTGATGGCGACGTCGAGCTGCGCTCCCTCTCGAAAGCGGCCGACGCCCGTTAGCTGCGTCTCCACGATTCCGGCTCCCTCCGTTTGATCGTCGTCTATCGGTGAATGCGTGGCTCAACCGAGGTTGTTACAAGTGTATACACCCGAATTCCGATTTTCAATCGTGGGCCGTGTTTACCAACGACGGTACGGTCCGTCCCGGGCACGGCATTTACGGCAAGCCACGCCCGCGAGCGCCGGCGGCGTCTATGTGAGGATGTGGTAGGAGTCAGGGACGTATTCGACCTTCTCACAGCCGTTAAACTTCGAAAACGCGTCAAGTTCGTCGGTAAACAGTCTCATAAACTCCGGATCGCGGGCATATCCGTCGTAAAGATGCACGGCCAGTACCCGCAGAACGCCCTCACGGCGCTCCGCCTTGGCGTCTACCATCCCCGCAAACCCGCGGGAATCGACGATTGGAAGACTGAAGTATCCGTATCGTCGTTTGTCGGCCGGGACGTAACACTCGATGCGGTACGGGAAGTTAAATAGCTCTTCGATAAGTCCGCGTTGGATGATAAATCCGTCGAACGGTGAGAGCACTTTGACCCACACGGGGCCATCGCTATCGCGTGTCAAAAGGTTTTCGAGAAGGACGGGGCGGCAGTACCACGTTCCTACATCTTCAACCTCGACCGCGACGAGCGTCTTTGCCTCTATCTCCTCGGCCGCACGCGTCGTGATCGCTTTGTGACCGTCGCGGTGTTGCGATCCGAGATAGCGACCGCGACTAAATGCCGTATTCTTGAGGCTGAGGTCGATGAGGTAGGCGGCCATCTCGGATTCGCTTGGCATCGACGTATCCACGGCTGGCGGAAGCACCGTTTCCGGCAAGGCGTATACTTTTTGGAAGCCGACTCTCTCTTTGACCGCCAATTGTCCTTCGTGGAAGAGCCGCTCCAGCGCGACCTTTGCCGGTTTCCAATCCCACCAACCGGTCGACGAGCGTCGCTCATCCTTAAAATCGCGCGTCATAAGCGGCCCTTCAGCGCGAATCCGATCGAATATCATCTCGATTATCTGGCCGTTGTCGTTTCGCCAGTCGGAGTTTTCCGCGCGTATCCGATCCATACGCGGTCGGCAGTAACGATAGCTCTTGACCGGAAGGTAGGCGGCAGCGTGGGACCAGTACTCAAACACCTCGCCCCCACTAACGGCGTTGTCGAGATCGCCGGGTACGTAGCCCCCGACTCGCGACCACAAACTGTGATGGTGCGCTCTCTCGACGCGAGAGATCGTATCGATCTGAACGTACCCGTATTCCTCGAGTGATTGGACGACGGTACGGTCGGGAACCCGCCGAAACACGTTCCCGAGAATCAGCGTTCGCGCCTCGCGAAGACTCAGCGAGCCGTTAGTTTTTGAAACGGGAGGTGTTGGCTTTCCCGGCATCGCCCAAGCTTACGAAATCGGTGGTTACCGTACAATACAGATACCGTTCTCCGGCCCACTTTAACCGCGCATAGTCGTGGCCGACCGCAGTTAACCGGAAAACCGTTGCGCTAAACGCTAAAAACCGGTAATCACCTAAGACGTGGAAATCAAACCGGATACGATCGAACACGAGTCGGTCATCGCCTTGTTGCAAGAGCACCTTACCGATATGCACGAGACCTCACCACCGGAGAGCATTCACGCGCTCGACGTCACGGGCCTCAAGCACCCGTCGATCACTTTCTGGGTTATGTGGGAAAACGGCCGGGCGCTGGGCTGCGCGGCGCTCAAGGAGCTCGACTCCGCGCACGGTGAAATCAAGTCGATGCGGACGGCGGCGATCGCTCGAAACCGCGGCGTCGCGACCCAACTCTTGTCTCACCTTGTCGAGACAGCCAGGGGGCGCGGATACACCCGGCTCAGCCTGGAAACCGGTTCAATGGCCTTTTTTGAACCGGCGCGTAGCTTGTATCGGAAGTTCGGATTTGAGTTCTGCGAGCCGTTTGCCGACTATACTCGCGATCCAAACAGCAACTTTATGACTCGTCGACTGTGAGGCGGGGAAGTTCTTTTACTCCTAGGCACTGTCAATTTAGAACTTAAAAACGTTTTGGTGCCGACCACATCCCGGGCGATATCGGCTACTATACCTCCCGATGTCTCCGAGACCGGGTAAATCCCTTGTTATCTTTGATTTTGATGGCACCCTCGTCGACTCGTTTGACGCGACCGTCGAGCTAACCAATCGCGTTCTCACCAATAACGGCCTTTCGGCCGTGTCGACCGCTCACGTCATTGAGGGAATGCAGTTTGACACCAATCGTCGGTTTGCCTTTCATTCGGGCGTCACCGATGACGACCGCCTCTCCACGTTTGCCGACGAGTACTACGCGTTGCTCAAAGCCGAAACTCATCGCTTTGCACCCGTCCCGAGCATCGTCGAGGTCCTCACGGAACTACAAGCGATGGGCGTTGTCCTTGGGGTCTACAGCAATAACATGGGAGAGGTAATTCGGAAAGTTCTATCCGAGCGTAAACTCGAATCCTTTTTCAAATTTGTCGTTGGGGACGGCGACGGCTACCCACTCAAACCGTCGCGCGACGGCCTGGTTCGGATCGCGACCGGGATGGACGTGGATCCCTATCGCGTAGCCTATATCGGCGATGGAGAGAGCGACGCCGTCGCTGCCCGAGCAGCGGGGTGCTTCTCGATCGGTGTGACCGAGGTAAACGACCGTCACGGGAAAGAGACCTCCGCCGAGTTTGTCAGAACCGTTCGCGTACTACAGCACGTTCCCGACCTCATCAGTCGCTGGATCGAGGAGACACTCTCGACCGGTGATTCTCGAGATCGCCCGTACCGTCTCTACTTTATGCGGCACTGTGAGAGCGAAGCCAATCGTACGGGGATTCTTGCGTCGCGGCAGGATTTTCCCTTGAGCGAACGAGGCCACCAGCAGGCGCGGACGATCGCCGGACAGATCTCCGGCCGATTTGTGATCGAACGGATCGTGAGTTCGCCGCTCCGTCGAGCGTTGCAGTCGGCGCAGCATATCGGCGCGGCGCTCGACATACCGGTGGAAGTTTCGCCGTTAATAACTGAGCAGGAACTCGGGGTATTTGCCGGGCTGAGCAACGACGAGCTCAAACATCGCGGCGACTACCGCCATGACAAGGCCGACCGTTGGGGATGGCGACCGGAGTCAGGGGAGACGTACCTCGAAATCTACGAGCGCGTCCGCCGGTTTTTCGACACGACGCTTTCTCCGGACGGCGCACGGGGAACGTTGGTCGTGTGTCACGCAATTGCGCTTCGACTCGTTCGCGCGTTTTTGGAGAACACGGCGCCGCGCTACCCGCTCGAAATAGCGGCAAACGGAGATATCTGGGAGACCGACTACTGGGCCCCGGGAAAAGAGCATAAAATCCGCGAGCACGTGTTGATTGAGACCGATTATCACGGTGAGTGAGGTCACGTATCGAACTGTCGATCGGCCGTCGGTAGTTATATCGTAGTTATACCGTTGCCCACTCGATCCGGTTTTTTCCGGCGTGTTTGGCCCGGTACATCGCCTGGTCCGCGGTCTTGAGGAGGTACTCGGCCGCACCGTCATGACCGGAAGTGAGTTCCGTCGCCCCTGTCCAGGCGATCCCGATCGATGTGCCGATACGGGCGTCTCCGCTTGCGAGACGGATCGGTCGCTGAATCGTTTCGAGGACTTTCTGGGCGACTTGGTGCACCGGTTCACGCGTGGTCGTTTCGACGAGAATCAGGACGAATTCGTCGCCGCCGAGACGCGCCACGGTGTCCGATTTTCGGACGCTCGCGACAAGTCGACGCGCAACCTCACGCAGGACCTTGTCCCCCGCCTCGTGACCGATCGTGTCGTTGACCATCTTGAATCCGTCGAGATCGAGAAACAAAATCGAAAAGTGGCGCCCGTAACGGCGGAGGATGTCGATCTCTCGTTCCAGCTGATTCATCAGATAGCGTCGATTTGGCGTTTCGGTCACTTCGTCTACAAAGGCTGCGCGTTCGATACGGGCCCGGTAGCGATTGCGGTCGTGGGTCGCGTTGGCGAGGAGCCAGGCCCCAACGAGAAAGCAAGTCAAGGATACGATGAGCAGCGGAACCGATTCGCTAAATACGGATAGAAGATCAACGCCGAGTTCGCGTTTGCTTGGGTGATTGATAACAAACCAGACCCCGACGTCTGCCGACTCGACCGCGCCGTGAAACGGCGTGATCCGCTGCGTCGAGACCACTCGGTCCGGAAGGACGATCGTCGCGGCCTCGGCGTCACGGATCTCGGACCATCGCGATCCAACGAGGTCCGCGACCGATCCCATCGTCTCATCGGGGTACATGTTGCCCCACTCTCGTTCCGGATCGTTGACGTAGAGCCACCAACCGTTCTCGTCGGCGAGGCCGACGACCCCGGGTTTCTCCGCGGTGGCTCCGCGATAGCTCTCGAGAATGACGTCTCCGAGTAGGTTGAGCAGAACGAGTCCGGCGGCGGATCCGTCGATCTCAACAGGTGCCACAAGCCGAATCATCGGTTTTCGCGGCAATTCGATCACGCCGTTCTCCACGTTGAGGTCGAACGCCGAGACGTACCACGATCCCGGTTCCGCCTCCATTCCCTCGTGGACGTAGTAGCGGTCACTTTTGTCCTGCAGATGGTGATCTTCGACGACAGTCGTCCCGCCCTCGTTTTTATTTACCCGTAAAATCTCATGCCCGGCGGTATCGATTATCCGTGCCTGATCGTATATCCCCTTTGCAGAGATAAAGGTCGAAAATGCGGAGGCCGCCTGGTCAAAGAGCGCCGCGTCGGCCGGTTCTCGCAAAAACGATCGAACGATCGGGAGGCCGACGAGCGCCGGGATGTCCGATTCTATTCGTTCGACGAGGGCCCGTGTAACCTCCGATTGAAGCTGGGTTGTCGCCTCGACGCGGCCGATCGCCGCGCGGAGAGCAGCGTTCTGGCGAGTCGCGAGGTAAGAAACGGCAAGGATCACGTAGATCAGGAATGCGATTCCGAGAAATGCCGCGCGCCACTTGCGCCGAGTACGTACTGTCCCTCCGTCGCTTTTTGCTTGGTTCACCTGTCCCAATTATATAAATGCGTCGTTTACCGTGCCACTTTTCTCAGACGCGACGAGACGAGCGGTTTACTATTAAATCTGGCCGCTCCCGGCTTGATCCGTCCGCGCAATTACTCGACTATTGACCAATCGAAACACAACGGCTCGTAATCCGGGAATTTGAGACGGCCGACGGGCCATTTATCGTCGAACTCTTAAACGACCCCGATTGGATACAAAATATCGGCGACCGTGGCGTACGTAGCGTCGCGGACGCAGTGGCCTACATAAACGCTGGACCGATAGCAAGCTATCGCGAGCACGGATTTGGTTTGTACGCCGTTCAGACAAAGGATGGGGCTACGCCTATCGGGATGTGCGGACTTATCAAACGCCCCGGCCTCAAGGATGTCGATATCGGCTTTGCGTTCCTTCCCGAGTACCGCCGATCGGGGTACGCGGTCGAGGCGACCCGCGCCGTCCTCGGCGCCGCCAAGCGGGCCCATAGTCTCTCCCGCGTCGTCGCAATCGTTCTTCCTAAAAACCAACCGTCGCGGCGTTTGTTGGAGAAGTTGGGATTTGAGCGTGAGTCAACCGTGGTTCTCCCGGGCGACACCGAAGAACTGTTGCTGTACGCGATCACGCTCTGACGCTCCGTAATAGCGAGTTTTTTTACCTAAAGCGGGGTATCTTCTTGAGATCAAAACAAGCGCCGTGATTATTCTTTTATTACTCGCGGTCACGCACTGGGTGGCCGCAATCGCGACCGAGACGGACTGTAGCTATACCTTCTTCGACTCGGGAAGCGTCGCGAGTGCCCGTTGCCTGAGCGAAAACGGGGCTATCAAAACGATCCGGTTTTTTAATCGCCGGGGCGCGGTGATCGGCGAGTGGACGCTCCTCCTCCGACCGCGGGTGTCGAGCGTGCGGATCTCGTTTTACCCGGACGGCATGGTCTCGCGCGTTGACTACTCGTATCAGCCGGACGGCGGAATCCAGTGGTATCGGAGTACAACCCTCTACGAACAAGACGGAACGATCGCCGAGTTCCGCGAGGATAGCTGGGATCGGGTCGAGCGCCTTCGCGGCGATAGATAACGCTTGTCCCGCAAGCGCGAGCGTTTGCGCGTGCGGCCCTCCGCCGGGCAATCGGTCTCCGCGCGGCCGGCCGCGACGCGCTCTACTGTGTTTCGGCGACGAGCGCGGCGATCTCCGCGGAGTTTAGTACCCTTCCAAACACCCGTACGTCGTCGATTGCGCCGGAGATACCGGGCAATCCGGTACTACCGATACGCAGTGGGTTAGTCGTGGAGAAATCGTAGTCGCCGCTTCTCGTCGCCTCCAAATTACCGTTCACGTACACTCGGATGTAGGTCGGGTGGAGAACAACCGCGACGTGGTTCCACGCCTGGTCGAACGTCGGCTCGAATACGGATAGCTGCGTCGATCCGGCGTGACTGACGCGGAATCGGTCTCCGACGATGTAGTCGAGCTCCCAGGAGGTACTGCCTCCCCCGTATCGTCGACTGATGATCCGACCGTTTTCGGTCGGCGGCGGCATCCAGAACGATATCGTCTGACCGTCGAGGTAATCGTCGAGCGGAGTCGTTTGTTCGATCACGATTTCATAGCTGACACTCGAATCAAGACCCGCGGCGGAACTTGCCGTTCCGAAACGATCGCTTACCGCAAATCCGGTACCTTGCGTTCGCGTGAGATGATTGTCGTTTCCGCTCGAGTCGATTCCCGACGGAATATCGCGGACGGATGGGAACAGCCACTCGGCAAGGAGGTCACCGGCGGGGAGTCCTACGCTACCTTCGTACTCATACGCCCCCATCGAGAATCCGGTGGTCCCGTCCGCGGTTCGTGTGGTTCCATCGCGATCGGCGGTAATCCCGAGGAGCGAGATATCGAGCCCGCCAACGAGTAGCTGACTGTCGTTACCTGAGATCAGACGAAAGTTACCGCCGCCGGCGTTGACAAAGATCGGCGTCACTCCGCTTGTGGTCACGTTTCCGGTCGTCGTGGCGGCCGTTCCCGTTGTATATGCGGGATCGGCGAGAACGGCGGCGCTCGCCGATCGACCGCCCGTCGGATCCTGGTACACGTAGTAGGTGCGAACATCGGGTTGTTCGCCGACAAAGTTGTGTTCAAAAACGATGGGGTCGGCGTCCCCGGTCCCACTCGACGATTCGTATATCCCATATCCGTGACCAAGTATCCACACGAGGTTGTTGTAGATAGCCGCGCCGAGCACTGGTGACTCAAAGTCGCCGAGGTACACGCCATACGCCTGACCGCCCTGCGAGGCCGGATTGAGGCTCACGATTGTGTTGTTGGCGACGATCGCGCCGGGATCTTCGTCGATTCTGATACCGAAGAACGATCCCGATTCACCCGCTTCACGCACGACGACGTTGTTAGACACAACGTAATCGGAGCTGCCGGTCGGATGGGGGGACGGTACTTCAAACGAAAGCCACATCCCATACGACGCCTGCGGAGCGCTATTGGCCGGGATCGTAATCGTGTTTGCGTTGATCCGGACGTTGTCGGCGGTACCTTGGGCCGAAATCGGCCAGGACGGCGTATCGGCGTCGTTTGTCGATATAAATACGTTGTTCTCGATCAAGACATCGCCGACCGCAGATCCAATCTCGAGGTCGATCGCGTACAAACGTGGGCCCGAGGTAGCGCGGGCATGAAAACCGCTCCGGAAGGTGCTGTTTTGCACCGTAACGGAGTAGCCGGCGTTGTTCATGTCGGTTGAGATCAACTGTTCACCCGATGGGCTGTCGATGCTCCCCGCGCCAAAGAACGTCACGCCGTCGAGCACGAGGTTCCCGCTCGAGTGCCAGATTCCGCGCGAGGCGTAAACGCCTCCAGTCATGGGGTTACCCGCGGCCGACATATCGACCGTTCCGCCGGTCATCGTAAACGTTCCTGCGAAGCTGTTGATCAAACGAATCGGCTCAGTGATATAGCTGTAATCCGATTGGAGGTTGGAGTCGATTACGGTGATCGTTCCGCTGGTATTTGCCGCAGTCTCGATCGCGCGAGAATAGGCACCCGTCGTTCTCTGGGTTGCGCCGCCGGCGAGCGTCGATTCAGTAAACGTCGGATTCGACGCGCCGGATATGTATACCGCCGACGCGATGCGTGTCGCCTGCGTTTCGGCGACGATTCGGGTAAAGGTCGGACTGGAACCGATCACACGGATCGCGTAGCGGGTATTTATTGTCCCGAGCGACGCCGAGTTGCGGATCGTGACCCGGCCTATCTGGGCTGAGCTTATGCCGCTAAAGTCGATGATCGAGATCTGGTTGGACGCCTCGTCGAGGATCACGACGTTTCCGTACAGATCCTCGTTCTGCTGTGAGAAATCGGGCGCCCACGCACCTTCCAGGTTGACGCCGTCGATCCACGTCAGAAGCGGCTCCGGATAATCGGCGCTGCCGGAGGCTGTGCCCGAGATACGTATAGTCTGACCGCTCGACGCAATCTGGAGGGCACGCTCGAGTGATCGGAACGGTGCCGTAGAGCTACCGGTGCCGGTTACGTCGTTCCCCGTCGTCGACACGTAAAGAAACGGCGAGAACGTCGTTATCGTCGTCGTTGCGCTCGCCGAACCAAATGTGTTGATCGCCGATACTCGGTAGGAGTAGACGGTCCCCGGTTCAACCGTTGAATCGGTATAGGAGCTTGTCCCCGCAGCGAGCGCAGGATCGGTAAGGAGTACCCAATCACCGGCTCCGGGGCTGCTCCCCGGGGCTCGTTCTACTGAGTAGGAGTCCTCAACGTTGGACGCATCGGTCCAGGAGAGGAGTACGCTGCCCTCAACCGGCTCCGATGCGGCTAATCCCGTTGGCGCAGTCGGCGCCTGCGCGATCTCGCCGGCTGCAATTGGGACCGTTGCCAGAGTTGTCACGTTGTCGTAGATGTGGACCGCTTCGACGACGCTTGCGACGAGTTCGCCGCCGCGTTCCAGCGTCAGGGCAAAGGTGTACTGGCCGGAACCGATCGATTGGTTGTAGCGAACGCCGTTGGTGATTGCCGTGAGATCACCGGAGATATCAACCGCCGATCCTCCGAGAAGGGTCATGGTCGCGGCGAGCATGCCATCGACCTCTCCGGCCGGCCAGGTGACCGATAAAAAGATATCGCCGGATCCATTCGAGGTCGGAACGACGGTGACGGTCGCTTCGGTCATCGCACCGCCGCCGACCGAAATCTCTGTTTCGCCGACGCCGATAACGCTCGACGCCGCGTCACGCGCCTCGACGACGACGCGCCAGGTACCGATTGGGACCTCGGAGAACGTCGCCGTGTCGCCGCTTACAACCGTTTCGATCGAATCAAAGCCGTCGCGAGAAAGAACAATGCGGTAGTCGTCGATGAGTATCGCAACGTCGGGAATGATCGTCGATGACGATAAACCGCCGACCGATATCGATACGGTCCCGACTTCCCCTCCGCCGGACGAGGACGAATTAAACGGATTGATACATGCGCCGAGTACAAACGCGACGATGACGATGCCAAGGGTTCGGGTGATTACTCGGTAGTTCATGAGAGGTCCTCCACCGTAAACGTCACGTCGGCTGAATAGAGGCGTCCGTCGACCTCCATGACGACGGTCAAGGTGTGCACGCCAAGTGCGGGTATCAGTGCGGAATCAACCGTGATCGCCGACCCGCCGCCGACGTTCGCGCCGCCGGGATAGGTGGTCGATCCGTCGAGATACCAGGTATACGAGTCGGCGTCCGCCGGAACGACGGAAACGGCCATCGTCTGGCCGATCGATCTGTCGAGCGATGCACCGCTCGTTATCGAAATGTCGAGGTCTTCCGGGTTGTCAAAGACGATTGTGATCCCGACCTCGTTTCCCGAGTATCCGGTGTCGCTCGCGCCGAAGGCACCGGCGATCCCGTCGACAACGGCCTGCACGCGGTATTCTTGGTCAACGCCCGATGTTGCCGCGCCGCTGCCGTCGAGTATGCTCTCCGCCCCCGAGGTCGTTCCGATCTGAGTATATACGCCGCCCGACGCGGGTCTCCGGTAAACGCGATAATCCGAGTCAGGAGTCGTCTCGTTCCAGGTGATCTCGACACCGTCCGAGCGCGTTCCGTCGGATGCGCTTGTTCCGCTGACCGCCGGCGGTGCGATTTCGACGCGGATCGTGTAGTCCGCGCTGGCCGTCGCGTCGGCGGTCGTCACCGTAACGGTCAGGTTAGTGACTCCAGGAGCAACGGCTTGGGTACCGGTGTCGCCGCTGAGCGTCGAGCCCATTATCTCGGGAGTCGCAGAGACCGTTACGTTTGTCGTACCAACCGCGGCGACAGCGGTGTAGGCGTATACGGTGGATGAGAAGCTTGGCGTAAAGCTCTCAATCGTCGCCCCGCCCAGCGAGAGGGCACTCAATCGGGCGACCGAAGGTCGGGTTACCGTTACTTCGTATGTCTGTTCGACACCGCTCTCGGCCGTGACGACGATCGAAAAGACGTTACTTCCCGGAGCGACGGCGCGAATGCCGATATCGCCCGATACGGACGCGGCACCGTCAATCGCCGTTGCCAGGATTTCCACCTCCGTGGTTGACTCGCCGACCGTCGCGCCATAGGCCAGGGTCGATGGATTAAATACCGGGGATAGGGTCAACGGCGTTCCGCCTTCCCGCACGACAAGCGCATCGAGGTCCGCGTTATCGGAGGCCTGGGTCGTGAAGCTCCACTCCGGGCCTTCAACCGAACCGCTGTCGCCGTTAGCGACAATCCGCCAGACGTATGTCTGTGAGGTGACCAGGACGCGCGGTGTAAACGTCGTCGCGCTCTGGGCGGTCGAGGCTGGGGTTGCCGGGAGCGTCCCGGCTCCAAAATAAACGTCGTACGAGTTGGCACCGGTCGAGGGATTCCAGGAGAGGACAACGTCGGTGCTCACGTCCGTAGCGTCGTCGGCCGGAAATGGTCCCGATGGTGTCGCAGGCATCCCTTCGTCGGCGACCACCTCTATCGTGACCGTATCCGAGCTTGATCTCCCGCCGGCATCTGTGACCTCGAGATTAAGTTCGTACTGTCCGATCGTGTTTGGAGTAAACTGAGTTGTGGCCGAGGTCGCGTCTTCTATCGAAGCGTCGTTTTCCAAAGCGCCGTCAGGAACCGAGACAAAACTCCACGCGTACGTGAGGTCGTCCCCATCGGGATCGGAACTCCCCGTTCCGTCGAGTTGAGCGGGTTGTCCGACGACAACAACGGTATCGCCACCGGCGTTCGCCACCGGGTCGCCGTTCTCCGCATCGCCTCCACCGGTCGGACTCGGACATCCGGCCAGAACAAGCATTCCCACAATGACGAGACCACGAACGCACAGCTTCATCGGACCCCCCGGTGATACGTGTATCTACGACAGTATATCGCGCTCTAAGAAACCTGGTCAAATTAGTCAACTATTACTAACGACGCGAATTGTTCGCGAACGTGGGTGTCATCTCGGCAGATCGACACGCGCATCGTGGTATATTTTTGGTCATGAAAACGACTGAACTGGAACCGGCGTTAAAACGAACGCGCGACGCAACGTTGTTTATGATCGCTCCGTTGTCGAGCGAGGAGCTGTTTACATCACCGGGGCCGGATCGCTGGTCGGTCGCGATGGTCCTCGACCATCTGCGAATGGTCGATGTGGGGGTGACCGCGATGGTCGATAAACTCGTCGCCAAGGCGCTCAAGACGAGTATCGGCCCGGCGCCGGATGAGGTCGACGACCCGGTCGATCTGCCGCGAATGATGCGACGGATTAACTCTCGACCGGTCGCGTCCACGGCAATACCTGCCGAGCGCCCGCTCGATAGTATCGTTGTCGACTTTACCGCCGCGGGCGAGGCGCTTCGTCAGGCGGCCAACGCGACCTTAAGCGTCGACTGTCGCGAACGCACCTTTCCGCACCCGTACATTGGTCCGATGAACGCCTATACCTGGTTGATGTTTGTCGCCGCCCACGAAGCGGGCCACCAGGAGCATATCCGCGAGATCGTGGGCGAACTTGGGATCGCGGATCAGTCTAATCCGCTCGTGTAGTTTGTTGTTACGTCGTCGTTACCCATGGCGTCCATTTTTCGCTAGACGCCGCCGAGCTGACGACGGTCTCGATAAACTGCATCCCGACGATTCCGTCCGTGATCCCGGGGACATCGAGATCGTCGGGAACTGGATCGCCGGCGTCGATTGCCCGTATCGCCCGAAACGCCTCAAGGTATAGATTTGCAAACGCCTCGATAAAACCGTCCGGATGCCCCGACGGGAGCCGGCCGGCGTTTTGAGCAGCCTCGCACAAAATGGGGTTGCCCTTGGAGTAGATCGTTTTAAACCCACTCGGGTCCTTGATTGTCAGGTAATTCGGGTTCTCCTGTAGCCAGTACAACCCCGCCTTGTCGCCGTACACGCGGATGTTAAATCCGTTTTCCTCTCCGATCGACACCTGGGAGGCGATGAGTACACCGCGAGCGCCGCCTTTATAGCGAAGAAGCAGATTCCCGTCGTCTTCGAGTGGATTTGTAGGAACCAGGGCGGCGATATCGGCGCACATCGCTTCGATCTCGAGTCCGGTGATGTACCGAACAAGGTTTTCGGCGTGAGTGCCGATGTCGCCCATCGAACTCGCCTTTCCCACGATCTCGGGATTCATACGCCACGGGTTGGCCGAGACATCGCTGTTGGTGAGCATCGCTGCGAGCCAGCCTTGCGGGTACTCGACGACCACTTTGTGTATCGATCCCAACGCCCCTTCGCGAACCATATGCCGGGCCTGTTTGACCATCGGGTAGCCAGTGTAGTTATGGGTAAGCGCAAAGAACTTGCCGCTTGCAGCTATCTTCTTCTCCAGATCGTAGGCCTGCGCAAGCGAATAGCTTACCGGTTTGTCGCAAACGACGTGGATTCCCGCATCGAGAAAGGCGCACACGGCGTCGTAGTGGGCGTGATTTGGCGTGCAGATCGTCACAAAATCGATCTTGTCCTCGATTGGCAGGGACGCTTCGTGGGCGATCATCTCCTCGACCGATCCGTGACGCGTCCGGGCTCGAGGTACAGAGTTGTTCCGAAATCGCGACTCCGTCGTGCCCGGGAACTAAAGACGCCGCCCACGATCTCGGCCTCGCCGTCCATCGTCATCGCCATTCGGTGGACAGGTCCGATAAACGAATCAAAACCACCACCAACCATTCCGCCGCGCAGTTTTCTCATCAGCTGCTCCTTTAATGCGATGCGTATAGAGCGAGATTAAACGATCAGGAGATTTGCCGGAAGAATCCTAAGCGTCCTCGTTTATCTCCTCGAGATCGGCCGCACGGCGAGCTTCTTCCTCTAGTTTGAACTGATTTAATCTCTGCGCGGCCGAGAGTATCATGTCGCGATTGGTGTCGGTGAGCGATCGGACGTGCTCAACCGAGGTGTTGATCTCTTGCGCTCCCAGGGTGACCTCGCCGATCCCCGATTTGACCGATTCGCTAATCTTGGCGAGCCCGTCAATGCTCTCTTGAACTCCCGCGCCGTGCGTTCGTACCGCGGTTGCGCGGTCGCGAACGTCGTTTGTCACGTCGTGAATCTCGGCGAGAGCGATAAGTACCTGCTTGCTGCCCTCACTTTGCTCCTGCATCGCATTGAGAATCGTGGTGTTGACGTCGTTGACGCGATCAATTCGCGTAGTCACGTCGCCAAACGCCTGGTTGACGACTTTGGACTGTGAGGAGACTTCGGTAATCGTGTTGTTGATGGTACTCAAACTTTCTCTTATGTAGGAACTCTGTTTGTTGGAGTTCTCCGCGAGCTGGCGGATCTCGTCGGCGACAACCGCAAAACCGCGACCCGCCTCACCGGCGTGTGCCGCCTCAATCGCCGCGTTCATCGCCAGGAGGTTGGTCCGACCGGCGACATCATTGATGATCTTGTTCGCGTTGCTCAGCGCGTCGGACTGTGTCGCAACCGCTTCGATGAGCGAGAGCGTTGTTTGAAGCGTGGCGCGACCGTCATCGCCCGCTTTTACGAGATCCTTAAGCTCGCTGCTGGACTTCTCTACGTTGGCGCGGACCGAATCGATGTTGGCCACCATCTGCTCGATGCTTGCCGAGCTCTCAGTAACTGCGCTGCTCTGTTCCTCGATTCGTTGCGAGAGCGATTCGATCTGCTCTAGAATTTCACGGGCGGCGGTATCGACGCCGGTGACGTATGAGTGCTGCGTGCCGATTTGACTCGCTATCGATTCGATCGTCGTGGCGATCTCGTTTACGGCGGCGGCGGTCTGTTCGGCGTTGGCAGAAAGGTCGTTTCCCGCGTCGGTGAGGCCGTTCAGCGAACCGCGAACCGCACTCACGATTCCGTGTAGGTTACCGATAAAATCGTTGAAGTTACCCGATACCCGCCCGATTTCCGATCTCTGGGACGTACCCTCAAGGCGAGCCGTGAGATCACCGTCACCTTGGGCGATCTCGTAGATCGCTTGCTCGAGTCGCGCAAGGGGGAGCCGCAGGTTGCGCGCACCGAGAACACCGAGAAGAGCCGTGACAAGGAGGACCGACACCCCAAGAATCGTTGCGACTAATCCTACTCGCTGGAGGTTGCCGGAAACGTTGGCGAGAGAGGTAAAGGTCTCCTCCTGTGTCAGCGCAAATAGCTCCGCAGTGGAAACGTTGAGTTGATCAAACAGGAGGTAGGTATCTTCCACCGTTTTATTGGCTTCATTGTACGCGCTTAGGTTGAGCTCAACGTCGGTGATAAGCTCGCGCTCGCGACTCGACCGTAAATCCTCCGGTCTGAGCTCAAGAAACGCGCTAAAGGTCTCTTCGAGTCGATCCTGGGCGTCAAAGGTCTCATACACCAGCTCTTCAAAGGGAATCTGCGGAAGATCCTGGCGCGACAGCAACTGGTATCGTTGCTGATTCTCGCCGAGTTCGATCACAAACGAACTCAGTTCAGCGTACGCTTCGATGCGAGCCGCGCGTGACGCCTCGAGTTCCGCCTCCGCCCGACGCAGGAAAACGACAACCGAGATCGCCTGCGATGCGACAACAAACACCAAGGGAGCAAATACAAGAAGAAAGATCGTTCGAACTCCTGCTGAACGTACCATCTAAACGCCTCCTTCCTGCGCGGCGAGACGAACGAGCGCCTCGCGAATACCGATCATACGCATAAGCACGTCGGTAGGCGTTGCCGTCTCGTTGAGCGGCGGCGGAGTCGCGCGCTCGTTAACGCCGAGAAAAACCTTGATGCGGTGCATTTCCGCAAGAATTGCGACGGTGGTATCAAAAACGTTTGTCGGCGTGATCGCCCCGCCGGGAATCGGCGGAACAAAAAACGGTTCCATCCCCAGGCCGCGCTGGAGCCTACCAATCAGGTACATACTCACAAACGACTCCTGGATGACGTCGCGCGGCGTCGCGGTAAAATCTACCGCTGTCGGATTGACGTTTACCGCCGAGCCAAGTGCCTGGGCAACGATAACGATGTCCTGCTCAATCTGTCCGGCGTTTTGAAGAACAAAACTCGGGCTGATCTGGCCGGCGATCGCGTCAAAGGCGTAGCTCGTTTCCCAAAGGAGGCGATACACATCGGACGGTGTCCGGTCCGGGATAAACGCCGGTTGGTCAACCTCGCCGCCGATGCCTAAAAATGCTCGGATCGCTCGCATCTCGGCGAGTACTTCGTCGACGTTGCTAAACACCTCACCCGGCGTAACGGGGGAGAATGGCAAGGGCGCGATTGCGACCGGTTCCATCCCAATCGATTCCTGGAACCGCGCCATCTTTATCCGCAGTTCGTTGGCTTTGGCAAACACATGAAGCGGGACACGGTTTACTTGGCGCCCGGGATCGCGCGCCGTTTCATCCATACCTCGGGCGTCGCGAAGTAGTTCAACCTCTGCGCGAACCCAGCCCACAAGCTGGTACACCTCACTTGGCGTCGCCGACGTTTGAGCCGTCACTGGACTAACAAAAAAGAGAAATATGCCGGCGCACAGCGCCAAAGTAATAGGTAGACTCCGCATCGCGAGACCTCCGTTTTAGTTGTGACTAGTATAGTGCAAGCTAAATACGGTTTGCCTCATCGTCAATTCGCGTGAATAATTATATGTGACTGCAACTATTTATCGCGAGATTTTGGCGCTCGCGCATTGTCCGCGGTACGAGATATTTAAGCGGCCTATGCTTCGGCGAGTATTTTCTCGCTAAGTGCCCACAGGCGTTCCGCCGACTCATCCCGGCAGGCGTGTTCATCGACGCCGGTGTAGCGCGCCGTCGCGGTATTCTGTTGTGTAGGAGCGGCGACGTTACAGTCTTCGCAATAGACGCCGGGGTGCCCATCAAGATCAGGCGAGGTCGCCGCCCAGAGCGTCGTCGAGCAACCCTGTTCAGGGGTCTTAAACATTGTGCGCGCCGCCTCAGTCGGATTGCCGTCCGCGTCCATCCATCCGAGGGCCACCATCTCCTCGACCGGCAGGTGCCGCTGAAGCGGCGTGAGAATGCCGCCGGGATGAACCGAAAACGCCAAACTACCTGAGGTTTTTAAACGACGAGACGCCGCGTTGGCAAATAACGCGTTCGCGGTCTTGGATTGACCGTAGGCCTGCCACTTATCATAGGTGTCGTTGTTGAAGTGGGGATCGTCCCAGCGAATGTCCGATAGCTTGTGCGCGGTGGAGCTGAGCGCGACGAGGCGCGATTGCTCGGTTGCGACGAGCAGCGGGAATAGGGCGCCGGCGAGGGCAAAATGACCCAGATGGTTGATCCCGAACTGCATCTCCCAGCCGTTGCCGACTCTCGTTTCGGGACACGCCATAACTCCGGCGTTGGTAATCAGGAAATCGAGCCGATCGAGCTCCTCGTTCATGAGCTCGCCGAATCGACGGACGGAAGAGAGGTTTCCGAGGTCCATCGGGTAGGACCGGACGTCGCCGGAGACGGTGGCGAGGTTATCACGGGCTTTTTTTTCGGAGCGAACGGGCACGATCACCCGCGCGCCTTTCTCGGCGAGCGCTCGTACCGTTTCGAGCCCGATTCCGCTGTATCCGCCCGTGACAATGGCGGTTTTTCCCGCCAGATCGATTGCGGCGAGCACCTCACGCCCGGTGCTCTTAGCGTAAAACCGCGATTGGATCGGGACCTGATCACTTATAGCCATAGTGCTTACCATTCTATCATCCGCGGCAAGACGCGTAGAGAGGAGCTCGGTCGCGGAAACATTTTGTGATTCGAGTCACAAAAAGTGTAATCGGTTTTAATAAAGCGTTCACAATTTGCGAGAGCTCATATAGAATTGGAGAAAATACTCGAGGGAATTCCTCAGAAAAGGAGACGTACATGAATCGATTTTTTATCGCCGCGGTCTTTTTGATCGTCGGCCTCGCCGTTTTTGCAGGGGGACAAGACGAAAGCGCGACTGACGCGATGACTCGACCGACCCAATCCGTAATTGGCGGTCCGGCAGATGTGCAGCCGGCACTCGGTCCTGATGGAGCGTGGATCATTATTTTCCAGTCCGATGTCGCCGTCGACTCCGAAGTCAGTATCGCGGGCGAAGTGTTCGAAGAGGAAGGCGCCGACGCGCCGCGTCGAAAACTCGCCCTGTATACCCAGGACGGAGACCGGAACGTAACCGCACGTTACGCGCTGACGGTGCCGGCGCTTCGCGTTCAACACGTCAACACGCGCATCCAGGCGGGTTCGATCGTGGGCGACGTCTATGTCGAAGCCGACGGTTTTGAACTTCGGGGAGCAACCGTTGAAGGGAACCTCTACTTTGCCTCCGAGGCGCTACGCGACTCAGCGGACATCGATGGAGACTCTACCGTGACCGGCGAAATCGCGATCGGCACGATGTAAGACGTCTTGTCTAACCTTTCCGGCCGAAGCTTCTGCTTCGGCTTTTTTTATGTTGAGACTCGCGCGCGCGCGACATATGTTTGTCGTCCATGAGCACCGACGATTTCTACGCCCGTTTGCCGGCGATCGATTCATTTGCGGGAGCGTTTAACGAGACTGTTTACCATTCGGTTCCAGACGATTGGATAATCGCCGTGACCGACGTCGTTAACTCGACAGTCGCGATCGACGAGGGGCGCTACAAAGACGTGACGATCGCCGGGGCAATCGGTATGGTCGCGATATCAAACCACCTTGGGCACATGAACTTCCCGTACATTTTTGGTGGCGACGGAATGGCGTTTCTCGTCCCCGGCAGCAATCGACGGGCGATCCTCGCCATTCTCGCCGACACGCGGAGCACGGTCGCGAGTACGATGAACCTCGATCTTCGAGCTGGAGTAGTCAAGGTTGCCGATGTTCGCCGCGACGGACACGACGTGACAGTGGCTCGCGTCCAGGTTGCACCGCGATACGTACAGGCGGTCGTCGGTGGCACCGGTCTGGAATACGCCGAGCGCCTTCTCAAAGGCGGAGGCGGCGCGATTGAGTACGTAAGCGACTACGGCGATGAGGACAATCGGGCCCGCGTACACGCCGATTTTCGCGGCTTTTCCTGTCGATGGTTGGATATTCCCAGCAGCCACGGTGAAACGGTCTCGCTTATCGTCAAATCAACTGCGGGAGACCGCGCGCGCGCGCTCGCCGACCTCGAGGAGGTTGCCCGACTTCTCGGAACGTTTTTTGAGGATCCCGGCGATGCGCACCCCCTGACGATCGAGATGCAACGAACTCGTGGCGCGGCGTCCCGGGCCGAAGCGCGGATCCTAAGTGGGAAGACCCGCGGCCTCGCGTATTTCTTCCGAATGCTCAAGATTCGGATCGAGGTTACATCGGTGAGATTGGCCTCAGCACTAAAGATCCCGCTACGCGCTACGGGTAAAACGCTCTCGCGCGTCGCCCAGGACAACATCGAGAACTCCGATGTACGCAAACTCGATGGAACGCTCAAGCTGACGTTTTCGGCCACAACCGACGTCCGACAAAAGCTGACCGCAGAACTCGATCGACTCTGTGACGAAAGCCGTATCCAGTACGGCGTTCACGTGTCCGACAGGGCGATAATGACCTGCGTGATACATACCAACCACGAGCAGGAAGTTCACTTTGTCGACTCCGCCGACGGCGGATACGCGAGCGCCGCGCGAATGCTCAAGGAACGGATCGGCGCGATACAGAAATAGTCGTGCGAAACGGGCCCGTAGCCAAACGCCTCGAAGCCCTTGTTCGATAGGACCGCCCTGGATATTATCAACGCCAAGACTACGAGTGGAAAAGGAGGCGAGCAGAAGATGGAGAGCTGACAACTAATCCCCCATACACAAGGAGATATAGTATGCAGCATCTACAGCTCGCCGACGTCGGCTATACCTACCCAGCACAGGACTCCCCGCTGTTCTCTCATTTATCCGTTACCGCGGCCCCGGGTTGGACCGGTGTCGTCGGTGGCAACGGTACGGGCAAGTCGACCCTTTTGCGCATTATCGCCGGCGAGATTACCGTTGACCGTGGCAACCTCAGAACCCCGCAGCCGGTTTATCACTGCGTGCAAAGGACCGATGCCGCGCCAAACGAGCTCGTCGAGCTTTGCTCCTATCCCGACGCCGATGCCGGTCGACTTGTTTCGCGCCTCGAGATCGAAGGCGACTGGCCGTATCGGTGGACGACGTTAAGCCAGGGAGAGCGCAAGCGTGCCCAGGTGGCGGTAGCCCTGTGGAGCCGTCCCGCGGTGCTTTTACTCGACGAACCGACAAATCACCTCGACGGGCATAGTCGCGGACTGCTCGGCACGGCGTTGCAGACCTTCGAGGGGATCGGATTGCTTGTCAGCCACGATCGCGACCTGCTCGACGATCTTTGTTATCAATGTCTCTTTTTTGACATCGGCGGTTCGGCCGTTATGCGCCCGGGCGGATTTAGCGCCGGGAGTGAGATCGCCGAAAAAGAGCGCGAGCGCGACGAACGGGTGTATCGGCAACGAGTCGCGGAAAAACGCAAAATCGAACGTGAGGCGGATCGACGACGACGGGTAGCGGCGCAACAGGATTCGCGGAACACCAAATCCCGTCTCGCCCGGAAGGATTCCGACGGACGTGCCCGGATTAACCAGGTGCGCGTGAGCGGCGCCGATGGACAGGCTGGACGCCTCTCCCGCCAGCTTGATAGTCGGGTTGCCCAGGCGGACGAACGACTGGGTAAGGCGACGCGACCGGTGCTTCGTCGTACGGGGTTCTCAATCGATGGGAGGACGACGCAGGGCGATGCGCTCCTAAGACGGCCGCAGGGCGAGCTCACGCTTCACAACGGTGTTGTTCTTTGTCACCCAGAACTGCTTGTTCGACCGACCGACCGCATCGGTGTTGTGGGCCCAAACGGCAGTGGTAAAACAACCTTGATCGAGGAGTTACGCTCATCGGCCGTCGCGCCGCACGAGATTCTCTATCTGCCGCAGGAGTTTACGCGGCAAGACACGATCGATCTCGTGTCCGAGCTGCAGAGTCTTGGCAACGATGCAATGGCTATCGTGATGTCCACCTTTGCCCGGCTCGGATCCGACCCGGTTGGTCTCCTGCGATCGCCGCTGCCGAGTCCCGGCGAGGCGCGCAAAGTTGCGCTCGCCCTCGGACTTCTGCGCAGTCCCGAGCTCATCATAATGGATGAGCCGACCAATCATCTCGACGTGGTGGCCACGAGCGGACTCGAGGATGCGCTTGCGGAATACCCAGGGGCGCTCCTCATGGTAAGCCATGACACGCGATTTATCCGTACGCTGGCGACATCGCGGTGGGAGCTGACGCGGATCGGCGAGGAGACGCATCTCAGCGTGGTGCTCTGACGAATGGAAACCGATTTACGCCGTGGTGGTTTGCGATCACGTCGTAAAACGTCTAATAATGTTCATATAATGAAATCGGACTCTAAGGTGCCAAACCCGATTTGCACGCGCTGTGAGATCTTGCCGAACAAGCTCGCCGAGCAGATCGATTTATATATAAGCACGCCGATCGCGGCCACCGCCGAGATCCTGGAAACGATTTTTGCCGATAACGGAATCGCAACCGGGCTCTACCAAGAGGTAATGACCGCCGAGGTTTCCGCCGCTGACTTCCGCGCCCTCGCTGCTGCATTTAACGGCCAACTCTCGCGTCAGGAGCTGATCGACACACGCGTCCTCGTGACCGATCGTGGAACACGGCCTGCTCTCGCCGATTTTATCCACATGCACACGCTTGAGACGGTTGTCGGAATGATCGAGGGTGAACAACTCCTGACGATTCTCGAGGATGGTCAATTAGTTACCCACGTGCAGCCGATCGTCCGCGCCGATTCCTCGCCGACCCCCTTTGCGTACGAATGCCTGACGCGGGGCCGGAGCGCAAACGGGGAAACGATCTCGCCGGCGTACCTTTTTGACACGGCCCGGCGGGCGGATCTGCTTTTCTACCTTGATCGCGAGAGTCGAATGACCGCGATTCGATCGGCCCGGAGCTTGGCTTCGCGGGCTAAACTGTTCGTCAACTTTAATCCGGCGACGATCTACAAACCGGAGTTTTGCCTCGCCAGTACATTTCAAGCGCTCGACGATGTGGGGTTGGACAGCGACGACATCGTGTTTGAAGTGGTGGAGAGCGATAGAATCACCGACACCAAGCACCTTCACTCGATCCTCGAGTACTACAAAGCGCGCGGTTTTGAGGTTGCGCTCGACGATCTCGGCGCCGGCTATAATTCCCTGACCTCACTTGCCGAGCTGCGACCAAACTACATGAAACTGGATATCGATCTGTGCCGAAACGTCCACGTCGATCCGTATAAGGAAACGATCGCCCGCAACCTACTTGTTCTTGCCCGCGACCTCGGTATTAAAACGATCGCCGAAGGAATCGAAGTGCAAGCTGAAGCGGACTGGTTTGTGAACGCGGGCGTGGACTATATGCAGGGTTTCCACTTCTCTCGACCCACGCCGGTAGCCGCGGTAGAGTAACGTCGCCACACCCCATAATGTACCCGCGGGGGCACGGATCGGTGGCTCGATCTGTCCGCTGGTGCTATAATGTTGAATGCAATGAACAATTCGGTTTTAGCGGGAATCCGCGTCCTGGACTTGACCCAGGCGCTGGCCGGTCCGTACTGCACGCAGATGTTGGCGGACTTTGGGGCGGAAGTTATCAAAGTTGAGCGACCCGGTTCCGGCGATCAATCTCGCGGGTGGGGCCCACCATTTCTCGAGACCGAAAGCGCGTATTTTCTCGGCACAAATCGAAACAAACGAAGCATCGCGTTTGACATGGCGGCCCCGGAGAGTCGCCCGATAGTCGAGCGACTCCTCAGGAGCGTCGACGTTCTGATTCATAACATTCCGCGGGCCTCGAGTCGGCAGAAGCTCGGAATCGAGGCTGAGCAGGCGCTGGCGGCGAACCCGGCCCTCATCTGGGTCAGTATCAGCGGATTTGGGATGACCGGACCGGAGGCCGAGAAACCAGGGTACGATGTTATCGCCCAGGGGATGAGCGGCACGATGCACCTCACCGGCGAACCGGAAAGCGGGCCGACCCGTTTCCCGACACCGATGGCCGATATTACGGCGGCGTTGTACGGCACGATCTCTGTCCTCGCGGCGTTATACGAGCGCAAAGAGAGCGGGATCGGGCAGGTTATCGACCTCGCCCTGCTCGACGGACAGCTTACCTGGCTTTCTAACGTTGCCTCCGCTTTTCTGGCAACCAACGATCCGCCGCAAAAACGGGGAAACGCGCATCCGAATATCGCTCCGTATCAGCCGTTTCACGCGGCCGACGGGTGGTTTATCCTCGCAGCCGGTACGGAACGGCATTGGGGCTGGCTGTGCGCCGCGGTCCCCGATGGGGAGTCTCTTTCCGCGGACGGACGTTTTGCCACAAATCGCGATCGCGTCGCCCATCGGAGCGTGCTCGAAACCGAGCTCAACCGGCGTTTTGAGACGGCGCCGGTGGAACACTGGATTACGTCGCTCCAGGGCGCGGGCATCCCCTGCGGGCCGATTTTGTCGCCCGAGCAGGCCCTCACCCATCCGCAGCTATTGGCCCGCGAGATGGTAGTTCGAATGGCGCACCCGAGCGCCGGGGATATTGATACGCTCGGAAATCCGATGAACCTGTCGCGAACGCCGGTAACTTACCGGCGGCCCGCGCCGAGACTCGGCGAACACACGGACGAGATCCTGACCGAGCTCGGATTTGGCGAGGGCGAGATCGCCGATTTGGTGAAACAGGGCGTCGTCGCGACGCTGTAATCGACTACTGCGCCGCCGTCGACACGATCGGCGCCAACGCCTCGGCAACGCCGAGTACGCTCCGGTCTGCGGCAAACGCCCCCGCGATCTGAAGCCCGTACGGCAGACCGTCCGGCGTGGTTCCCGACGGGATGACGACGGTGGGTAAGCCCGCGTACGTCCAGGGGAGGTTCATCGCGGGATCGCCGGTTGATGCGATTCCGGCTGGTGCCGTCGTCACACTGGCCGGGGACAACCAGGCTTGAGCCCCTATGTTGGCGAGTTCCGCATCGAGGTGATCGCGGAGAACTGTGCGTCCTTCAACAGCGGCACGATACTCGTCTTCGCCGATGTCCTGTCCGCTGGCGACGAGCTGGCGGCTTTTTTCGCTGTAGAGGTCTCCATAGCGCGCGATCAAGTCGCGGTGATTACGCGCAAACTCGTGAGCGATCATTCTTTTATGGTCGATCGTGATCGCGGCGATCTCGGCAAGCGCGTCATTTGTGACTATTCGCGCGCCGCCATGGACGATTTTATCCACCACCAGATCAAAGTCTTTTCGCGCTTTATGCGACGCGGTGCTGAGGTAATCCTCGTGAGGAATCAGAAAGGTACTACGAGCCGCCGAGCCCGTTACAGTTGCGGCGTTTTTGTTACTCACCTCAGTGATCTCAATTTTCTGCGCAGCGCTGTTTGCGAGGGCGCCAAAAACGGTTTGTGCGTCGGCCACCGAGGCGGTGAGCAATCCGACGTGATCGGCGGACTGCGAGAACGGGAACACTCCCTCCCGCGAGAGGGCATCGTAGCTTGGCTTAAACCCGACGATTCCACAGAACGCCGCGGGCCGACCGATCGATCCGATCGTTTGTGTACCGAGCGCGACACGGCAGTACTCAGCCGCAACCGCGGCCGCTGACCCACTGCTCGAGCCACCCGGCGTGTGCGCCGTGTTTAGTGGGTTCCGCGTAGGTCCCGGCTCAAAATAGGCAAACTCGGTACTCACGGTTCGCCCGAGAATAAGCGCGCCGGAACGATGCAGTTGTTCGACGACGACCGACGGTTGCTCGGTAAATGCCGTCGACGGCAAACGAGATCCGGCCTGCATCGGGAGTTGATCGATCTTAAAGATATCTTTGACACCCACGAGTACACCAAAAAGGGGCAAGCTATCTGTGCTTGCGGCACGATGGAGGAGCGCATCGATTTCCGCGGCGAGTCGTTCGCGGCGCTCGGTTTCCGGAATCAGCGCGTTGATCGTCGGCTCCATCGCCTCGACGCGATCGAGTGTCTCGCTCACGTACGCCGCCAGAAGACTCGGGGAGGTGCGCAGTCGTGACGACAGCTCTGTCAGCGGAAGCTCGCGAAGAGCATCGTGATTAGTGTTCACTACCAAACTCTACGGCGGGACGGGGTAGCCGTCAACGGAGCGTCGTCCCTGCGCTACGGCATCTCGTGGCCCCGCGCCGCGGCAACAAGCGCGTACCACTCCCGGCGCCTTAAAGCGACTTTGTCGACCTCCGCCGCCGCCGCGATCCGTATAGGCGAGGTCGTGCCGATCACGGGAAGAATTGCCGCCGGGTGGCTGGTGATCCAGGCGAGGACAATAGCCTCGACAGACACTTGATAGACTTCAGCCAGCTGGAGCACGAGCTCGGCGGTTTGGTTGACCTCCGCACCGGTATAGCGACCGCGCGCGAGTGGACTCCAAGCCTGTAAGAGGATTCCCTTGTCGCGACAGTACTCGATCGTGTCAGCCGCCCGGAGCGCGTGTTCGGGATCGCGCTGGTTGACCGCCGTACCGGCGACAAGAAGGTCGGGGTGGGCGAGGCTCACCTCGAGCTGGTTAACCACGAGTGGTCTATCGACCGTGTTGGAAAGCAAGCGCATTTGGGCCGCGGAGTGATTGCTCACCCCAAAGTGGCCGACCTTCCCGGAAGCCGCCAACTCATCAAACGCGGTCGCAACCTCTTCCGGTTGGACGAGGGGATCTGGTCGGTGGAGCATCAAGATGTCGACGCGTTCAACACCAAGCCTTCGTAACGACGATTCCACCGACTCGACGATGTGATCTCGCGAAAGATCGTAGATGACCGGGTTACCAAGGACGATTCCGCACTTTGTCTGGATAACGATCTGGTCGCGAATATCTGGATGCGCGCGTAACCAGCGGCCAAAAACCGTCTCGGATTTACCCGCTGTGTAGATGTCCGCGTGGTCAAAAATCCGGATACCGGCGGCAAAGGCGGCGCTCAACGCGGCAAAGGCGCGTCGTTCGATCTCGCCGGTGATCGGTGCGTCGTCCCAGGTCCCCCCGATGTTCATACACCCGTACACGAGGGAACTGCGCAGATGATGTGGAAACGGCCACAGCGACGGACTCATCAGGTTTGCAGTCTTGCGACGGGGCAGACGTCGGCGCGCCTCACTCGGCGGGAATCGTGTAGTGAAGTCCCCAGTTGACGCCGAAGCGATCGATCAGACTCGCGTATACGGCGCCCCAAAACTGCGTCTCAACCGGCATCGTCACGGTCGCACCGTCGGACAAGCCGTCAAAGATACGGCGAAGCTCCTGTTCGGAATCTAGATCGAGGTGTACGGCCATGTTGTCTCCAGCGGTAAGGGGAGCACCCTCGAAGGTATCCGACATATAAATCGATTGACCGGACGGGAACGTGATTTGGGCGTGCATGACCTTGTCTTTCCACTCGTCGCTCACCGGCATGTCGTCGTTGGGTGGCATGTCGCTGTAGCGCATCATCGTCACCTCGCCGCCGAGGACGCTCTTGTACAGCGTTAACGCCTCTTCGCCGTTTCCGGGAAACGTCAGGTACGGAACAATCGTCATCTCAACCTCCTCGGGGTGGGCCCCTATTGCATAGTACGACGGATTACGTGGATGTGCATCTACAATTACCACCTCGGTATCCGCGGACTCGGTGCCTCGCGCGTCGGTCAGTTTCGACGAGATCGTCAGACTAACGGATGCCCCACCCAAAGCGAAAGGCCACGATCGGAATTGTGCGCGGTCCCTTTGTGCCGTCTTTCTGCCACTCCCACCAGGCGGTAAGACCGGTCGTGAGCGAGTACTGGTGGGGAGGTCGACGGTAGCCCCACGCGACAACGCCGCCGATGAGCCATCCGGCGTACGGTGAGTCGATTTTGTCGTTCCAATCGACGTACCTGTCTTCGATCAGATCCACGTAGGCGAGGGGCATCCCGAGTTCGACGTCGACTTGAAAGGGCAGATCGCGTTTTCGCAAATGGCCGACGCCGCTTAACGCGTAGGAAACACAGGTCGGTCCAAACGGCGATGCGCCGATGTTGCCGCGTACGCCGAGGCGCCGTCCTAGAGGAATCTCGCCCCCGATGGCGACGGTTAGCATTTGGGTGAGTTCCAGTGAAGGTTGTATCGCCCGGTTTGGCTGCGGGTGAATCATCTCGATGACGAAAAACAGGACCGCGAATCCGGCGCGGGCCCTCGAACGAGTCATCAGTGATACCGTAATTATACCATCGTCGAAGATTAAAAGGTGACTACACTGCGATCGTAAGCACGGCAAAAGAAAAAAACAACACTGCCAGCAATGCTTTGACGAGGGCGAGGCGGCGCGTAAAAAAACGGGAGATCCGGCCGACAGCGTAACCGGTATATACGACGACAAAAACGGTTACCAGGGGAACGATAAACATTACGTTGTACAGGACGATCATGGCCACGGCCCGTCCGCTCCCCTCAGCGCGGGCGAGGTGCATCAGCACGGGGACGTAGACCTGACCCGTGCACGAGAACTCAAACAGCGTGACGAGAGCTCCGATCACGATCGTTCCGATCACGAGCGATCCGGTCTTGAGCCGATGCCGCATGACGGAATGAATGCGCCGTTTCATCTGGTCGGAAAGCTGGAGTGTCATCTCTCCAGATCTCCCCGAGCGAGCGAGTATCGCGTCGCGGGAACTCAGAATTCCGAGCAGGACGAGGACAGCAACGAGTATCCAGCGAATCAGCCGAGCGATCACGGGAAAGACCATAAGCGCGCGGACCGCCGACAGGAGCCCGAGACCGATCGCGAGGTAACCGACAAAAATCGTTGCGGCAAAGACGATACCGACGGTGAGAATTCTCCGACGGTCGTGCCCGAGGAGGGCCAGCATCGATACAAGAAACAAGATCGTCGAAAACGCACAGGGATTGATGCCGTCAATAAGACCGGCGGCGGCGATAGCGCCTATCGCGGGGATCGTCGTTAACGGTGTGGCTGCGGGCATTTCGGGAGTCGCCTCGATGCCGTTCGACGCGGCGGGCTCCCGACCGATCGCCGCGAGGATTCCGGCTTCGATCTCGGGTAAACCTTGATACACGCGCCCGCCGACGATTGCGACGGGAAACGCAACAAGCGAGGTATTCAAACGTTCGAGCTGCCCGAGAAGCCGGTCCATCTCAGCGGGATTCATCACGTCGTATCTCGTGAACGCCAGCGGGATATCGATGCCGTCTTGGATTTGGGCAAACTCGCGCTCGATTAAGCGACTGCACTCGGCGCAACCGGCGTCGGCATAAAACTCAATCTCCAGTCCGTCGCGAGCCGATAAAGCGGGTGCCGCGACATGAGCGTCCTCCTCGCACACCTCGCAGAGACCGAGTGGATCACCGCCGACGATGTCGGCAAAAATCCTGATCTGATGCCCGAAGAGTTCAGGATCATCGGACGTGATCACAACTAAACGTTCAACCGGACCGGAGTAACCGGCGGGATCAAACACAATCCGAACCTGCTGCTCGCTTGCCGGGGAGAGGGCGACGGTCTCGGGAGCGATCTCGACGCATGGACAGGTGCTCGATAGTCGGGCGGTGATCGTCGCCGCGGTACGGTTCGTGAGCGTAAACGTCGCTTCGACGGGGGAATCGCTCTCGAGTGCCCCAAAATCGATCTGATCGGGAGGATCCGCGGATACCAGGGGCGCGACGAAAAAGATACAAGCAACGAGAAGGGCGCGACGGAGCATGGGGTAGCGTACCGATAACGCCAAGAAAAAACACCCGTCACGGCGGTCGGGTATTTGTAGCGACGGCGGGCACGACTCGGTAGAATGGTAGCATGATAAGCGGCAGATCTGTGGCTCTCCGACCGACGCGCAAAGAGGACCTCGACGAGCTGTACCAACTCACAAGCGATCTATCGTATCGGACCCCGCTCGCGCCGGTCGGGCTCGAGTCCTTTGTCGATTTCTCGCGCGACTTCGAAAAGAACGGCTGGTGGTTCGATGACGGCGGTGGATTGGTGATCACACTTCTTGACGGAACGATCGTCGGGAACATCGGCTGCCGTCGCAACGGTGTTATCGCCGGATACGAAGTCGGTTACCAGGTATTCAAGCCGGAGTTTCGCGGGCACGGCTATATGAGCGAGGCGCTCGAGCTTTTTAGCGTCCATATGTTTGACTGGAAACCGATCCCGCGCTTGTACGCGCTCGTCGATCCACGAAACAAAGCGAGTATCGCGGTGGCGATCAAGTGTCACTTCGTTTTGGAAGGTACGATGAGGTCGGCGATTTTTGCCCGCGGCGCGTATCACGATCTCTCGATCTATGCACGACTACGAGCGGCTCACGGCGCGTCTGAGCAGACCGGCTGACGATTATACAATCCGCGTGGCCATATCGAGACGAGGAAGCAGTCGCGCCGTTTAGCTGGCCTGGAGCGAACGGGCGGGGATCGCAACTGCAATGGTGGTATGGGGCGCGCGCCCGACCGTAATCGTCGCGTCGACCTGTTCCGCAAGCGCGCGAACCAGCGTCCATCCCAGAGAGTCCGATCTCGTGTCGGGAAAGCCGGCGGGCAGGGGATTGCCGCTGTTCTCGACAACTATAATCACGCCGTCGTCCGCGGCCGAGAGAGAGACGTGAACAAAGTCGTTTGCCCGTGGCCGCACACCGTGACGTATCGCGTTGGTGATGAGCTCGTTAACGATAAGAGCGATCGGAATTGCCGTTTTAGAATCCACTTCGATCTCGATCGATTTTACCTCGAGCGTGCCTCCCGACTTGGCGATTGAAGTCAGGTGAGGTTGTGAGGTTTTGTCCAACAGTGATTGCACCCCGACGCGTCCAACGTGATCGGTCTGACCGAGGAGATCATGAACGGCGATGATGGAGTTGATCTGTTCTTTAATACTTTCGGTACCGCGTCCGGCTCGGTCGCCGAGATCCACGAGCGACTTGACGGCGAGAAGGTTGTTCTTGATTCGATGATTCGACTCCCTAATGGCCGCTTCGAGTCGATTAAGTGCCTCGGCGAGTTGTCGTTCGCGCTCGACCGATTCGGTGATGTCAACGGCAAAGCCGAGATACGTTTGAGATGAACCCTCCCGATCGATCGGAGTCCCGGAGGCCGAAATGTGACGGACCGCGCCGTCGGGCCGAACGATCCGAAAAACAAAGCTTTTGACACGCCGGCCGTCGCGAATCGCGCGAATCTCGCGATCCATGTTTTCGACATCGTCTGGGTGCACCATCTCGCGCAAGGTATCAAACGCCCCGTCAAAGTCCTCACGTGACACCCCAAAGATTTCGAGGAGACGGCTGTTCCAATCGAGGTCCCCGGTCTCGGCGTTTACCTTCCACAGTCCGAGCTCGGCGGTCTCGATCGCGAGGTCAAGTTGCTCGAGGACCCGCTCGTACTCACGTTCGGCAACTTTGGTCGCGGTGATGTCCTGCGTCAGAACGAGACCGTGTTTTATCTCTCGGCCGTCGCGAATCGGCGCGGTGATAACGCGATAGTAATGCCCATCGTGCTCGACAACCTGGTCAATCGTATCGCCGGCAAGCGCCGCTCGTAGCGACGGCTCGTCACGGTCGGCGATCTCCGCCGGGTATATCTCGCGAAGCTGGTGACCTACCAGCATCTCCTCGGTAAGCGGACCGGTTTCGAGTGCCGAGCCTCCTGCGGTGACAAAGCGCAGCTCGCGATCAAAGAGCGCGATGAGACCGTTGGGTAGCTTTTGCGTAACCGCCCGATAGCGGGCTTCACTCTCGGCGAGCGCCTTAAGGGTGATGTAGTGCTCGGTGACGTCGATTACGGTTGAGATCATAAAGCCCTGGTCGTAAATCGGTATGTTGATCGCGTCGACCATCGCGGTCTCACCCGATTCACGAGTAATCCGTACGCCGTTCCACCGCATTCGAGCGGGATCGCCAGAGGCGATGTCCGACATAATCCTGTCAAAAAGCTCGGTTCGGTATTTCTCGTCGGGGTATACCCGCTTAAAGAACGTAGGTATATCGACCATCTTCTCGCGGGGCCATCCGTAGATCGTTTCAAATTGTTCGTTTATGTAGCTTGCCGTCCCGTCGTCGATCGCATTTACGGCGAGCCCAATCGGCAGGTTGTCGAGGATCGTCTCGATGAAGGTATTGCGTTCTTTGAGCCGGGCCTCAGCCTCGCGACGGTTGTCGTTTTCAATCTGAAGCATCCGTTTGGCGGCAAACAGCTCGAACGCCGTCTCGATCGACTGCGCGAGCACAAAGTCACCGGAACTTTTGAGCACGTAGCCATAACCGGTTATGCCGCGCACCTGGGCGACGACTTCCTCTTCCATGTGGCTCGTGAGGAAAACGATCGGAATCTCGCGATCGGCGAGGATCTTCTGCGCTGCCTCGGTACCGCTGGTTCTGCCGACGCCGAGATCGATATCCATGAGAATCAAGTCATAGTCGTGTGTCGTTGCCTCGGCGATTGCGCGATCGCCGCTCGCCGCCGTCTCGACGGTATACCCAAGCCGTTCGAGTGTCTCGGCCTCCGCCATAGCGATAAGAACTTCATCTTCGACGAGGAGAATACGTTTGCGCCCGACTGTCGTGTCTGTTTTGTTGATCTGGTCCATGAAACGTCGCTTTTGTTTAGTTGGCCTGCCTGGGGCCTTCGAAAAGTATTGTGTATCGAGATTCTGTTTTCAAATCCGAACAATACGTGTCCAATAAACCGACTGCGTGCGCTCGTGGTATTATGCCCCTTGCCATGACTACACAGCACAAAGATGTGGAAATCGCGCGGTATGATCTTGATTTTGACGGTCGCCGAGTCCTTGTAACGGGAGCCACCAGGGGTATCGGCAGAGGAATCGCCGCGGCGTTTGCCTCGCAGGGAGCAAGAGTCGCGATCGCCGCTCGTGACGCCGCTGCCGAGGTCGCCACCGAGCTCTCCTCGTCGTATGAGGCTGAGTGTATCGGGCTCTCGCTTGACGTTACCCAGCCCGAATCGGTCGCAACGGTATTTGAGGCGATCATGGAAACGTGGGGCGGCCTCGACATCCTCGTCAACAACGCCGGAATCGCCAACAGCGTCACGATCGACGATCTCGATGAGATCGCCTGGCGGAGAATCCTCGACACAAATGTCGACGGTGTTTACCGCTGTTGTCGGGCGGCACTCAAGCTGATGCAGGCCGGCGGTGCGATCGTAAACATCGCTTCAATTTCCGGCTCCATGGTCAACGTGCCGCAGTTTCAGGCGAACTACAACACCTCTAAAGCGGCCGTTATCATGCTCACCCGGTCTCTCGCCGTCGAACTCGCCAATCGTCACATCCGGGTCAACAGCGTGAGTCCCGGTTACACGCTGACCGATATGAACAAACGGCCCGAAGTCAAAGACCTCACCCGGATCTGGTCGGAACGGACACCGCTTCGTCGTCTTGCGAATATCTCGGAGATCGCCGGTCCGGTGCTGTTTCTCGCCTCAGACCTCGCCAGTTACATCACGGGGCACGATCTCGTCGTCGATGGCGGCATAACTATTCTCTGTTAGTCGCCGATCGCCGGGCCCGCTAATCGGTCCGGCTCCTGACGGAGCGCCCCCGCCCCCCTCGGCGCCGCGGATGAAAATTTCATTTCGACCTGAAACTTTTCCTTGACCGGTGTTCCGACCCGTCGTAGAATTCGAAAGCACATGGCAGAACGAGTACGTATACTCGATATCGCACAACGTGCCGGCGTGAGTGCGGCGACGGTCAGTCGGGTGCTCAACGCCCCGGACCGCGTACGGCCCGAAACGCGCGCAAGCATCCACGAGGCACTCCGTGTTCTCAACTACGTACCTCAAGCAAATCATCGTGACGAACGGACCGGGCGAGGCGTTCTCGGCTTTTTTGCCCCGAATTTCGAGCTTGACTCGGCGATAGAGATGCTCCGCCGCGTCGAGGCCGAGCTCGCGCTGACGAGCTTTGACGTGCTGATCGTGAACATGCGTGGAAATCGTGACCTTCACGCCTTTATCAGTTCCAATCCCCACATCGTCCGGAAAGTCGACGCCGCGATCGTGTTCTCGGCCGACGTCTCCGAGGCCGCCACTCGTTTTATGGACGGTGCGGCTGTGCCGATCGTTTTAATGCAGGCGCGAAGCGCTTGCGTCCACGCCGTGAGCAACAACAACTTCTGCGGCGGACAGGACGCGGCGCGACATCTCGTCGATTGCGGCTATCGATCTCTCGCGTTTATTGGGTGGACGCCAAACGACGATCACTGTTCCGATCGCCTTGCCGGGTTCCGTGACGTGTTGCGAAGTACCCCTGAGGGCGTAGGCGACGCCGGCGCTGTGTGCGGAACACTCGACGCTCGGGGCGGATACGAGGCGACGCGGATACTCTTAGATCGTAGTCGACCCGATGCGATCTTTTACGCCAGCGACATGATGGCGTTTGGCGGAATGCGCTATCTTCGCGAGGCGGCGATTTCGGTTCCGGACGAGATCGGCTTGATCGGATTCGACGACCTGGCGATCGCCGAGGCGGTCGGCCTCACGACGATGCGCCAGTTTTTTGCCACCAAAGCGCGGATGGTTGTCTCGTACATTCTCGATCGCCTCGATCCCGATAAGGCGACGCCGCCGCGTCAGGATGTTCAGGTTGCCCCACAGCTCGTTGTTCGCGAAACAACAAAACAGCTCGAAGTCCCGTTCGCCCCTAATAATGGATCCAATGCCGTCGTAGGCGGCAAATCAAAAAGGAGGAAGAGATGAAACGAACACTCTTACCGATTCTTGCACTGATTGTTGGTGCAACGCTCGTGCTCCTCGGGTGCGCGCCTGAAGAGGAAGCGCCCGCCGGACCCGTCGAGATTGAGTTTTGGACGACGCAAACTCAGTCAGACCGCTTGGCTACGATCCAGGTCCTCGTTGATACCTACCAAGTACTCAATCCGGACGTCACGATCAACGTGATCCCGGTCGACGAGAACGACATGTCTACACAAGTTGCCGCCGCCGCCGCGGCCGGAACGCTGCCGGCGCTTGGTGAGTTTGGTGCGGAGACTGCGGTTGCCCTCGGGGCCGAGGGGGTTATCGATACCGCGGCCAACGAGGCGCTTATCGATTCGATCGGCGTCGACCGGTTTTACCAGGGCGCCCTAAATCTGGTAAGTGACGGTGCCGGCTCCTACTACGCCGTACCATTTCATGGATGGATACAGGGCATCTGGTATCGCGCCGATTGGTTTGCCGAGGCAGGTCTCTCCGAACCGCGCAGCTGGGACGACATCATGGCCGCGGCCGAGTACTTCTATCAACCGGAGAACAACCAATACGGCATCCTCGTCGGTACGATGGCCGAGGCGTTTACCGAGCAGGTCTTTACGCAAATCGCCCGCTCCAACGGTGCTTCGCTCTTTGACGCCGACGGTAACCTCGTATTTAACTCGCCGGAGATGCGCGAGGCGATCGAGTATTACGCCGAACTCGCCCAGTACAACCCGCCGGGACCACAAACGTGGCGAGCACGCGACTACTACCTGCAGAACCGTATGGCGATGTTTTTCTACAGCACATACATCATGGACGATCTGGCGATCGAGACGGTTGCCGCGGGTAGTTTGACCGGTGAGAACTTTGATGATCTCGTTGGTGCCGCGTTTGATCCGGAGCTCGTCGACAACACACGGCTCTCTCCGGTCATCTCCAACGTCCAAGATGCGGGCTACGGCGTTATCGTTTCGATGTCGCTGTTTAACCAGGAAGACGCCGCCAAGACAGCGGCCGCCCAGGAGTTTATGCGCTACCTGTTTACGCCCAACGCCTATGTGACGTACCTGCACATGGCTCCCGGCGGTATGAATCCCGTCCTTCCCGAGGTTACCGATAATCCACGCTTCCTCGCCGATCCGTCCGGCGTGTACACCAACTACGGGGGCGAAAAACTTGCCGAGATAACCAGTGGTCTCGCCAACATCGAGTCATTTGGTATCGTCGATGGGCGTCGTATCGAAGCGGCCAGCGTCATCTTTGAGCGACAGATCATCCCGCAGATGCTTTTTGCGATTACGCAGGAGGGTGCGGATATCGACGAGGCGATGGCCTTCGCCGAAAGTGAGATGGAGACGATCATCGCCGATATGTAGTTAGTGCCGGATACTGCCGTCGTACGTCGCGGCGGCAGCTATCGCATGCACCGCCACCTCGCCTACGCGGGGTGGCGTTTGGACTTGTACCGGTCCCACGTTCCTAACCTGGAGGTCATATGGAAACCGCGCCTGCTATTTCGGGCAATCGTCTTTCGCCCCGACAAAGAGAGGCACGCCTCGGATGGGCTTTAGTCGCGCCGGCCATCTTTGTTATCGGCGCGCTGATTCTCTATCCGATCATTTATAACGTCTATCTGAGTTTCCTCGACGTCCGGCTTGACGGTCAAAACACCTTTCGCGGAACCGAGAACTACGCGCGAGTTATCACCGATAGACAGTTCTGGCGCGCCGTCTGGACGACGCTGATCTACGTCGTGTTTTCCGTCGCGGGGACTATCGGATTTGGTCTGGTCGTCGCGATGGCGATGAACCGAGAGTTTCCGGGGCGTTGGCTCGTACGCAGTATTATTCTCCTGCCTTATGTCGCGCCCGTTATCGCGACCGTGTTCGCGTGGCAGTTCTTTTTTGACCCGGTCAACGGCCTGTTTGTACACGTTCTGGTAGAGGTGCTCGGTGTCATCGAACAACGTTTTAACCTCATCGGGAATCCGAGTACCGCGGTCTGGGTCGCGATTATATTCAGCGTCTGGAAAAACTTTCCGTTTGCCTATCTGATGATCCTGAGCAGACTCCAAGCGATCGACTCGACGCTCTACGAGGCCGCCGAGCTTGACGGCTGTAACGCGTGGAACAAGTTTCGCTATGTAACGATTCCGGAACTCTACTTTATTCTGGGTTCGCTTATTCTTCTCCGTGTGATCTGGAACTTCAACAAGTTTGAAGAGGTCTTTCTTATCACCGACAACGTTCGGGTGTTATCGATATACACCTACTTAACCGCGTTTACCGGCGCGTTTGACCTCGGTCGTGGCGCGACGCTTGCGGTGATTCAGTTTCTCCTCTTGCTTGGGTTTATTCTGTATTACGTAAAGAGGGTGCTCAAATGGTAGTCCAACGACGAAACGTTCTTGCCAACGTCGGGTTTGCGCTCCTCATTCTCGCAATCGTCATATTTTCCTTGTTTCCGTTTGTTCAGATGCTCTCAACGAGCCTGAAGTTTCCCGCAGATTGGGGCAATCCATCACTTATCCCGGAGCGGATCAACACCGGGGCGTACGCCGAGCTACTCGGGGTTGGTTTGCCTGAGCCCGATATGGATGCCGTTCCCGCCTCTGTTCGGACGTTGCTGGAAGAGACCGACCTCACCGAGGAACAACGGCGCGAGATTCTCGAGCGTTACGTCGACACCGGCGATGTCTTTCCGTTTCCGCGCTATTTCCGAAACTCGGTCTCGCTGTCGGCACTTGCCGCGCTGTTCTCCGTTTCCCTGGCGATCCTCGGTGCCTACTCCTTTAGTCGTCTGCAGTACAAAGGACGCGGCTACGTTCAGCGGGGGGTGTTGCTCGTCTACATGTTCGGCGGGATCCTTCTTCTGATTCCGCTCTATCAGGTCGCCGTGCGCCTTGGCTTTCTCGCCTCGCCGACAGGAACGTTTATCGCGTTACTCGTTGTCTACATGGTGCAGACGCTACCGGTTTCGCTCTACATGCTCGGCAACTACTTTCGGACGATTCCCTATTCGATCGAGGAGGCCGCCCTCATCGACGGGCTTACACGAATCCAGACGATATTTCGAATTATCATTCCGCTGTCGGTCGGAGCGATCGCGACGGTCTATATTTACTCATTTATGATCGCCTGGAACGAGTACCTCTTCGCATCCGTTTTTCTCAAGTCCTTTCAGGACATCTACACGCTTCCCCTTGGGTTACGCGCGTTGTTTACGAGTAAAAACGCGATTTGGGATCGGATCATGGCGGCAAGTATGCTCACGAGTCTCCCGGTCATCGCCATGTTTATGGTGGTGCAAAAGCGCCTGGTCGGCGGGCTTTCCGCAGGGGGCGTCAAAGAGTAGCTCCGGCGTTAGATAGAGGTCGTCGAACTCGCCAAGCGGAGCTAGAAGTACAGGTCCGTGAGGCTTTTGATCCGTCGCGGATCGCCGGGGCGCGGCATGTTTCGCCGCGCCAGGGTTCGCTCCATTTTTTCCACTTCCGCGCGCGGAATTTGATTTACCGCTCCGATCGTGGCGGCATAGGCAACCGAGGCGGCCATCGCCTCGGCCATTTCCGTAAACTCGAGCGCTCGATCTATACCTTCCGAACTCGCGATCGTAACGCCGTGGTTGCGCATGATCCATGCGTTCGACAGATGAATCTTTGCGGCAAACTGGTCGGCCAACTCGTTCGAAATAGGCTCGGCGTAGGGGATTTGCACCAGCGGTCCGATTTCGAGAACAGGCTCGGGAAGGAGCGGTTTAGCCAGAATATCGGTATCGACCAACGAGAAACCGGTGAGCGCCGGGGGGTGGGCGTGAACGATCGCGTTTAGGTCGGGGCGCAACTCGAATATACGCAGGTGCATCGGCGTCTCTCCGGTCGGTCGCCGCCCCTCCGACGCGTAGACCGTCGTACCGTCAATCGACACGACGACGATGTCCGCAGGTTCCATCAGACGTTTGCGCACCTTTGTGGGTGTGATGAGGACGTGCTGATCGGATACTCGGAGCGAGAGATTGCCGCCGTGGGATGCGACGTAGCCCAACTCCCCTAAGCGGCGTGAGCACGCGGCGATGGTGTCTATCTCGGCGGCATAGCGGTCTTGTATCGATTTCATGTCGACCCCGGATCAGCTGGATGTAGAGCTGGGCGGACGGGCTTTCCGCCCGCGCGCAACTCCTCCAGATATTACCACAGGCGTCCGAGACGTCGAAGCAAACCAGCGCGTTTAGACAAAGGCGCCGGCGCTCACCATTACCACCTGACCGGTCATTCCACTCGCCCCGGGGCCGATCAGGAAGAGAACCATCTCCGCAGTCTCGTCGGCGGAGATAAACCGGCCGAGAAGCGGAACATTGATTTTGGGTTCGGCGCCAATGTTTGCCAGCCCCGCACCGGTCTCCCGGATCGTCCGGGTTTCCGGCATTGCGTCAGCTCGCACACAGTTAATGCGAACTCCCGCGCCGGCAAAGTCTCCGGCAAGGGCACGGGTTATACTTTCGATCGCGCCGTATGCCGCCGTTATCCCGGCCATGTGCGTTGCCGTCATAAGCGCAAGCGTGGCGCTTATCAGCACGATCGATCCCCCGGTACTCATACGTTGAGCGGCCTGACGCGTCGTTATAAATTGCGATCCGACCATTTTTTGGATTGGGACCAAAAAGTCGTTGATTGACTGATCCGTCGATTTGGACGGGTATCTATACTCCTCCGGCTTTGCCCCCATTGCGTTAAAGACGCCGTCGATTCTGCCCTCGGCGTCTACGATCGTATCTAACCACGCGGCTACCTCCTCGTCGTTGCCCGCGTCGACGACAGAGCCCTCCACCGACGCGCTCATCGGGTTCAGATCGGCAAGAAGATTGGACAGTTTCTCCGCCGAACGAGCTGAAACGTATACTTTGGCTCCCCGAGCACAGGCCACGCGGGCGACTGCGCTACCAACGCCGCCGGTCGCGCCAAAGATGGCGATCACGAGTCCCGAGAGCGCTTTTGTGTTATCGACCATCGGTATCCCCGTCGCTCGGTAGAGATGAGGCCCATCGTTTTGTCGCTTCCGCGATCCGGGCACCGTACAGCTCGGCGGTAAGGATATCGCCGGCGTCCGGAAAATCGTCTCCGTAGACTTTACCCATCGCGCCGAGTCCTAAGTAGAAGCCCCATTTGTCGATATCGCGTCCGTCCTGGGAGAGAGTGGATGATTGTGCCGTCGGACCAACCCAAACCATCCGTAGCTGGGCGGAGAGGGTGGCGAGGTAGTGGAGCGTCATCACTTTGTCGCCCGATCCGTAACCTGAGGTCGTGAATCCCGCGGCGATCTTGTCCTGCCAGCCGTGGTTAAACCACAACGGCGACGTCGCGTCTGCAAAACACTTGAACGGTCCGGAGACCATACCCATGTAGGTCGGTGCTCCAAAGACGATCGCGTCGCATCCGCCGATTTTCTCGAGGTAGGCGTCGTTCTGGAACTGTCCGTTGACGATCGATTCTACCGGGATCGGTAGGCGTGAGGCCTCGACGCCGTCAACGTTTTCAATTCCGCGTGCGATCGCCTCAGCCATTCGGCCGGTGTTGCCCATCCCGGTATGAAACACAACTGCTGCTCTGACCATTTACGAACTCCTTCTTTGAATGTCGTGCTTTAGGTTACCTTAAGGTCACCTATTGCGTCGGTAAAATAAGTGACTATTAAGTAACATGTCAAGTAAAATCGTCGTGTAATCTGATTTTTGTTTACCGTAATTCGGTTATTGGGACGATGCGCCTATTGGAAGCGGGACGGACGTTTCATTTTATCGTATGTCCGTTGATACCGAGCGCCCCGTTGATCGACAGAGTAAAATCTTCGATGTCGATTGGTTTGGTTATGTAGTCAAAGAACGCTGCGTCTTGCCCGCGTACATGGTCGTGAAACGTGGCGTTTGCCGTCAGGGCGATAACCGGGATTCGCTCGTGCCTTCTGATGTCCCGGAGACGATCAAAGAATTCGTAGCCGTCGATGTCAGGAAGATTGATGTCCAAGAGGATCAAATCCAGCGGGTGCTTTTGGGCGTACGCGAGCCCGTCGAGACCTGATTGTGCCGATACGAGCGCTATGTCATTTCGTCGCGAGAATATCCGGTCAACGAGTTTGACGTTGGCTAGATTGTCCTCGACGTACAAGATCTGGTACTTGCGGTCTTTCTTTATCAATGGGGCGCTCCTGCCGTCATCAACTAATTCGTAACGAGCGTCGCGGTTTCGTTTTGATAGCGCGGTATCGTAATCCAAACGTTCGTTCCGTTGATTTCGTCGCTTTTAACTCCCACTGCGCCTCCGTGCATTTCGACTACGAGTTTGACATATGTTGTTCCTAAACCGCTGCTGTGAGATTTTAGTCGCCGATCGGCATTAAACGGCATAAAAAAGCGACTAATCCGATCGCACGATAGGACGGAACCACCGTTGCGGACGCTGATATCGACGTTTCTGGTGCTTGTATCGATCGATACGATAACTCGAGGCTCGGGCAGGGTATTCGTCGAAATCGTATGCTCGATTGCGTTTTTTAGAAGTTCGTCGAGAACACGGGGTAGCGTTTCAAAGTCAAAGTCGACTCCACAGTCGTCGCAGTCGGCATTAACGCTTATTTCGACACGCGGTGCGTCGGGCTGTGACTGTCGCATGGACACGATGCTCTGTATCATTTGGATGATATCGCCCCTTCGAAAACGCATCATGTTTGGGTGTAGCTCCAGCGAACGTATAATTCGTAGTCTATCAACAAAGCCCGCCAGGATTTGTGCAGACTCGAATACCTCCGTACTCATCGAAGCCGCGTCGCAATCTGGATCGCGGGAAGAATTGGTTTTCTGAAGTTGAGCCATACCCAAAAGCGGCGTGAGGTAGTTGTTGAGCTCGTGGCCGAGGAGAAAGCTCCCGTCGACGTCGCTTTTAAAGAGAATGCTCTTGGTTGCGCCAACTAGCCGCAGTTCCGTTGCCCGCTGCACGGCCAGAAGTATCTCTTCCGCAGCGACCGGTTCCGGCAAATAGTCGGCTACCGGTAAACGTACCAGACGTCGAACGTCGTTCCCACTAATCGTCGAAGACTTGAAGATCCATATCGGCGAAGTTACATCGTGGGTGTACTGCTCCGCAAAGCCGATAGCGTCCGAGACATCACCGCCTATATCAGCGTCGATTATTGCCACGTCAATGCGAACCGCCGCAAGCCGTTCTCTGACGGAGTCAAGAGACTCGCACTCGTGACACGCATATCCCGCGCTAACAAGCTGTCCAAGAAGCGCTTTACGTTCGGCATCTGTTCTTGCCGCCACAACGACGGATGTCTCGGTCACCGTTGCTCCTATTTCCACGCGATTCCGTTTTTATGACGTGCTCGTCAATAGCATTGTACTATTATTCGGTGAATTTTTCTCGATATATCCAAAATAATGCGGAATACTGAGTGGCTTTGAGTACACGTAGCCTTGAACGATGTCGCAACCGTATCTCCTCAGGAATGCCATTTCGGACTCGCTCTCGGCGCCCTCGGCAATTACGGCGATTCCCAACTGTTGGGCCATCGAAATAATCGCGGCGACAATCGTTGCGGCTTCGACGCGGTTGTCGGCGTCGCGGACAAATGATCGATCGATCTTTAGGTAATCTATTGGGTAACGGGTCAGGTACGCCAAAGATGAGTATCCGGTCCCGAAGTCATCAATTGCTATCGAAACGCCGCTTCGCCCGAGGTGATCGAGAATGGCCCCAAAGTATGTATCGTCAGTGAGAAGAGTACTTTCGGTGATTTCGACGATTATGTGTGATGGATCGGGGCAGGTATCGACGATAAGATCGGCGAGCCGTCGCGACGCGGAATCGCGCGTAAAATGGACCGGTGAAACGTTTATGGAGATGAACTTGTCGATAAAACCGTACTCGATGAGCTTTGATTGAACGTCCGCTATTTGGTGAACGATCCACTCGGTCACGGGGATAATCCCAAAATTCGCCTCGAGGAGAGGGATAAAGTCGACCGGCGATACAACCGTGCCGTCCGATTTTCTCCACCTGAGGAGGGTCTCTCCGCCCTGGACGCCGTCGTCCGCGAGTCGATGGTACGGCTGTAGTTCGACGTAGTATTCGTTCGCAGAGAGCGCTTTGGCAAGCAAACGTTCCGTCTTAAGCCGATTGCGGATTGCCCGCCCGATGTCCGGACGATACACGTCGAATCCCGGTTCTCCACGCTTTTCTCGTGCGTCAAGTGCAGTCAACGCGTCGTGGTACAAGCCGGAAGGGTCACCTCCGTCTTCTGGGTATATAACGGCACCACCTATAAAACTGACCGTATGGCTACGCCCCTCGGCGACGACGTCCTCGGCACTGACACCGAGTATTTTCTCGAACAGCTGAGAAAGTTGGATTGAGGAGTCAATACCCGCGATAATCGAAATCTCGTTGTCCCCGGTACGCGCCACGGTATCGCGGTCATACAGGCGCTCTTCCATCTTACGTGCAACTGCCGCGAGTACCATATCGCTGAACGCGATCCCGTAGGTTAGACTGATTTTCCGGATCTCCCTGATCGTGAGCACAATAAGCGCGATCGACCGTGGAGTGTTTGGGCGCGTCTTGAGCGCCTGGTCGAGTCGATCAAAAAAGAGCGCACGATTGGGAAGGCCTGTCGCCGCGTCATAGAACGCCAAATTGGTCGTCGACACCCGAGCACTGATCGTCCCACCGGGTCGGTGGGCTAAGCGCATGACCTCAGCTTTTAGACGGCGATGTTCTAAGGCCTTCTGTATAGTGAGATGTAGTCGTCTTGAATCAAGCGGCTTGGTAAGAAAGTCGAACGCGCCGGTTTCGAGCGCACGTACAGCATGATCGCTCCGGTATTCCCCGGTCATTACGATTACCTCCGGCAGCGATGGAGACTCCGACGCTTTCCGAATAATGTCGTAACCGGATAGGTCTTCGATCGTGAGGTCGACGAGAATGACGTCTATAGCCGCTTCCTTCATGTACGCAAGACCGTCAGCAGTATTCGCGACGCCTTTCGTCCGGTAGCCCTTGTCTTCAAGGATGTTTGCCAGAAAGTGCCGAGTCCAGGCCTCGTCATCGATAATAAAAATAAGCGGAGAGATTTCTTGCTCGGCGTTACCCATCGTCTGCGTTCTGCAAATTCCGTACCATGAGCCGGCGAAACGAGAAGCACCGTCAACGCACGAATTGATAGGAATCGCTTGCCGATACGTAACGATTTTATCGGCATGAGGCGTGTTTGGGTGTTGCAGAAACGCAACCGCTTGTTTCAGACATGAAACGCGTCGCAGAACTGTAACATTCAAAACGGGCCGAACCTGCCCAAAACTCGCGTCAATACCCCCATATCCGCCGGTATTACCTCCGTTCTATGGCTCGCTGTTTTGGCATGCGATTTGCTTTATGAATGCGGACGCAGCTATGACAACTATCGGGATAACTAACCGCAAAGGCGGTAGTGGAAAAACTACGACAAGCGTAAACCTCGCTACCGCCTTGGCAACCGCCGGTTCGCAAGTACTGTTGGTCGACGCCGATCCTCAGGCGCATTCTGCGCTCTCGCTCGGAGTCAGTTCGAGAGTCAGCGGCCAGGGATTGTACGATGTTTTAATCGGCGCAAAAGGAGTTGCGTCGGCAGTTCGGCCGACATCGCAACCCGGCCTCTTTCTTCTCTCGGGCGGTAAAAGCCTCTTGGAGTTCGAAAGCGGGTTTGCCCGAGACGGGCGCGCCCGTACGGTACTGTTGGACGCGTTGTCAGAGCTTGAGTCGTCGATAGACTACGTTTTGATCGACACGCCACCGACGGTGCGCCTCTTGACGATCGCTTCGATCGTTGCCTGTTCCCATGTAATCGTTCCTATGCCGATGCACGTCCTCGCGATGGAAGGTCTCGCGGAGGTTTTACGTATACTCGACCGGATACGATCTCATTTTGGACGAACGATCGAACTGCTTGGAATCGTTCCGACCTTTTTTGCGCACAATACGCGACTCACTCAGGCGATCGTCTGCGATATACGCAGAACGCTCGGCGAACAAAGCATCCTTCAGCCTATTAGATCAAACGTTGCCCTCGCTGAGGCGCCGGGGCATGGGCAAGCGATCTTTCGATACGCGCCTGAGAGTAACGGCGCTGCGGATTATTGGACTTTGGCGCGACAAGTACGGCAGATGATAGATCAATCGCTGGTAATGGAGGCGTGCAATGGGTCGTAAAAAACGTTCGGAGAACGGAGTTGTCGGAACGAGCCTCCAAGAACTTCTCGGAAACGTGGAAACTGACGTCGACAGTGACACGGCAGAGAATGCCATGCGGGCGATAATGACCGGTAAGGCATCGTCCGATCTCGGAAACGCCGAGGGCAACGGTGACGCGCCTACGACAAATGTGACAGCTGCGCCGGCGCCTCCGGTATCTCCCGCCAAAGATTTAAACACAAACGTCTACATAGACGACCTGGAAGTCTTGCAGTCGTTTATTGAGGAGTCCACGACGCATCTTGAGGCCGTCGAAGAAAAAATCGTTCGTCTTGAGCGGGACTATGCGCCGGAGCTCGTCAACGACGTATTCCGAGCGATGCACACTGTCAAGGGAACGGCGTTGTTCTTTGGCGAGAACGTTATCGCGACCTTGAGCCATCGGCTGGAGTCAATTCTCGACCGCTGTCGGGACGCAACCATAACGGTTACCGGTCAATTGACCGACGTTCTCCTGGCGGGAACCGACGAACTGGTACGCCTTATCGGTGAGCTTTCGAGCGCGACGGCAGGCAAAAACCAGGCGAGTTTTCCGCTCACCGTTGCTCTCTCGACCGGACGGGTCGCGGAACTCGTCGGGCGAATCGCCGAGATCGAGGCGGGCGGTTGTCTTGATACCTCGGAAACGATATCTGACCTGGAATCTTCACCGGCGCGCGTCGATGAGCGCGCACCGAACTCATATGGAAACGAAGACGAGATTCACAAATCATTTGTGCAAGAGTCGGCCGACCAACTTGCGCAGGTCGAAAGCGATCTACTTACGCTCGAGAAGGATCCCGCAGATACAGGTCTCGTTGCTCGTATGTTCCGACACATACACACCATCAAGGGAAACGCCGGATTTCTTGGACTCACGGCCGTTGAAGGACTCGCCGCTGAGATCGAAGACGTTCTCGATGCGGTTCGGCTTGGCGAGCACGAGGTTTCACCGACCGTCGTCTCCGGCGTTCTCCGTTTGGTCGATTCGCTAGGTGGAATCATCCGCGATCACGTAACGGGAACGGACCCGGAAGTCGACGAAGGTAACGAGAATGAAGACGAGTACCATCCGCTCGGCGAAGTGCTGGTTGATATGGGCGTCGTCGATAGTGAAACGGTCGAACGCGCTCTCGATACGCAAGAACGGAAGCTCGGCGAAATCCTGGTGTCAGGCGGTACCGTGTCAGCGGAGCAGGTCGATCGGGCGCTACAACAACAGAAGAAATCACGTAAAACCGAGAAGAAATCCGACAACAACCCTGTTGAACGTCAAGCGGTGCGTGTAGATGTTGATAAACTCGACCGCCTTTTTGAACTCGTCGGCGAGCTCATAATGGCCGAGGCGATGGTCGTCTCCAATCCAGACCTCGAAGGCCTTGTCCTTGAACGCTTTAATCGATCAGCCGGCTATTTGGGAAAAATCACGCGACAGATGCAAGAAATAACGATGGCGGTACGCATGATTCCCCTCGAGGGCCTGTTTAACAAGATGCGACGTCTCGTTCGCGACCTCTCCCGAAAGACCGGGAAACCGGTAGACATCAGTGTCACCGGACAACACACCGAGATGGATCGCAACGTGATCGAAGTACTCGCCGATCCACTCGTTCATATGATTCGGAACTGCGTCGATCACGGTATAGAGTCCGAGACCGAACGAGAGGCCGCCGGGAAAGAGCGGGAGGGAAGAATTCGCTTGGGCGCCCGCTACGAAGGGAGCGAAATCTGGATATCGATCCGGGACGACGGTCGCGGACTGCGACGTGACGAAATCGTTGCAAAGGCAGTTCGACGCGGGCTCACGACAGAAGAAGACGCCGCACGGTTACCCGACGCCGACGTATGGGAGTTCTTGTTTCAACCTGGATTTTCGACGAAAGAACAAGTGACCGATGTATCGGGTCGCGGCGTCGGGATGGATGTTGTTAAACGGAACATCGAGAGCCTCCGCGGGAGAATCCTCGTCACGACCGAGCCCGGATTGTGGACCGAGTTTATCCTGAGAATACCGCTGACTCTCGCGATCTTAGACGGAGTTACCACCCGAGTCGGGCAGACGCTGTACGCCGTCCCGCTCAACGATATTCAGGAGTTTCAACAAGTTCTCGCTGATCGCGTGAGACAAACGACGGCCAGCGGAGAAGTTCTCGAGTTGCGAGAAGAGATAATCCCTATCGTTCGCCTCAAACAGTTTTTTTCCGCCCAATCTCAAAACGGAGACAATGACGAAGCGTCGGAAAAAGAAGTGTTTATCGTTGCACAGTCTGCGGCCGGGAAAGCTGCGCTGATGGTAGACGAAATCATCGGCTACAGTCAGATCGTCGTCAAATCTCTTCCCGAGTACCTCGGTCGTATGAAAGGCCTGACCGGGTACACCGTTTTGGGGAATGGCGACGTGAGCCTCATCATCGACACAAACTCGTTGGTTAGTTCCGCAAAAATGCACGCGGGAGTCGCTAGATGACGAGCGTAACTGTACTTCTACTCGCCGGCGTTACCCTCCTCACAGTTGCAAACTCTCTCGTTTCCGTACAGGTAAGTCCGCTCGTCGTCGTACTAAACATTGCCTCGACGGCGGTCTGGGTAATCATCACCTGGAGGGTGATTCGGGATCGAAACGACGTAAAGCAACAGGCCCAAACGGAAGCCGAGAGAAATACAATCGAACTGCTCCAGGAGCGTCAGACACAGGACCGGTATACCGAGGCGGGCGCCCAGGCGTGTGCGGATGCACAACGTAAACTCGAACAGGAACGGGCCGTGCGCGTATCTACCGACGTTGCCTACCGCTTACTTTCCAAAGCGGTGCCGCTCGTCGGAGCGCTCGCCGACGTAGCACTGGATAAAACCAGTACGAGCTCTGTTGCGTTGATGGATGAGATCTTCACCTTAAATAAAGAGACGGAGACGTTAACCGGGACGATCACCGATTCGTTGTCCTCAGTCGCAAACGGAGATACGTCGATGAAATCCGCAATGACCGATCTGAGAAGAGATATTCGGTATTTAAACTCAATTCGCGAGGCGCAATTGCAAATCGAATCATCGATGAGCGAGTCGATCGCAACGATCGGCGCAAAGGTATCCGAAGCCAAAAGACTGCTCCAGGAAATCGAAAACATCACGGAAAAAACAAACGTGCTTGCGATCAACGCCGCCGTCCAGGCGGCGAAAGCGGGAAAACACGGTCGCGCGTTTGGCGTAATTGCCGGCGAAATTCACGATTTGTCGACCGAGGCGCACGAGGCCTCCGCGTCCATTGCAGAGAACACCCAGGGCGTCCGGACCAGTTTCGCCGAGTTCTCGCAGCTGTATCGGCGATTTGTAAACTCCTCTGGGGAGAGCCTTAGTGCGGCGGTCGAATCGATCGACGAAACGATCGATAAGCTCGCGTCGGCGACCGATCGAATCGGAATATCGGTCACCAACGCCGCTTCCGTTAGCCACGACGCGCGGGAGCGGCTCGAGAGGATTATAGAAAGCATGCAAGCGCATGACGCGGTCCAACAGATCGTTGGCCACATGCACGCGATACTCGCGGAGAGCATGGCCGAGGCCGACGCGATACGGATCGGGCACGATTTCGAGACGGGTAATCTCGATTTGGACCAGGTGCTCATCGCGATTTCGGGACGACATATGACGATGAAAGAAGAGTTTGAGGCGGTCGGAAACGACGAGTACGACCACAGCGAAGGCAATGACTCGCCTCAACCCGAGGGATTGGTACTGGAAGGAAGCGTAACGCTTTTTTAGGAGGAGTACAGAGATGAGCAAGAAGGTTTTATGCGTCGATGATTCGGCAACGATCAGAAAGCTCGTTGCCAAGGCTCTTGAACCCGTGGGTGTGGATGTAGTGCCCGCCGAAAACGGCCGAGATGCGCTCGAAAAGGAAATCGAAAGTTGCGACATGTTTCTCGTCGACGTGAACATGCCGGTCATGGATGGATTCGCCTTTGTAGAAACGATTCGAACGCAGCCACAACACGCCGAGACACCGGTCGTTTTTCTCACTACCGAAAGTAGCGAGAGCAAAAAAGAGCGGGCAAAAACGCTTCGCGCGAGCGGCTGGATTTTAAAACCATTTAAGCCACAGGACCTTAGACAGGTCGTGGCAACACTGACCGATTGATACGAGCCACGAGGAGGAAAAGATGGCGACGGATACACAAGATCATGTCGACGATATGTGGGCCGACGAGGAGGACGACGCCGCACAGGCGAACAAGTACCTCTTTTTTAACTTGGGCGACGAGTTGTACGGTGTCAACATCATGGACGTAACGGAGATTATCGAGTTGCAACGAATCACCGAAGTCCCGGATATGCCGCAATACATGCAGGGCGTCATCAACTTGCGGGGCAAAGTTATTCCGGTAATGGATCTGCGGCGGAGATTCGGGATGGAACCGCGCGTATACGACGATAGGACCTGCATCATAGTCACAACGGTTGATTCGGCGGCGCTCGGCATGATCGTCGATACGGTCGCCGAGGTCCACGACGTCCCGGCCGAGAACATCGAAAGCTCACAAAATTTTGCCGGATCCGCAGAGTCTCATTACGTGGAGGGCGTGGCTCGCGTCGAGGATCAAGTGACCGTTCTCATAAATGCCCAGAAGGTATTGCACACGAGCGATCTACAAGCCCTCAAGGCCGGAGTTTGAAGACGAAAATCGTATCGGCTCGTCCGTTGCGTCGAGCCTGACAAAACAGATTTAGGGGTGGAAAAAAATGGCACAGATGAAGATGAAACAGAAGATCACACTCGGTTTTGCCGTTGTGATAGCTCTTCTTATAACTGTTGGTTTGGTCGGGACGGTTTTCCTGACACAGGGAACATCAATGTTCGTCCAGTATCGCGAGTGGGCGCGGGATTCCAACCTGATGGCGCAAACGGTAAACGAGTTGCTGAACATGCGCTTGACCGTAAAGAACTTCGTGATATCCGGGGACGCAGCGACCGTCGAACAGTTCGATCGCGAGCTGGACAGTACGCGAGGCTTTCTCCAAACCGCCGTTGAAGAGATCCAGGCCGAAGAACGCGCGCCGCTTGTCGCGCATGCACGTAGTAAGGTCGACGAGTATGGGACGGAGTTTGACGTTGTCGTCGATCTCCAACGACAACGAAACGAGTACGTTGCGGAGATGGACGTTCTCGGCCCTGAACTTGAGCAAAACCTGACGCGGATTCTTGTTTCGGCACGTAACGACAACGATATGACCGCAGCCTATTTTGCCAGTCTCGCAACAAGAAACCTGCTGCTGGCGCGCTTGTATGCGTTCAAGTTTTTGGACTCGAACATTCAAGACGACCTCGATCGTGCCAAATCGGAAGTAGCAGGAGCCGTTGAAAACCTGGTAATTCTCGACGCCGAGCTCCAAAACGTGGAAAGACGTGCCCTTTTGGAAGAGGTTACCCTAAAGATCGTTGCCTACGAAGCAGCTCTCGACTCGGCCGCCGCCGCGATATTTGAACGCAACGATCATATCGTTAACGGTCTGGATGTGATCGGGCCCCGGATTGCCGCGGATTCCGAAGAGGTCATGTTATCGATTACGGCTGATCAGGACACGCTCGGACCCCAGCTGCAACGGAGAAACAGCATGGCGAGCATCGTCGTCATAATCGTATCGGTTATCGCGCTTGTGAGCGGGGTGTTTTTGGCGATCCTCATATCGCGCAGCATCCTCCGTCAATTGGGCGCGGATCCTGCCGCAATCGAGGGAATAATGAAACGGCTCGCCTCGAGAGATCTCCAGATTGAGATCCAAACGGATAGCGCGACCGGCGTCTACCGTTCAATTGGCGAGATGATCGGATCGCTCAACGGCGTGCTTAGTTCGGTCGAAGACTCCGTCGATCAGGTAACCTCCGGGGCCGATCAAGTCGCCCAGTCAAGTGAGTCGCTCGCGCAAGGGTCCACCGAGCAGGCCAGTTCTTTAGAAGAAGTATCCGCATCGCTCAACGAGATCAATAGTCAGTCTACGCAAAATGCTGAAAGTACCTCCGAGGCGAGCTCAGTCGCGAAAGGCGCTTTGGATTCCGCGCAGAACGGTAATCAAAAGATGGAAGCTCTCGTAGGGGCGATGGAGCGGATTAACGACAGTTCTGAGGAAATCACCAAGGTTGTGAAAGTAATCGACGACATAGCGTTTCAAATCAACTTACTCGCTCTGAACGCCAACGTGGAAGCGGCCCGCGCCGGTAAGTATGGAAAAGGATTTGCCGTTGTCGCTGAGGAAGTGCGCAATCTTGCGGTCAGAAGCGCGGAGGCGGCCAAAGAGACAACCGCCATGGTAGAGACGACGACAAAGAACGTACAAGAAGGTAACACTGCGGCCCACGACACGTCGGGACAGTTACAGGAGATCGTCACCGGCGTAACCAAAGTTGCCGATTTTCTTGAGGAAATCGCGCTTGCCAGTAAGGAGCAGGCCGAGGGCGTAGAGCAAATCAACCAGGGTCTCGCCCAGATCGACCAGGTGACACAGTCCAATACGGCAAACGCCGAAGAAAGCTCGGCAGCGTCCGAGGAGCTTGCCGGGCAAGCCCAAACCTTACGGTCTTTGGTATCAACGTTTAAGCTGGCACGGAAACTCAATAGCGAACGGATGCAGCTCAGCGAGCTCGCGGTTTCAACGGGTGGCGGCTCAAATGGAAATGGCCATGACGATCCGTCGTCGACAAAAATTGCACTCGCGAGTTCGGAAGATGAGCGCGAGTTAATCGGAGCGGCCGCGACCAGCGATTCCGGCGGACGTCGCCAGAATCCCAAAGACGTTGTCAGGCTCGACGATGACGACTTTGGTCAGTTCTGACACAGGTACTCCAGTCACGCGCGGCCCGGTAAAGCAGACTGAGGGCCGCGCGTCGATCGGTTCGAGGGTGCTCGAACTAACCGAGAAGGATTTTAGGCGTATTCGCACCCTCGTATACGATCGTTTTGGTATTAGCCTGTCGGATGCCAAACGAACGTTGGTCCAGGGACGACTTCACAAGACCGTCAGGCAGCAGGGATTCCGGACGTTTACGGAGTACACCGACGATTTAGAGCAAAACACTAATACGCAGCGCCTGCTTAGTCTGGTGGATCAAATCTCCACCAATCACTCGTACTTCTTCCGGGAAGCCGATCATTTTGAGTATCTCGCCTCGACCATTGTACCGGAGCTTCAGGATCGGGGCGTACGGCCCCGTGACTTGCGGATTTGGTCGGCAGGGTCGTCAGAAGGGCAGGAGCCATATACGCTCGCCATGGTCCTTCATAACCGCTTTGGCGGTTTTAACGAGGACTCGGGGATACTCGCCACAGATATATCGGTGACAGCGCTACAGAAGTCGATCGCGGCCGTGTATCCGCGAGAGGTGCTGCGTTCGGTACCGGATCAGTATAAGAAGTACTTTCACCACATTAACGACGAGCAGGTCCGAGTCGTCGAAGCGATCCGCGCGAGCATTCTGTTTAAGCGACTAAACTTGATTCAGGATCGCTTCCCGTTTCGGAATCAGTTTCACATCGTGTTGTGCCGAAATGTCATGATTTACTTTGACGCCGGAACAAAACAAGCGCTCGTCTCGCGTTTTGCCGAATGTCTTGCGAACGGCGGTTATCTTCTCATCGGCCATTCCGAAACCCTTGGACGCGGGGTGCGTGGTTTTCGGTACCTCAAACCGACGGTGTATCAACGATGGCAATAAGCGTTCTGGTCGTCGACGACTCCGCATTGGTTCGATCGATACTTACGCGGGAGCTTTCAAACTATCCTGATATCGAGGTCGTCGGGACAGCACCGGATGTTTACGTCGCCCGGGACAAAATCGTTCTGGACCGACCGGACGTGGTGACTCTCGATATCGAGATGCCGCGAATGGACGGCGTGGAATTTCTACGGCGGTTGATGCCGCAGCGACCAACCCGCGTCATCGTCGTTTCCGCGCTCGCCGCTCCACAAGCGGCGCTCACCCTCAAGGCTCTCGAGTACGGGGCGATCGACTACGTAACTAAACCGTCGACGCGCCTCGGCGCGGGACTGAGCGAAACAGTCGAGGAACTCGTCTCCAAGATCCGAACCGCCGCTAAGGTAAAGATAGACGCGCTTGTGCCACGATCCGGGGCTCGGATCCAGTCAAAACGTTTGGAGTCGCGGGCACTGGATAAAAGCACCGACAAAGTGATTGCGATTGGCGCGTCTACCGGCGGAACGATCGCCCTCGAGGAGGTAATCCCGCGTTTACCGGCGGATACCCCCGGAATCGTGATAGTCCAGCACATGCCGCCCGTTTTTACCCGACAATTTGCGGAGCGATTGAACGCCCTTTCGGTGATGGAAGTTAAAGAAGCGAAGTCCGGCGATCGTGTACTCCGGGGTCGAGTCTTAGTTGCGCCGGGCGCTAATCATATGGAAGTAGTTCGGTCCGGCGGACGATACATCGCTCATTGTCGTGCCGGCGAGAACGTTAACGGCCATTGCCCGTCGGTCGATGTCCTCTATCGTTCGGTTGCCAAGCACGTTGGTAAAAATGCCGTTGGCGTCATGCTTACCGGCATGGGCGCCGACGGAGCTGACGCCATGGTGGCGCTACGTAAAGCCGGTGCCCGAACGATCGCTCAGGACGAGGAAAGCTCTGTGGTGTTTGGGATGCCGAAAGAAGCGTTCAAACGAGGAGGAGCCGAATCTCTCGTTTCCTTGCCGATGATTCCAAGAGAAATTATGCGCCTTGTGGAGAGGATATGAGCAACGTTGTAGCGGTTGGTCTCGGCGAGTTTGCGGTTTCGGACAACCGTCGGGATGTAATCAAGACGTACGGCCTCGGATCGTGTATTGCCGTGATCGTCTACAACCGTCGCCGACGGTATGCTGGTCTCTTGCACGTCGTTTACCCCGATTCGGCCGGAAACGAAACGCGCGCCAACAATCAACCCGCGTACTACGTCAATACGGGAGTGCCGCTCTTTCTAAAAAAGATGGGGCTGCCGGGTAACGGAAACAAACGCGACGTGCTGGTGCGGCTTGCCGGCGGCGCAAACGTGATGGATACGCAAGGTCGATTTAACATCGGAAAGCGAAACACTCTCGCTGTTAAACGAGAACTGTGGAAAGTGGGACTCGGCGTATACAGCGAGGATATCGGTGGAACGATCAGCCGGACGACGTGGATCGACGTCTCAACCGGCGAGATGACGATAAGCAGCGGATCGGCTACATGGACGCTCTGACACAACCAGAAAGGAGGCGAATATGAAGTACCAAAATATACTTATCGTTGACGATTCCAAGACGTCGCGCTTGATCGTTAAGCGATGTTTTGAAATGGCGGGATACTCGGACGCTGTTTTTCTAGAGGCGCCCGACGGGGCGGATGCGTTGGATACCTTACAGACACAGTCGATTGATCTCGTTGTCACCGACCTTAAGATGCCACGCGTCGACGGGCTCACCCTGGTACGAAAAATGAGGTCCTCAGGGCTCACCAATAACATCCCGGTCGTGGTTATTTCGAGCATTGCTGAAGCTAACGAACACGAGGCTCTTCTTCACGACCACGTACTTGCCAGAATCCAGAAACCGCTTTCTCCGGCCAAACTGATGCACGCACTCGAGGAGGTATGAGATATGGATGTATTGCAGGCGTTAGATCAGGCGGTCATCGACAGTTTTGCGGACATGGCGTTTATGGACGCGACGAACGTGTCCGAGGACGAGGGGGCACTCGAGGCCGTTCCGAACGGACAGCTCGTCCATATAAGCTTTGGGCAGCCGTTATCGGGATTTATTACGCTCCATCTCGGCGTCGAAACAAAACGATCTCTCGTCAAGAACATTTACGGCACGGAATGGGATGGAATGGCGGGATCGCAAGTCGACGATTGCCTCATGGAACTCGCTAACATCATCGCCGGAAACTTTATGCTTGCGTTTGGTGAGGGAGAAAACCGCCACGCGGTCTCGCTACCACAAGTTCTCTACGACGAGCAGGAGCTGGCCCAATGGGACAAACCGATAAACCGCTACTATCGCGTCGACGATGAGCTGATACGGATCTTCGTCGCGTACAAGGATGACCGGTGAACACGGTAGGCGCGCGAAGCCGATGGTCGGTTTATAAGATAAGCCGGGTTTTTCGTCGCCGCTATAAAGACTGGCAAAGCCGGAGTGAATGGCAGAAAATCTAAGTCCAATAGAAAGAGATCTCAATCTTTATCTAGGACAAAAAACATGGGTGGAAGTTTGTTGACGATCTTTCAAGATCATATAAATCCGGAAGCGGCGAACGAGATCGACCACTTTGCGTTGATCACAACGGCGTACGATACGATCGACGTCGGTATTTTGATTGTCGACGGCGCAGGTAAAGTAGTGTTCGCAAACCGCGCTGCGACGGAAACGGTCGGCGGGCAAACCGCCGCTTCTCAGTTCCTCGGCTGGGTGCTCCGGTGTACGAAGGCAACACCGCGAGGATGTGGTTGCGGTCGTAGTTCGGATTGCCCCCTCTATCCGGGGAACCTGTTTCACGCCATCCGGGATCAAAAAGTCGATCGGATAGAACCCCCGATTTCGATCCGGCCGATTTACTACGAAGCTGGACCAAATATCTTCTCGATATCGGCACGTCCGTTGTCGATTAAAAACACGGATTACGCGGTACTTGTGTTGCACACGGAGTCAAAACAGCCATTGGCGCTTCCCAATGAGGATATCCAAAGATCGAGTAATGAGATCCTCCGTAATCAGGAGTTCTTTCGCCTCCTTTCCTTTTATGGCGCCGAACTGCTCGCAAATCCGGCGACTGAATTAAAAAGCTCTCTTCGGCGGTTTCTTCGAGACGTATCCGATCGTTGGGATGCGGACCGAGTTATGATTCTCCGCGCGAAAGGCGACTTTAGTTCGGTCGAGATCCCCTACGATTGGACTCGGAACGAAAATCGATTGGCGCCGCACCAGCGTCATACCGTCGTCGCACTATCGCAAAAAACGGCGCAAAAAATCGCTAATTTGACGCGAGATTGTACGGTTGTAGATTCCCAAGACGAAATCGTCGACCTTTTTGCCTGGTGCCATCGAATGAACGAATCGTATCATCACATGCTTAGCATTCCTCTCGGGCGATACGATCAGACGTTAGGTATCGTCGTGCTTTTCGCCGTGGATACATCGAGATGGCGCGACTTGCCACCGGACGCTTTGACGATGGTCGGACAGATCGTTGCGGGCGTCTTTGCCAGTCAAGACTTCGATACGCAGGTTCGGAGAATGAGCGAGCTATCTAACCAAGCGCGTATCGCGGCGGAGAGCGCCAGTGAAGCAAAAAGTGAGTTTCTATCGTCGATGAGTCATGAGTTGAGAACGCCGCTGAATGCGATCATCGGATTTGGCCAAGTCCTGGAATCCGACCCCGGTCTTAACGGTGACCAACGCGATTACGTCCAAGAGGTAGTCCGCGGTGGCCAACATCTGCTCCGCTTGGTCAACGAGCTGCTCGACCTATCGAGAATCGAGATTGGCCTGATAGACATCGCTTTGGAAGCGGTCGATTGTGACGCGGTTATTCGGGACTCGGTCGGTATCGTTAAGGAGTTTGCCGATCGAGAGGGCATCACGATTTCGGTCGAGAAATCTCGCGGCGTTACGGCATTAGCGGACAAGTTTCGACTACGGCAAGTAATCATCAATCTACTTTCAAACGCAATCAAGTATAACCGCCGCGCAGGATCGGTAAAGGTGTCCGTCTCCGAACGAGCAGCCTACGTTTCGATTCACGTTCGCGACACCGGTGAAGGGATTCCCGTCGAAAAAATGGACGAGCTATTCGTCCAGTTTAATCGTCTCGGCCGGGAACGAAGCGGAATTGACGGCGCGGGTATCGGTCTCGCGTTGAGCTCGAAACTCACACATTTGATGGGCGGTACGATCCTCGTCGAAAGCCAGGTTGGCAGCGGGAGCGATTTCTGCGTAGAACTGCCGCGCTACGATGAGCACGAGCGACGATCGGTTCGCCCGGAGCGAAAAGACTCCGCCATCTAATCCCGAGCGTCGAGTCGCCCTGTCTCGTGATTCGCGGTAGTCGTAACGACGATTCGGCATGAGTAACGTATCGAGGAGTTGACCTTTGTCCCTACCGGTATACACCGATATCGTTCGCTACTCCAACACGATCATGGCGGCGTTCTTTGGTTATCATGGCCTCCTCAGCCTGCTGATCTACCGGGGATATAAGCGACGGCAGGTCAGCTGGCACGCTCTCTCCTGTTTCTCAGTCGCCGGGTATAGCGCGCTCTACGTAATAAACTCGTTCTTCGAGGAGACGTGGATCAACGAACTGTATTGGGTCCTCGGAGCCCTTGCGTACTTCTCGTATTTACGGGTAGTTGTTCTCTACGTACCGATCGCTCCAAAATCGCGTAAGGTCATACTCGGATTCTTTTTCGTTCTCCTTCTTCTCGTCTCAATCGGACTTTTGGCTCGAGTTGTTCTTGGAGCTGAGCGAGCTCCGTTGTTTCGTCCCGGCGAACCGATGCCCGCAATGCTTATCGTCGACGCGCTTCACGCCTACACTGGGCCGACGCGACTTGGTAGAGCGGTTGGCTTTGTGAGCATCGTCGCCACGGGGATTACCAGCGGTCTTCTTCTTTATCTCCTTTGGACGGCACGACCACGAGATATTGTCTTGGCACTTGGCGTCGTAGGAACGCTTGTTAGTACACTCAACGACGTTCTGATCACCGTCGGAGTGTTTACCTCTTCGATTCCCCTATTCTTTCTCGGATATCTATTCGAAGCATCGCGGTTCGTTACCGTCTTTCAAAAAGAGTCATTTGATCGCGTGAAAACCGTGGAAGCTGCACGCGACGAGGCCGAAGTGCTCAGCAAAACGAAGTCCGAGTTTCTTTCACGTATGAGCCATGAGCTTCGTACACCGATGAACTCAATTCTCGGTTTTTCGCAGCTTTTGCTTTCCGCACAAAACCTCACAGACGACCAATTGGGGGAGGTCCACGAAATACGCAATGCCGGGCACCAACTACTTATACTGATAAACGAGGCATTAGAACTCTCGAGTATTGAATCGGGCGTAATCGATCTATCCTGGGAGTCATTTAACGTGCGCTTGCCGATTTTCGAGTGCATTTCAAACATTGCTCCCGAGGCGGATCGGCGAGGGATCGGGATCGACGTTACATGTCCCGATCGGGTACATGTCTACAGCGATCGATCCCAGTTTTGCAGAATCGTCCGAGAGTTGCTTTACAACGCGATCTCACGATGCCGTGATGGTGACGCCGTCCGGATACGCGTTGATACTGAGAACGTTCAGATGATCCGTATCGTCGTCTCCCACAACGGAGCCGGTATCGACGCCGATCGAATCGACGTCGCGTTTCAGCCGTTTGAGCGGGGTGTGGCCCAAAACAGTCAATCCAAAGGGACGCGACTCGGTCTTGCCGTTGTCAAACGTACCGTTGAACTTATCGGCGGACGCATGGGGGTAGATAGCGCGTCCGGAAACGCGAACACAGTCTGGATCGAACTACCGAAAGCCACTAATCCGGAAAATCGGAAACGATGTTGCCACGATCGTTTGGGGAACGCTACCGGATCGTAACCGAACGATTCGTTTCTCGTGGATGACGGCTCGATTTTCGGACCAAATTCTGTAGTTCAAGAACCGCGCATAAACGATGACGTTCGTTCTTTCCGTCTTCTCTCGTGTTGGCAAGTAAACGTGTCGAAATACTATAATTGTATCGGGTGGTACGTTCCGACATGGACGTAAGAAGCATTCTCATCTCAGTGGATCGGCATTCCATTTTTCGGTCCCGCTCCACGAAAGCTGAAGGCACGGCAACAGTATGGAAGGTTTTGACGGGCGGATTCTCGTCGTCGATGATGAAGAATGGATTTTGAAGTACATGGAGCAAGTCCTCGAAGAGGATGGCGTCCAACCGTACTTTGCATCCAGCGCTGAACAGGGTTTAGAAACCGTACAACGATATGAAATCGACGTCGTTCTCTGCGATATACGGCTACATCAAACGAATGGGATCGAGTTTCTTCAGCGTGTCCGCGACACAAACGATCCCCCCGAGGTCATTATGATGACCGGCTATGCGAGTATTGATGGGGCGGTTGAAGCTATGCGCTACGACGCCTTTGATTACATCACCAAACCTCTCGATATCGAGCGGGTTCGAAGTGCAGTACGCCGAGCGCTGGACCGTCATGGGCTGCACAAGGAAATCCGGCGACTTCGCGCGCAGATGCTCAGCGCGTACGGAGACGAACGATTCGTGGTGTTTAGCAAAGCGATGAAACGCACGCTCTCCATTGTTAACTCGGTCAGCACGACGGATACGACGGTGCTCATTGAAGGTGAAAGCGGAACGGGCAAAGAAATCATCGCGCGAACGATTCATCGACGAAGTCCGCGATCTACCGGTCCATTTATACCGGTCAACTGTGGAGCATTACCGGATTCGCTCCTCGAGAGCGAGCTGTTTGGATATCAGAAGGGCGCGTTTACGGGTGCTACATCGGCTCGGAAAGGATTGTTTGAGTCGGCCGGCGGAGGCACGATCTTCCTGGACGAGATCGGAGAGCTTTCCTACTCGGTACAGGCAACGCTCCTGAGGGTACTCCAGGAGAGCGAGATTCGGCGACTGGGATCGGCGTCCACCACGACGATAGACGTTCGTGTCATCGCCGCAACAAATAAATCACTTGCGACGTTGGTAAAACTGGGTGAGTTTCGCGAGGACTTATACTATCGCCTTCGCGTTGTGCCGATCCATGTACCGCCGCTTCGCGAACGGATCGACGACGTTTTGCCCTTGGCGCGGTATTTCATGGACGAATACAGCAAGCGTTTCGGCAAATCGTTCCGGGTTATCGCGCCGGACGCCGCGAATTTCTTGGTCAACTATTCATGGCCCGGGAATGTTCGCGAGCTCGAGAATCTCATTCATGGAATCATCGCCCTATTTGACGGCTACACGCTCACGATGGAGAAAATCAATAGCCTTACTCGTACCTTTGACCAATCTGACTCGCCTGGAGAAAGTCCGTCGGTGGTATCGATGCGCGAATCGGAATCTGTCCCTGGATCGCTCGTAGATAGTCGAGAGGATGCGGAACGAAACATGATCATAGAGGCACTGCGTTCGAACGACGGTCACCAAATAGATACCGCTAACCGGCTAGGAATAAGTCGAACGTCCCTGTGGAGGAAAATGAAGAAGTACGGACTTAGTCCACAGGAGATAGATCCACACGCTTGAGTACTCACGGTTGAACAGCTGAATGATGAGGAGCCGGACAGCTCAGATCTGAAACGACGAGAGCGCTTTTGTCCGCCGATGTCTATTCGATAAAATTTTATCTATTTACACGATCCTGGAGGACCTCATATACTCGTCTCCGAAAACAACGCTTTCTCAGGAGTACCGAATGAAGAGCATATTAGTGTGCATAGATTTTTCTCCCCTAACCGATAGGGTGATAGAAGTGGCCAAAGAAATGGCCCGTGATATGTCCAGGCGCCTCCATCTCGTCCACGTACAACCGGAAAAAAAAGCCGTTCCCACCGCGGTTGTCTCAAATCCCGACAACACGTCGGCTAAAGAGGAGTCTCTAACGCGCCGCAAGGAGATCGCGACCTTGCAGAGGCTCAGCCAGGAACTCAACGACGCGGACATCGAGACCAGCTATTCGACACCGTCCGGGAAAATCCACGAGACGATCATCGCGGAAGCGAAAGATCAGGATGCCCAGTTGGTAGTTATGGGCAGCCATGGCAATGGCGCCGTTTACCACCTGGTATTAGGCTCGGTTGCGGAGGGAGTGCTCAAAGGACTCGGCTTGCCGGTGGTCCTGGTGCCGGGCCATTCGACCGGATAGGGCATCGTCTATTCATTGCATTCAACGTTGGGCAACTCTTGTTAACAAGCGGCCCAAAAGCGGTTAAAATAAACAAACGATCGACCTACTATTCGGCACCAACGACAAACAACTCGTTGTTTCGAAGGTCAAAACCGCCGATTCCCGCACCCAGATCGGAGCGGCCGCGTGACGATCTGGAATCTGTTCTCCCTCGCGGGCGGACTTGCGGTTTTCCTGTTCGGCATGATGGAGATGAACAAGTACCTCACTTCCATCGCCGGTAGCAAAATGAAATCGGTCATGCTCACCCTGACAAAGGGACCCGTACGCGGCTACCTGACCGGGCTCGGCATAACGATCGTCAACCAATCCTCGTCGGCGACCACCGTTCTTGAGGCCGCGCTCGTCGGCGCCGGTTTGATGACCTTTTATCAAAGCCTTGCCGTCACACTCGGGGCCGAGTTGGGTTCTACCTTTCTTCCGCAGATCGTTGCCTTTCCCTCGATTACGAGGATTTCGACGTTGGTGATCTTTATCGGTTTTGCCACGCTCATAACGGCCAAGCGGAAGCGCTCACGTCAAATCGCCATGACGATTCTGACGTTTGGATTGCTCTTCCTTGGAATGGATATGATGTCCAACTCGCTCCGACCGTTGCGCGATTACGAGCCGTTTATCCGGGTGATGGCGCGTGTCGAAAATCCGTTAATCGGTATTCTCATCGGTCTCGTTTTTACGATGATCATTCAGTCCTCGGGGGCGACCACCAGTATCACGATTGCCATGGCCTTGGCGGGTTCCATCACCGTCGAACAGGCTGTTCCCATAAATCTCGGGGCGGCAATCGGGACATGTATTACGGCGATACTCGGTAGTCTGGCGTTGAGTTGGGATGCCAAGCGTTCAGCATACATTCACGTTCTTTTTCAGCTGATCGGCGCTCTATGGGTACTGATTCTTCTTCTGATACCGTTTCAGGGCGAGCGTATGTATATCTGGTGGGTCAAGTGGTTCACGCTTACCGTCTTTGGGACCGAGAGTGTTGCCCGGCAGATCGCAATGGGATTCACCTTTATGCCGATCATCAACCACATCATCGTCTTTCCCAATCTACGTATCGTCGTAAGGTTCTTTGAGAAGCTCTTTCCGCCCCACGAAGGGGATCGTCCGTTTGGTCCGGCGTACATCGATGAATCTCAGATTAGACAGAGCGTTGAACTCCCGATGCTTATGTCCAAGAAGGAAATCGCCCGAGTCGCCTCGATCGTCGCCACCATGATCAACGATATGATGAGTTCGTTTCGAACTGACGAGACTGCGGTGGTAGAACGAATCGCCGAGGCCGATACAAAGGTTGATACGCTCCACAACGCGATCGTTCCGTTTCTGGCGCGAGTTCTCCAAGAGGAGCTTACGCACGATCAATCGAAGTTGTGCATAGGTTTTATCTATGTAGAAAATGAGATGGAGTCGATCGGGGACTTGATCGACAAGAACGTCATGGCCCTTGCTCGCAAGAAGATCGAACAGGATCTGAAGTTTTCTGAAGAAGGCTTCAACGAACTCGAGCAGTTTATGTCGCGCATCAACCACAACTTCGAGCTTTTTGTTCAATCGTTTACCGACGAAAATCCCGAACCCGCCCGAGAGATACTGGAGTCTCATAAGAAGAAGGAAGAAGAGAAGTACAAACGCTCGCACATTGAACGTCTGCAACAGGGCTTGCCCGAGACGATCGCTACCTCGTCGGTACATCTGGATCTAATCACGTACCTCGCGCGGATCAACACCCATATCGCGGCGATGGCAAAACGCCTCAGCAAGATCTATGCGGCGTGATCGCGCCCGCCGCGGAGGACGGCGAGCGTGGTATGGCGCCATCTCCGGGCGGGGGGATCTCATCGCGACCTGAGAAACGACAATTAGCGTTTCACCATCCCGCCCATCACGAGCGACATAATGCGGGCGCGCGCCCAGCGGGGAAGCTTGAGACTCCACTCAAGCACTTTAGCCACAAGACCGGGTCGTACGGTACCGCGCTTTCCGAGCGCGCGGACGGCGGCGCGCGCCACCGACTCGGCGCTCGGGCCACCCTCGTTCATACCGGCGCGGCTGGCAAAGCCGGTGTCGACCGGCCCGGGCGCGATCGCGGTGACGTCGATCCCTGCGGGTGCAAGCTCAAGGCGGAGCGCCTCGGCAAACGTCTGGTTAAAGCTTTTGGTGGCCGAATAGACCGCCTGCTGCGCCACTCCCTGAAAGGCCACGATCGAGCTGAACAGCGCAATCGACGCGGATTTCCGCTTGGCGAATCGATCGGCGAAGACGCGAACCAGTTCGGTTACCGCCGAACAGTTAACCTCGATCATGTTGAGCTCCCGGTCGACATCGGTTTCGAGGAAAGGGCCGGCGGTACCAAAACCGGCGGCGGCAACCAGCATCCCTACATCGAGGTCCGTGGTTCTGCTTATCAGCAACGCGCGGCCAGCCCGGGCGCCCATGTCTGCCGCGATAACGCGCGCCTCGCGCCCCATCTCGGAAATACGCGCGGCCACCTCTTCCAACCGCTCCTGTCGGCGGGCAACGAGAACCACGTTGAGTCCACGCCGCGCGATCTCAATAGCCATCTCCCGCCCGATCCCGTCAGACGCGCCGGTTACAACGGCCCAGGGGCCGTAAGAAACTTGAATACGATTGTCGTTCATCACGCGGCCGTCCGTGATCGGCGCAGCTCCGCCAGGCTGAGAATATGGAAGAGAACTGCAAATATGATCAGAAACATTGGGATCAGCCCGGTCGGGTAGGCGATAACGACGTTCGGTCTGTTAAAGGCGAACATCTGGACGGGAGTAGGGCTGCTCAGAAAGCCAAAAGAGAAGGCCGAGATCGCATCGGCGATTCCGACCGCCGCGACCGTTAACACGGCACCTGGTGGAATCTCGCGCTTTCGATAGACGATCAGAACGGTCAGCGCCGTCAGCGCGGCCGCCAGGTCGCCCCAGCCGGCGGGATGCGCGAAGATACCCGGTAGATTGCCCCGGCTCCACTCCAGCACAAAGACCAGCCCGATTGCCCGAAAGAGCTGAATCGAGATCAGCCATCGTTGGCTGAGACCCGGACCGATGATTCGCTTTGCAAACGCAAGGGTCAAAAGCAGGCCCAGTACGAGAATAAGGAATGGACGTGCCTGCGAGAAGACACCGCCGTCCCCGCCAAAGAAGCCCGCGCGCACGCTCAGCCACGCAAAGACCGCCCACACCGCGGCGGCCGTAAAAAGCGACCACGCCACCCGCAACGGGCGCCCCGACTCGCGCAACACGATAAACGAATACCACGGGGCCAGCCCCCATGTCGCCACGACAATCAGCTCCGTTAACCACGAATACTCGTAACTCATCTCTCCTCTTCTCCCTCAGTCACATATTTATAAAGGAACGTACGTTCCAATATATCCCAAAAAAACCTCCGTCATCACCCGGCTCGCCTCCGTCTACTGTACCGACTCCGGCCAAGCTTATCCGAACACCGCATCAAGCCCGGTGTGAGCGACGGCGAGGGCTCGTTCGCGCGCCGGCCCGCTGCGTGCAAGCACTCGTAATCCCACAAAGAGCGTCAACAGAAAATCCGCATCGTTGTCGGCGCGAACCGCGGAGCGTTCGCCCATCGCCACGAGCGGCTCGAGCGCCGTGCGAAACATCGTTCGCACCTCATCGCTCGCCCGGTGTGCCAGCCGTGCCAGCTCCGGCTCGACCGCAGAAAGCTCAGTAATCGTATTAACCATCATGCAGCCGCGTCGCCACGGATCCTGCGAGACCTGCTCAGCCACCGTCTCAAAGACAGATTCGATGACCTCGCGCGGATGTGGATCCCCCTCTACCGCCGCGTTGAGTGGTCTGAGCGCCTCCATGCCGACGGTTCGAAGGTAGCGCTCGAACGCAGCACGAAAGAGTTCGTCTTTTCCGTTCCACACCGAGTACAGGCTGCTGCGGCTGATTCCCAACCAACGCGTCAGTTCATCGATCCCCGTCGCCCGATAGCCGTGGCGCCAGAAATACTCCATCGCCCGAGCCTCGACATCTTCTTTCTCGAACTGCCGTATCCGTCCCATTTGGAGAGTATATCTTTAACGGAACGAACAGTCCAGTATTTTCGAAGATTTTGTAAGCGCGGTGGCGCGCGACCAGCTGCGACTATCGCTCTACCACATTGTCAAAAGGAGTAATTACCCCGGGCCCGATTCGAACGGGCGACCTACTGCTTAGGAGGCAGTTGCTCTATCCCCTGAGCTACCGGGGCGATTAGCAGCAGTCTACGAGGCGCTATCGAAGGCTGTCAATTGAGGAGACCGGTGGTATTTTCTCAGGACCTAATCTTGAGCGAGGAGGATGACCATGCGCACGAGGCTCTTGTGGATCGTTTTGGTTTTTGGTGTCGTGACCGGCGTTGCCGCCGACGACACGATTGAGGATCTCACGGTTTTTGCAGACGCATTTGAAGACTTTTCGGATGAGTTTGCCCGATCTCTCCCAACCAACGCCCAAATCGGTCTGACCTGGTCCGATGCCTATATCGGACAGCTGCTCGCCGTTCCGCCTAACTTTGGAGTCGGCGTAACCGGCGGAGTGACGACCGTTCCGTCCTCAGTCTTTGATGATCTGATCGACGATCTCGGAGTCACGAGCTCCAAGGGCGTCGGCGATCTGGCGGCGATTGGTCTCGTACTTCCCGGTTACGCGTTTGACGCTCGGATTGGGGGGATCGGCATCCCGTTTGACGCCGGTATTAAGTTTGGCGTCATGCCCGCGCTTAGCCTCGGCGACGTCGAGGCCGAGTATACCAACGTTGGATTTGACGTTCGCTACGCAGTGCTTGAGGGCGGACTATTGCCCAAGCTCTCCGTCGGGGTCGGGTACACCTATTTGAGCGGGAGTATATCCGCGCCGCTCGGACCGTCGGAGACGACGGTGGTATCGGTCGACGACGCGACGACTCCCGCCGTAGAGAGCTACGCCCTGGTGTTGAGCGATCCAGAGGTTGCGAGCGAATGGAGCTCCAACGTCTTTGATTTTGCCGTTCAGATGAGCAAAAGTTTTCTTGTCCTCGAACCGCATATCGGTCTCGGCGCTTCGTACGGTATTTCCAGCGTGGAGTCGGGAATAGACGCGGATCTCGAGGTTCAGGACGGGAGCGGAAATCCGGTCGCCGGGGTTGATCCAAGCGATATCAGCGGTGCGGGAGCAGATGTGAGTTCCGACGGCCTGTCAGTATCGAGCGATGTGGATGCGTTGACGTTTCGCGTTTTTGGGGGCGCCTCGATAAACGTCGTTATTCTGCGCTTCGATCTCGGATTGACGTATACGCTCAACTCAGGCGCGTTTGGCGCAACGTTCGGCACGCGGGTCCAGCTATAGAAACGGACGCAGCGCACGGGAGCGGGGCCGACGGAAGCGTCGGTCACGGGCCGGTGCTACGCCGGCGCCCGACGTCTCCTGCAGGAACGATATCTCATGCCAAACTCTTGACGACCTGCGGCGCCCGCGATACCATTAGTGTATCAATACAATGGTACACTAATACATTAAGGAGATAGCCACGCGTGTTAGCGCTCGACAAAGTACAGTTTGGATATAACTCCGGTGCGAGTCTTTTTTCGGAACTCGACCTCGCCGTCGGGCCGGGCGGTGTTGTCGGTTTGCTGGGCAAAAACGGCGCCGGTAAAACAACGCTTCTCAAAATCGCCATTGGTCTGCTGTTTCCCCAGGGTGGTCGAGCCATGCTTTTTGGGCGTGACGCCGCCGAGAGACACCGCGATGTGCTTGCCCGCATCGTCTCGATTCCCGAGCAGTTCGAGTTGCCACCGGTCGGTGTCGAACGATACGGAAAAGACTGGGGTGCCTACTATCCGACCTACGACGGCGCGAAGTACGACGAATACCTCGAACGATTTGAAGTCCCTGCGGCAACGCGGTTGTCGCGTCTGTCATACGGTCAGCAGAAGAAAGTCCTCATCGCATTTGCTTTGGCCAGCGGTGCGGAACTCGTCCTGCTCGACGAACCGACCAACGGCCTCGATATCCCCGCTAAGCAAGTGTTCCGATCACTTGTCGCTGAAGCGGCCGACGATGCGCGCGCGATCGTGATCTCGACTCATCAGGTGCGCGACGTCGAGAACCTCATCGATCCAGTTGTTGTTCTCGACGAGGGACGAGTCGTATTTGAGGCGGCCATGGACACCCTCGCTGCAAACGTCGAGCTGCGCCGCTACGAGACCGAGGAAGCCGCTATCGCCGCCGGCGCGCTTGCCTACGAACGATCGCTCGGATCAGTGACGGCGATGGTCTCGTCAAACGGGGTCAATGGCATGAGCGGCGAGCACCTCTCCAACGCCGTTGATTTGGAACTCCTTTTTCAGGCCGCGATCAGCCGCTCGGCCGAGTTGAGTGCCGTGGTGGGAGGAGGTCGATGAACAGTTTTATCCACGTCCTCCGCCACGAGCTATCGCTCAGCTATCGGACCTACGGCATAAGCGCGATCGGCGTTGCCGGGCTCCTTCTACTGATCTCGATGGGTCGCTGGGTTCAGAGTCCCCAAGTACCAAACATCTGGAGCGCGTTTGGTCCCGTTATGCTCGTTGCCGGTGCCGTCGTTACCAGCAGTGCGTTCTCGGAGTTGGGAACGCCTGGTCGACGCCTTGAATACCTGCTGCGTCCCGCGGAGTCCTGGGAAAAGGTCCTCGCAAAGTTGGTGCTCACGTCGATCGGGTATTGGATGATCATGGTATTTGCTTTTATCGTTGCGTCAGCGCTCGGTATCGGGCTCTTCCTCATCCTCAACGACGGCGGTTCGCTCCGCGGAAGCTTTGCCGAGGGACGCTGGTTTGTGATCGCCCTGCAAACGCTCCGCACCTATCTTACGGTACACGCCGTTTTCTTCTTTGGTTCGGTGTATTTCCGAAAACACGCGTTTGGGCACACGCTCCTGGCCGTCGTTGCCTGGATAACGAGTTACGCGATTATCGGGGTCGTCGCGATACGACTCGTCTTCCACCCCTATTTTACCGGGTATCGCCAGCTCTCCGATCAGGGATTCTTTTCGTTTCAGACGCAGATCGAAGAGTTATTTACGAACCGGATTCTGGCCAACGCCGAACTTTACCAAATCATCGCCGAGGTTATCCTGGTGCTGTTTTTTTGGACGCTTTCATGGGCCCGTCTCCGCGAGACGGAGGCGTAGGGATGCGATTTCGTGACGGCCAGGCGATTCACGAACAGATCGTTGACTACGTGATCGAGGAGATTCTTGCGCGACGATGGGATGAGGAACGAAGACTCCCGTCGGTGCGGGAGTTAGCGGTGGAACTCGGCGTAAATCCCAATACGGTTCAGCGGTCATTTGGCAGCTTGCAAGATCTCAAGCTCATCTACAACCGTCGCGGTATTGGGCACTTTGTTGCCCCGGACGCGGCCGATCGCGCGCGGGAGTTGCGCCGGGATCGATTGGAGCATGAGGTGTTGCCGGATCTGTTTCGCCAAATGAGAAGCCTCGATCTCGATTTAAGTGATCTATCCGCCGCATGGTCGCGGTGGCAGGAAGGATAAGTATGAAAAAACGAACGACGGGATTTGTCGCGATTCTGTGGGGGATCGGTGCGCTCGCAATCGTCGTCGCGATCGTGCTGGTGCGATTTCGGTTTGATCAGATAGCGGAGTTTACCATCTGACCGGACGACGGGGGATCTGGATGCTCCTCTTCCTCATATTTTCCGCGATTGGGACCCGCGCCGACGATTCGGATGCGCTCCGCGGTCTCCTACCGATCGTTCGCTTGTACTGCGCCCCCTGCTTTGATCGCTACGCTCAGGAGCTACGACCACGAACGGTCGATTGGGCGGTGTTTGACCACGCCGAGGAGATAATAGCGAACTCCCGACGTTGGGAGCGACGGGCAGAGGGAGCGTTGGCGATCCCCGCGCTACCAAGTACCCCAGGAGAGGTGCTGCTTCGGATCGATGGGGCGGTCTTTGATCCCGCCTACGTCTACGTTCGAATCGATGAACGTTGGACCAACCTGGCGTGGGCGCTCGACTTACCCAACGACCAAGCCCTCCCTCACCTCGAGGACTATATCTCCGTGCAGCGGGCGCCGCCCGAGGCAGAGCCGGGGCCCGACGACGCGTTCTAGAAACGGTAGCAACGATCTCGTCGCCTCTCTTTAGCTATTGCGAACGGCCTATCGACGCGTGTATCGTTTCTCCATGGCTACGCACTATCCGATCCTCCCAATCTCCCCGGCCACCTGGGAGAGTGCCCAGACGTTCGCAGACTACGCCGACTCGATCTCGACGCATCAGAAACGTATTCGGCGTCTGTACAAGGAGGTGAGCGTTCGTCGCGAAGACGCCGAGCTCGTGATCGGCGCCCTTTTTGCTCCGTCGGATGTCGACGCGGCCCAGTCGGATGCCCGCGAGTTGCGGATTCTCGTCACGACCGAGGATTGGTGCAGTGATAGTGCGATTGTCCTGCCCTACCTGGCGCGTCTTGCCGAGATGATTCATTTGCCGATCCGCGTTTTGCGGCGCGACGAGAATCCCGACCTCGCCGAGTGGTATCGGCAGCAGGGCGTGGCGTCGATTCCCGTCGTCTCAGTCGGTACGATCGAATCGGGAGATCGCTTTGTCGAACTCGCTCGCTGGATTGAGCGACCGCAGGCGGCGACCGATCGGTTGGAGGCGTGGACGGGCGCCCATCCGCGGTTTCGCGAGCTTTCCCGGCGGGAGCGCGACGAGACCCGGGAATCTGAATACACCGCGCTCACCGCGCGTCTGTTGCACGATATGGAAGTCTGGTACCGCGACGACGGTTTATGGACGACGATCGCCCAGGAGCTTGCTGCCGCCCTCGCGCCCGGGCAGGACTAGGGCAGCTTAATCGTTGACGCGTTCAACGTACTCGCCGCTCTCGGTGTTGACCCGGATCTTATCCCCGGACTTGATAAAAATCGGTACCTGGACCGAGAGGCCCGTTTCGACCACAACGGTCTTGGTCGCGCCGGTGACGGTGTCGCCCTTGACGGCGTCGGGTGCATCGGTCACCTCGAACACCATTTTGAGCGGTACGATGACGTCGACCGGTTGTTGCTCCCACATCACGATCCGATATTGATCGCCTTCCTTGAGGAACGCGCCTTTATCCGCCATCACGGAATCCGGAATGTCAAATTGGTCGTAGGTTTCGATGTCCATAAAGTGAAAAACCTCGCCGTCGTTGTACAGGTACTGGCCGTCGCGGTCGTAGACGTTGGCCTCTTCGACGGAGTCACTTGATTTAATCGTTTCCTTTAAGACTGATCCGGTGCGAACGTTCTTGAGTTTGCAACGGGTAAATGCGGCACCTTTCCCGGGATTTACAAACTCCCGCTCGGCGACCAGATATGGTTCGCCCTTGTACAGGATGTACATTCCCTTTTCGATCCCACCGCCTTTAATCATGCCGCTTTCCTTTCTTCTCGGTCTCTACTCTAAAATCGCCGTATCTTATCGAAAATCAAAGAAAGATATCACCCGGGTGATATCTCTCTCGCCGAGGATCGCAGCGACGAGCCGATCGATGCCAAGAGCAACGCCGGAACAGCGCGGAAGCGGGTAATCGGGAAACTGGTCGTCCACCGCCGGCGCGATTCCGTCTCGATCTGCAATACGGCGGGATTGGCCCTCGTAAAACTCGCGGATGCGCTCCGCGTCGGTCTCCTCTCCGTAGCAGTTGGCGATCTCCACGCCACCGAGGTATAGCTCCCAGCGATCGGTCCACGGTGTACCGGGAATCCGGCGTGAAAGCGTTGGTACGGCAGCTGGATAGTCGGTCAAGATGATCGCCCGATCGGTCGGCATCTCCGGCTCAACGGCGTTGACCAGGATTCGGTGAAACAGGTCTTCCCACGATTCGGTTCCATTCCCATCCGTCTGTAACGAGCCGATCGCCCCGTGTTCGAGCGCCGCGGCTGCAAGTGCCTCGGTTGCCTGGCGATGCTCGTCGATATCGGCGGGAGCCAGCGGCGCAAGCGAGAAACCGGCCCAACGCCGCCACGCTTCGTCCATCGTGAGAATTTCGATCGGGAGGTTAAGTCCCAGTTCGCCAAACAGGTCGCGCGTCATCGGTATAGAGTCAGCGCCGTCAGCGTCGATTGTATAGTACTCGAGCATCGTGAACTCGAGGCGATGCTGACCACTCGCAGGCTCTGCGTCGCGAAACGACGGGCAAATGGTGTAGAGGTCGCCCGATCCGGCCGCAAGAAGGCGTTTGAGATAGTACTCGGGACTCGGGAGGAGAAACAGCTCGGTGGACTCATTGGCAAATCTCGCCGTGGTCGAAAGCGGACGAATGTGGGCCTCCGGAATCGGCGTCCGTGTCAGACTGGGGGGATCGACCGACAGGTAGTTGCGCTGGTCAAAAAACTGTCGCACGCCCGCGATGAGCTCGGCGCGGCGACGAAGCGTTTCGATGGAAGCCATGCGGTACAGTAGTAGAAATTGCTGGCGCGGAAAAGGAATGCAGGATATCCTGACTTATATGATCGACGAACACGATCTGGAGTCCCTCGAGGAGCGGGGCGAACGAGAATCCGGAGCGCAGGATCAGATGATCGCTCGTGGCGACGACGACCTGGAAGGGGACGTTTGGGCGGAGCGCTTTGGCACGTCGTTTGTTCAAAACCGCTACGACGTTGACGACATCGATGACGACGAGTTGGAACGCCTCGAAGAGGAGTTCTTTGACGCTGAGTCGGGTGAGCGCACGGCGTTTGGCGATCTCGAGGACCTCAGCGACCGAAGCTAGCGCCTAGCGCGACTATCCGACTTGCCGATACCGCACCTTTCTTAAGATTGTTTACGACATGAATCGACATCTGCTTCTCGTATTTTTGATACTATTGCTTGCGGCGTTTACGACCGGTGTATTTGCCCAGCCTGCTCTCGACGACTACGGGGATCCTCGGGACCCCGCGGTACTCGCCGAGATGATCGAGAACGCCCGGGACGAGTTCTATCTCATCGACGTGCGAACCCCCTCCGAGTTCGCCGACGGCCACATCCCGACCGCTATTAATATCGACCATCGTCAAATTGCCGCCCAACTTCAGAACGGCGATCGAACCCAAACGATCGTCCTGTACTGTCGAACGGGCGTACGGAGCTCGCGAGCCGAGGCTTCGCTTCGCGCTATCGGCTACACGGAGATCGTCAATTTTGGCGGCGTCGTCGATTGGCCGGGTTCGTTGGAGAGAGGCGAGTAGGGTGAGCGAAACAAAATACCACTCCGCCTTTGCGCTGATCGGCACAACCGAGTTACCGGAATACGAGGGAATCGGCGTTCATCTCCGTCACCAGAAAAGCGGCGCGGAAGTGTTCCACGTCCACAACAGCGACGATGAGAACGCGTTTGCGTTTGCGTTTCCGTCGTATCCCGAAGACTCCACCGGCGTCGCCCACATCCTCGAACATACGGTCTTGAGCGGATCACGAAAGTATCCCCTCAAGGATCCGTTCCTGCAACTCATGAAGGGGTCGGTCAACACCTTCCTCAACGCGATGACCTTTCCCGATCGGACTGTTTATCCCGCTGCGAGTCCGGTTGCCGCCGACCTCTTTAACCTCATGGACGTCTACGGCGACGCTGTCTTTTTCCCGCTCTTAAAGCCGGAGCTCTTCCGTCAGGAGGGGCACCGTCTCATGTTTGACGCGGACGGATCTTTGTCGATATCGGGTGTGGTCTACAACGAGATGAAAGGCAACTACTCGAGTCACGACTCTATCGTCGGAGAGTTGTGCTACCAGTCACTGTTTCCGGACACGGTCTACCAATACGATTCCGGGGGCGACCCACAGGTAATCCCGGACCTCAGCTACGATCAATTTGTCGCCTTTCACCGCCGCTTTTACCACCCGGCAAATGCAAAGATCTTTTTGTACGGATCGATCGAGACCAACGAGTATCTGCGCCGGCTCGACGAGCGTTTTCTCTCTCACTTTGCCTCCGGCGATCGACTCCCAATCGTCTCCTTACAGCCGCGCTGGGAGACGCCGCGTTACGTTGAGGGTACCTATCCGATAGACGGCGATGACCTCGCCGAGCGAAGTTCGGTCACGATTAACTGGTTGTTGCCTCCCGTGACTCAAATCGACACGCTCCTCGAGCTGTCTGTACTTTCGGAGATCCTCCTCGGGCACAGCGGATCACCGCTGTCGCGAACACTCATCGATTCCGGCTTGGGGCAGGATCTGTCGCCCATCCTCGGTATCGAAACCGATCTTCGCGAGGGAGTGTTTTCCGTCGGTTTGCGGGGCACCGAGCCCGATCGACGCGCTGCGATTGAAGAACTTGTCGACTCGACCCTGCGCTCTCTGGCGCGAGACGGGCTCGATCCGGACGCGGTCGAAGCGGCGCTTCGTCGAGTCGAGTTTCGCGAACGCGAACTCAAGAGTGGACCAACGGGACTACGGGCGATGCGGCGCGCGATTCGCCATTGGATCTACGGCGAGAACCCGGCCGAGCCGCTCGCCCTCTCGGCGGCGATCGATCGACTGCGCGCGCGGCGGGAAAGTACTCCGCGGCTCTTTGAAGAGGTCATCGAGCGCTATTTCGTCGACAATCCGCACCGCACAACGGTAACCGTGCGACCGGATCCCGAACACGCGGGTCGCGAGGAAGCGCAAATCCGCGCGCGCCTTGGCGAACTTGCGGTATCGCTGAGCCAGGCGGATCGTGATCGGATAGCCCAGGAAAACGAGGACCTCGATCGCCTGCAAAACTCGCCCGACGATCCGGAGGCGCTCGCCGCAATCCCCTCGCTTTCGCCCGACGATATCCCGCCGGACGTCCACCACATCGACTACGAACGCACCGCGCACGCCGCGGCTGGGGCGTTGTATCGGCACGACTTTTTTACAAACGGTATCGCCTACGTCGATCTCGCGTTCGAGTTTGATCATCTTAACGAGGACGAAGAGCTGCTCCTCAATTTGTTAGGGGCGGCATTTACGGAGGTCGGCTTGCCCGACACGCCGTGGGATACTTTGCAGGGAGAAATCGGTCTCAAGACCGGCGGAATAGGGGCATACGTCCTCAACCGGACTCGCTTTGGTGACCTGTCCAAGATCCGTCGGTTCTTTGTTGTTCGCTTGCGCGTTCTCGAACGCGCCTGGCGGGAAGGCGCCGACCTCGTCGAGCGAGTTCTTACTGCTTTGAGTTACGGCGACCCGCGTCGCCTAACCCAGGTGATCGACGAGCTACGCCAGGAGATGTTAAGCGCCCTTATTCCGCACGGACACTTTTTCTCCGGGCTTCGTGCAGGGCTCGGACTTAATCAACTTCCCGTCCTCGAGGAGAAGATAAACGGCGTAAGCCAACATCAGAAACTCACCCAGATTGCGAGTGACGACCCCGCGGCGGTAGGGTCCCAACTCCAGCGTCTCGTCAGACGCCTGCTCGATCCGTCTCGCCTCGCCGTCAATCTCTGCGCCCAGGGGACGGTCCTCGACGAGATCGCAGTTTGGGTAGACGGACTGACGGGGAAGCTACGCGATCTTCACGGCTCGAGTGCCGGCCTCGTCCAGGAATCTCCGGCTCTCTCAGCAGAGAGACCACGTGTGGAGTATCTCCTTACCTCCGCCGGCGTCTCCTACGTTTCGCAAGCGATTCCGGGCGCGTCGTTTGGCGAGGATGGCTACGCCGCCCAGGATCTACTCGCGCATCTTCTGCGCACCGGTGCCCTGTGGGAAAAGATCCGCATGGAGGGCGGCGCCTACGGTGCGTTTGCGTCCAGCCGCTCGACCGAGAGTTACTTCTCGTTCGGTAGCTACCGGGATCCGCAGACGGTCGCCACCCTCGCGGCGTTTCGCGGCGCGCTTTCCGATGTCGCCGCCCACGGCGTTGGAGAGAACGACCTCAATCAGGCTAAAGTCGCGCTCCTCGGTCGCGAGCTCAAACCGCTCAAACCTCGCGAGGCCGCTCACATCGATTTTCGCCGACACTTGTACGATATCGACGATGCGCTACGGCGTAAGATTCGCGAAGATCTTCGTGCCGTCACCGGCACGAGCGTAAAAGCCGCCGCCAGTCGACTGATCGACGGGATGGACGGCGGCTATGTGTGTATCCTCGGTGGATCGGCCGGTCTGGAGGAGATCCGCGGCGCCCACGAGGTCTCGGTGCTCGAACTGGGTGTTTGACCAAACGTGAGTCTTTGTTCAGACCGGCTAAATCGTCTATGCTCTGCACTGTGAGGGGTAGGTAATGGGAACCTTGGTTGGAATCGCCGCGGCAGCGGTGCTGATAGTTGGGTACTTTATCCTCGGCATCGGTTTTTTTGGATCGTTGATCCTTGCCGGCGGGCTGTACGTTGGAAGCGCTTATTTGGCTGCGCGAAAGAGCGTCCGGGCGCGCCGCGAGGCCGCCGCCGGTACCTCCGACGCGAGTGCTTCCCAGTCAACTGGACAGCCTCTGAACGTCGATCTCACCGGCCTGTCGATCACGCCTGAACAGTTTAGCGCCGCGCTTCGGGGCGGCGCGCGCAAACTCGCCGAACTCAAGCACGCGGCGGAGCGCGTCAACGACGAGCGCGTTCGGGCCCAAGCGCATGCTGTGTGTGACTCGGTCGCGCGTATTCTCAGCGATATACGCGAGGATCCCAAAGACCTGCGGCCGGCGCGCAAGTTTCTTGATTACTACCTCGACGCAACGATCAAAGTCGTCGATCGCTACGTTGCGCTCAGCGCAAAGAACGTGACAAACGACGAGATGCAGGCGCTCTTGACCCGGGCCGAAGACAGTCTCGATACGATCAAATCGGCGTATGACAAACAGCTCGAACAGCTACTGGAGAACGATGTAATGGATCTTGACACCGAGCTCGAAGTACTTGAACGGACGATAAAGATGGAAGGACTGGGCGAATCGTGAAAGGACGGGCAGTTGGACTCCTGATATTTGCCGTAGCGGTCGCGGGGATCGCGTTTATTGAGTTCTCCGGTTCGGGAGCAAGCGGGCGCGATACGTCGGGCGGCGGATCGTTGCGCGGCCTGTTTACTTCGACGACAAGCGTTAGTGGTTACATCGGCAGCGAAAAGGCAAACTTCCTCGCCAATCCACAGGTTCAGGAGATTCTGCGGGAGCGGTACGGCATTGAAGTGGAAGCGCGGCGTGCAGGTTCGTTTGAGATGCTCGAATTGCCGCATGACGATATGGATTACCTCTGGCCGTCGAGTCAGGTAGCCTTGGAGAAGTACCGAACCGATTTTGGTACGACCCTGGCCGACGCGATTATCTTTAACAGCCCGATCGTCTTGTACTCGTGGGCGCCGATCGTCGAATCCCTCGAATCGCCGGGCCTGGTGAGATGGAACGGTCAGTACTACACGGCCGACCTGCCCACGCTTGTTCGCGCCGTGATCGACGGGCGTCAATGGAACGAACTCGGCGTCGGCAACGTCTTCGGGCGTTTTTCGATTACGAGCACCGACCCGCTTCGATCCAACTCGGGAAACATGTATGCCGGCCTCGTCGCCAACATCATCGCCGGGGGTGTTGCCGACAATTCCAACTTGTCGGCGATCTTGCCGCAGATCCGCGAGGTATTTACCGTTCAAGGCCAGATGGAGCACTCGACGGGTACCCTATTTGAGCGCTATCTCCAGCTGGGGGTCGCCCAGTTCCCGTTGATCGTCGGGTACGAGAGCCAGTACATCGAGTTTGCCCGAGAAAATCCCGATCTGTGGCCCAATGTGAGCACGCAAATCGCCATGGTGTATCCGATCCCGACCGTGTGGAGTTCGCATCCCTTAATCGCCCTCACCGATAACGGTCGTATTCTGCTCGAGGCGCTCGCCGACGAAGAGCTCCAGCAGCTTGCCTGGACGCAACACGGATTTCGCGGCGGAGCGATCGGGGCGACAAACGATCCAGCTGATCTCGGTGTCGACCGGGTCGCCCCCGCGGTCTCCCAGGTGATCCAGATGCCACGACCCGAGGTTATGTTTACAATTATGGATAACCTCGGCGGGGCGACCAAGTAATCAATCAAGGAGGAGTTATGAGCGACGTACAACAATCCGGAAATCAGCTTGAGCTGATCGATCTGTCCAACCTGGAACCGGAAGCGCAGACTAAGGCAAAGTCGATCGCCGAGACGATCGATTTGACCGACAGTCAGGCCGTCATTCAGTACGGCGTTGGCGCCCAGAGCAAGATATCGGGCTTTGCCGACACGATTCTGACCGAGATTCGCAACAAAGATGCAGGATACGTCGGGGACGTCCTCGGCGGTCTGATTACGACGATCAACGATGTGGACGTCGGCAGCCTGAGCGGAGAGAAAGGTTTTCTCGGCAAGATGTTCGGCGGGCTCAAAAAACGGATCGAAAAGTTTATGCAGCGCTATGAATCGCTCGCCACCCAGATCGACACGATAATTGGCGAGCTCGAGCAAGCCCGCATGAACCTCCTCAAAGATGTCGCGATGCTCGACAACCTGTTTGAGAAAAACATGGAGTACCTGCAGGATCTTGACATCTATATCGCCGCGGGAAAGATAAAAATCCAGGAGTTCCGCACCAAGGTCCTGCCCGAACTTGAGCAGAAAGCTGCAGCCAGCAACGACCCGGTTGACGGCCAGCGACTTCAGGACCTCAACCAGCTCGTTAACCGTTTTGAGAAGAAGCTCCACGACATGCAGCTGTCGCGCATGGTCGCGATTCAGACCTCGCCGCAGATTCGCCTTATTCAGAACAACAACCAGACGCTCGTCGAGAAAATTCAGAGCTCGGTTCTCAACACCATTCCGTTGTGGAAGAACCAGATAATCATCGCGATTAGTCTGTTTCGTCAGCAAAAAGCCCTCGAAGTACAACGCGAGGTGACCGACACAACCAACGAGCTGCTCCGCAAGAACGCCGAGATGCTCAAAGATGGATCGATCGGCGTCGCCAAGGAAAGCGAACGCGGGATCGTCGAGATCGAGACACTTCAGAAAGTAAACACCGATCTGATATCGACGATCGAAGAAACGCTGCAGATTCAAGCCGAGGGCCGGGAAAAGCGCGCCCAGGCCGAGGTCGAACTGCGAAAGATGGAAGGCGAGCTCAAAGAGCGCCTCAAGCGTGTGTCGACCGCGACCGAGGAGTGACGCGGGATTTTCCGGCTCGGATCGTCGAGTATCTCCGGGCGATTCGACACGACCGCTACGATAAAATCGAACTCGACTCGCTTCCGCCCGAGGAACAGAGCGTCGTGGCCGAAATCAACAAGATCTTCGCCGAACGCGATCGTATCCTCCGCGAGGAGCAGGCTCGCTATCGCCTGATCATTAACGCCACGCCGATTGCCATCTGTATCACCAACGAGTTTGGTTACTACGAGTTTGCCAACCCGGAGTATCGGCGCCTCACCGGCTACGCGGAGGACGAGCTTATCGGCGAGCACTTTAGCCTCGTCGTCCCGGAGCGATATCGCGAGACGCTGACCCGGCTTCACGACGAGTTTATGGGCCAACGCGCCGAGCTCGACGGTCAGTGGACGATCGTGCGCAAAGACGGCCATGAGTTGACGATCCTCGCCAATGCCGCATACATCGTCGACGTGGACGCCAAACCAAAAAAGGTCACCTACGTTATCGACATTTCCGAGATCGTTGAATCGCGCCAACAACTCGAGGAGGAGATCGAAAAGCGCAAGATAACCGAACAGATTCGCGACCAGGTAGAGCGAGTGATGCGCCACGATCTTCGCAACCCGCTCGACGGTATCCAAACGGCGGCAACGTTTCTGCTTCAGGACGAGGAAAATGAGCGCCGCAAAGAGTTTATCGAACTGATGCTGGATGCGACCGAGCAGGCGCGCGATCAGATCGAAAATTCACTGGCGTACGCGCGGATGCAGCGCGGCCAGTATCACTTGCAGTACTCGCGCATCAACCTCGTACAGATGATTCGTGTACTCGTTTCACGTCTCTCCGGCGTTATCGAGGGCCACAACGTTGAACTCGAAATGCGCTACAACTCGGCACCGTGGCCGCAGGCATACGACGTTGAGCTCTGGGGCGAGCAACGGTTTTTGTCCGATGCGATCGCCAACTTGTTGCGCAACGCGATCGAGGCCAGTTTACCGGGCGAATCTGTCGGACTTAGCGTGTACGATCGTGACGTAATCCTCGACGGAACGCCCGCCGTTGCAATTGAGATATCCAACGCATCGGACGTGCCGCCGGAGATCCGTGATCGTCTTTTTGACCCCTACGTAACCTTGGGGAAATCTCACGGAACCGGCCTGGGCGCCTACACCGCCGACCTCGTTATCCGCGCGCATAACGGTACAATAGAACTGACCACCGGTGACGGCGGTACAATTATACGGGTAATCGTGCCGCGGGCACGTCTCGAACGGGAGAGGTCAAGATGAAGATCGCATGGATCGGAACGGGAATAATGGGCGCGCCGATGGCGGGACACCTGATGACGGCCGGACACACCCTGACGGTGTATAACCGAACCAAATCAAAGGCACGTGACCTCGTGGAACGCGGCGCTATCTGGGCCGACTCAGCCGCGGCAGCGGTGGAGGACGTCGAGCTTGTGTTTACGATGCTCGGATACCCGCACGACGTTGAGGAGATGTACCTCGGAGCCAACGGAATCCTCGCGACGATGAGGTCGGGTGCGGCGACGATCGATATGACCACCTCAAGCCCGTCTCTCGCCGAGACGATCGCCGAAGAAGCAGAATCCCGTGGTATCCGCGCCCTCGACGCCCCGGTTTCCGGCGGTGACGTTGGTGCTCAAAACGCGACTCTGGCGATTATGTGCGGAGGCGAGAGAGCCCTTTTTGACGACGTCCGGCCGTTGCTGGATCTTCTGGGCAAAAACGTCAGACTGCTGGGCGGACCCGGGCGGGGACAGGCAACCAAGATGGTCAACCAGATCGCCATCGCTTCGACGATGATCGGAGTGGCGGAGGCGCTGATCTTTGCCGAGGCCAGCGGACTCGATCAGGAGGCCGTCATTGCGGCGATCGGGTCCGGGGCGGCGGCGTCCTGGACGCTCAGTAATCTGGGACCGCGGATCGTCGCCGGCGACATGGAGCCCGGATTTATGGTGATGCATTACATCAAGGATCTCGGGATCGCGCTTGCCGAGGCCAAAAAGATGGGGCTTGCGCTCCCTGGGCTTGCCCAGGCGGAACAGTTTTATCGGGCCGCCTCGGGAACGGGGTGGGACCGGAAAGGTACCCAAATCGTCTCCGAAGTTCTCAGGCGACTCAACGGATTGCCCCGATCGTGATCGACACAAACGCCTGCTTGAACGCGGGGGATCGATCGACTACAATTTTTCGCGAACCGGAACATTAAGGAGTATGAGAATGATGAAGATCAAACCGGGCGTTATCACCGGGAATCAACTACAAGAAGTGTTTGAATACTGCAAAGAGGTAAACTGCGCTCTCCCCGCGGTCAACGTCGTCGGATCGGATTCGATGAACGCGGCGATGAAAGCGGCCAAGGAAGCTTCGAGTCCGATCATGATACAGTTTTCCAACGGTGGCGCGCAGTTCAACGCCGGTAAGTCGGTCAACAACGACGGCCAACGAGCGGCGGTCATGGGCGCGGTTGCCGGAGCGTACCACGCGTGGTTGCTCGCTGAGCTCTACGGCGTCGGCGTAATCCTGCACACCGATCACTGCGCACGCAAACTCCTTCCCTGGGTCGACGGAATGCTCGACGAGGGTGAAAAGTACTACAAGGCGCACGGCGTGCCGCTCTACAGTTCCCATATGCTCGATCTCTCCGAGGAGGAGTTGGACGAGAACATCGAAATCAGTGCCCGCTATCTCGAGCGGATGGCCAAAATCGATATGACGCTGGAGATCGAGCTCGGCGTAACCGGCGGTGAGGAGGACGGTGTTGATAACACCAACGTCGATGCGTCGCGGCTCTACACCCAACCCGAGGACGTCCTCAAAGCCTACGACGCCCTTAATCCGATCGGCAAATTTACCGTCGCGGCCAGCTTTGGCAACACGCACGGCGTGTACAAGCCGGGTAACGTAAAACTCCGTCCGGAGATTCTCAAAGACTCGCAGGAGATGGTCAGCAAGGAACGCGGATTGGCGACGAAGAAGCCTCTGGATCTCGTTTTCCACGGCGGTTCCGGTTCGGAGAAGTCCAAAATCGACGAGGCCCTTCAGTACGGTGTGGTAAAGATGAACATCGATACCGACACGCAGTGGGCGTTTACCCGACCGGTGAGGGAGTACGTCGACGCACATCACGAGTATCTGATGTCCCAGATCGGGAATCCGGAAGGTGCCGACAAACCGAACAAAAAGGTTATCGATCCGCGAAAATGGCTCGACACCGCAGTTAAAGGTATGTCCGATCGTCTGATTGAGGCGTTTAAAGATCTCAACTCGTTCGGCAAGTTCGATCAGGGTGCCTGAGGGACGCCCGTCTCAAACACGGAGCCCTGACTCCCAATCGGCCGCCGATGCCCGCGCATCGCGCGGCCCTTTTTTATCCACGGCCCAACCGCCGTGGTACCAACTCGATAACCAGGCCCGGCTCTTCCCGTCAATTCTCTCCGACCGGTTCCCGACCGTTTTCCGCGTCTCGGCGATACTCACCGAGCCCGTCCGCCTCCGGGCGCTCAATCGGGCTGTGGCCCGGAGCTACCGGAGGATGCCGCTTTTTTGCGTAGCGCTCCGTCGCGGGTTGTTCTGGCACTATTTAGAGGAATGTGCGCCCGCATCGGTAGGTCTCGACAGCGGCCCGCCCTGCGTCGACCGACCGCGGTATGGTGTTCGTCGCCCGCTCCTCCGGGTGCGTGCGCGCGGCCGGCAAATCGCCGTCGAGGCATCGCATATAATCACGGACGGAACGGGCGCCACCGAGTTTCTCCGGCGCCTCTTGTCGTACTACGTTGAGGAGTTGGAATCAACGCGTGGCGCCGACGCGGGGCGCGTAGCCGATCGCGATGATCAAGAGCTGCGAGCGCGCGAGGAGGAGTACGCGAGCCGCCAATACGCCGGATCGACGTTGCCGCCTCCAGCGCGATACGCCCGGGCATGGCATCTGCCCGGTCCTCGTCTACCGACCGGTGCGTATCGCGCGACCGTACTCCGTTACGACAGCCAAAGTCTGCGCGAACGGGCGTCGTTTTACGGAGTTACGCTGACCGACTACGTGCTCGCGTTGTTCCTCGCCGCGCTCCAGGACCGTTACTACGCGCTGCCGTCACGACGGAAACGACCGATCCGCGTCCTTGTACCGGTAAACATGCGGCCGATGGTCGGATCGCAAACGTTGCGTAACTTCTTTGTCTACGTCATGGTCGAACTCGATCCCCGCCTCGGGCCTTACGAACTGGGCGAGATCGCCGTAAAGGTCCACCACCAGATGAGGTCCGAGCTCGATCATCGCAGCCTTCGGCGCCAGCTGGCGCGCAACGTACGCGCCGAAAGAAGCCTTGCGGTCCGCTTAATACCGATCTTCCTTAAGGACCTGATTCTTCGCTTTGTGCATCGTGTTCACGGCGAGCGAGTCAACACTGCCAGCCTATCAAATCTGGGTCGCATCGAGCTTGCCGACTTGGTAGAGGACCGCGTTGAGCATCTCGATTTTCTCCCTCCCGCCTCTCCGCTCACCGGCGTTAACATGACGATGATCGGATTTCGCGATACGGTATCACTCGGATTTGGAAGTACACGCGAGGATACCGACGTCGAGCGCACCGTCGCCCAGATGCTCGCAGGCGAAGGCTGCATCGGTCGCGTCGTTTCCAACGGGAGATAGGGATGTACTGTACGTCGTGCGGAGTAGAGATCGAGGACGGCATAAAACGCTGCCCGTTGTGCGGATCGACGGCACTTTCGTCGGAACCGGGCTTTGTACCGCGCGTGAGCGAGTACGAGCCGCTTGAGGTTTACGTTGCCGAAACAAGAATCTCGCGAATATACCGACGTACTCTGACGCTTGTTGTCGCGACCGCTATCGCCGTCGTCGCGATAACCGATATCTTCGGCACAAATGCCGGAGTGGATTGGTCCCCCATCGCCGTCCTGGCGATCGCCACGGGATACGTCGCCGCCCTGCTCCCGGCACTTCGTCTGGGGATTTATCAAATCGTTGTCCTCGACATCTTAAGTGCCGGGGGATTGCTCCTGGCGATCGATCTACTTCAGGACGGCAAAATCGACTGGTTTGTGCGCGTTGCGTTACCGATCCTCGGCGCACTCGGGGTTGTCCTTGTGGTATCCGGGTGGGTCATCGCGCGCGTTCGCGGCGTCGCGAAACCGGCGGTTGTCCTGGTGGCGGCGGCCGTCCTCTGCACGATCATCGACCTGATCGTTCGCGGCTACGCCGATCCCGCGCCTGGACTCGCATGGTCGTTGATCGTCTTGTTCTCGCTTTTGCCGGCGGCGATATTTCTTGTTCTGCTTCAGCACACCGTTTTGCGGGAGATCGATCTACGGCGGCGCCTAGATCTCTAAGACCGACGGCGATGCGGCGATGTCGTCGCCACCTTCTCGGGTAACCGCCTCGACAACCTGGTAGGCTGTGGCTCGATCGGGACACACAAAGTAGAACGCGCCGCCGCCGCCGGCACCGCTCAGCTTTCCGCCGATCGCTCCCGCCGACAGGCCGGCTTCCAGAACCGTTTCAAGCGAATCCGATGAAACCCCAAGCTCGCGAAGGTGATGCTGCGCCCGGGTCGCGTACTCCCCGAGCTCGGCGGCGCTCCGTAGGTCTCCGCTCGCGACGTTCTCGGCGATTACTCCGAGGGCATCGAGGTGTTTACCCGTTGTCTCGCGGTCGTTCTCTTGTTTTTGTCTGACGGACGCCACGAGCTCGCGCGTCGATTTTGTGCGCGCAAGCGCAGCGTAGCAGATCGTCGCTTCCGGAAGGGCGACGGTATGAGTCGTCGGTAGCTCGGTGTCGCCGAAGTAAAACGAGCGAGCACCCGTGTACACCGACAGTCCGGTATCGATTCCACTCGCGCGCCCGTGAAAAAACGACTCGAGTCGATGAGCGAGGCGCCACAGGAGCGACAAATCAGCGTCCGCCGGGGCAAGCAGGCGGGCAAAAGCGGTACATAACGCCGCGCTCGACCCGAAGCCTACCGCGATCGGCAAGTCCGCGGTGACCCGGACGCGACCGCGCAGGTCCCGACATCTGTTGCCAAGGTCGGCGTTGTTAGCAACATGTTCCAAATGAGGAAAGAAGCTCGCGTATTCACCGTCGAATTCCTCACAGGGCTCGACGTCGCCGAAACAAAAACGCCACGAGACCTCGGGGGCGACCTCAACGGTCAAGCTTCGATTAAGTGCAATCCCGACCGCCGGGTATCCGTATATCGCCGAATGTTCGCCGAAGAGAAGCAACTTTCCGGATGCACGCTGTCTTTGTTCTTTAGTCATCGCTTGCTATCCAGATGAGCCCGTCGCGTTCAACCACGAGCGCTTGGGCGTCCGACGGTATCGGTCGGCGATGATCGGGCCGGGCGAGGATAACAGCACGTTCGTTTCCAGCTCCGCTCGCTTTGGCGATCCAACCATCGTCGACGTGGGGTCGGCAATAGGGAAACTCAGCTGATACGCCGATCTGTCGCCCCAACGCTTCCGAGCATATGCGCGCGTTATCGAGCGCACGGAAGGCGTCACACCAGCCTTCGGCGCCTTCGATCTTGTTCACGATCGCGTTGTTCGTTTCGAGATAGTGTCGGCGTCCGTCGATCTCGACAAACTCTTCAAAGCGCTGTACCGCGGCGCTGCTGTCCACCGGTCGCGCGCTTCCCGCGGTGTACATCTCGAATCCTTCGTTCTCGATAAGTGTGTGGATCGCCGAACGCTGGATCGAGGGTCGCGCGCCGCCGCTAAACGAGACAACGCCGCCTAAGGCACTTGTCGCGACGTCATACCCGCTGCCACGACCGTTGTGCATCGCGCGGTGAGCTGAAATCGCAAGAGTCACCGTCTTCCAAAGATCGTCGACGGGATCCTCTCCGAGGAGGGCGCGCAACGCCGCAGCGGTCAACAGCGTCGCCACCGCACTCGAACCAAAACCGCGTTTACGACCGGTTGCCGGATCAAAAAAACTCCGTGTATCCACTTCGATTTCGATGAGTTGCTCGTGATCGTCGGACTTCTCGTTTTCCTGAGCGAGTCCGAGCTCGTCCGCAAGTGCCGAGAGGAGGGACGAGTCGCGGCCGATCACCGCCTCCTGCCGTGATCCCATCTTGCCGTTGAGGACGAGACGGGCGATCCCCGTCCGGCTTATCTCCTCGGCGATTGACGCGCGATCGGCACGCTCGGGCCAAAAAATGCGTACCGTCGCGCGCGGGGCTGTCGCCGCGGCGATGCCACGTCCGCCTTCGAGCGTGATCGCATACTCTCCGGCGATAAGCACATTTGCCGGTGCGCTCAACTGCAACTGCGGCGTCATGCGGCGGCCGCTCCGGGTGAGCAGACGACTGGTGGTGTCTTGCTTAGCTCGCCGACGGTTTCGAGTACGGCCGCGACGTGCTCGCGTGTCGTCACAACTTTGATCTGCGGACCGGCGTCGATCGTCTCGAATGCGGGAACGCCGTCGCGACGTAATTTATCGAGGCGGTGAATCAGGGCAACTGTGTCGGGGTGCCAGAACAGGATCGGTGGAGCGGCCGCGAGCATCGTCGCAAACATACGCATGTAACTCAGGCGTATCGTCGGACCGAGGAGTTCGATGTCCCGTGCTGCGATCGCCTGTTCGGCCGCGTGCGCCTGCGCAGGGGCGTCATCGACCCACGCCGAATAGAACGGAGATTCCGCCCGGGTACGGTTCATCGCCTCTCTGGATGAAAGCGGTTTTTTGTCTGTCGAAACTGGAACGACAACGACCCGAAAATCGGGCCACCAGTCTTTAGTCCCGAGCGGTTCTGCGTAGTCGGCACCCGCCTCCCAGCGCGTAAACCCGCCGTACACACTCCGGGATGCGGATCCGCTACCGATACGGGCAATTGCGGAGAGCTCTCGACGGATGTCGCCGTTATCGAGATCTATCCCCGGGATCGCGGCCCTGACCGCCGAAACGACAAGCGCCGCAATTCCTGAGGCGGAACTCGCCAACCCCGCAGCGGTCGGAAACGAGTTTTGCGAGCGCACCTCGAAGCCGCCGGACTCGCCGCCACGATCGATAATCCACTCTCGCAGCGCCGTAAACAGCCCCGCAAAGCGATCGGCGCTTTGGCGTTCGTCCTCTACGTAGACAAGATCATTCGAGATTGTCGGATCGTAGGTCGTGACCGTCCGCGTTTCTAGATTGGATAAGGTGACGGCAACACTTGTGGTTGCGGGAAGGTTTGTACCCGTCGTCTGTTTGCCCCAGTACTTGACGAGAGCGAGCGACGGATGAGCGCGTGCCTCAGCGGTGCGCGCGCCGTTCACCTCTCCTGCTCTCGACGCAACTCGGTAAACAACTCACGCGCTGTTTCAATATTAAAATGGCCGTTCTCCCACACACGCTCGGACAAGCGTTGGATCTCAGCGTCACGGGCGCCGGCCTTCCAGGCCAAACGCCGGGCGTGCCGACGCATATGTCCAGCTTGAATGCCCTCGCTTACCAGGGCCATTAACGCCGCGAGGTTTTGGGCGAGACCCAGCGATAGGGCGATGCGGCTGAGGAGATCGGCGCTCGGCTCGACTTGCTGATCCATAAACAGAACGTGAAGCGCAAACGCCGAAACGGGATGAAATCCCACGGCACCGCCGACCGTACCGATCGCCATCGGTATCTCCAGACGACCGACGAGCTCCGAGCCGACGACGCGGTACTCGGTAAGCGATCGATACTGGCCGTCGCGGACCGCCGCGGCGTGGGCCGACGCCTCAATCGCCCGCGTATCGTTGCCGGTTGCCAGCGCGAGCGAGCTGATTCCGTTCATGATCCCTTTGTTGTGCGTCACCGCTCGCAAACGATCGGTGTCGGCAAACTCGTTGGCGCGGACGATTCTCCTGGCCATCGTTGGTCCATCAAAACCGGTTCGGCCGAGCGCCTCCACCGGTATGCGAAAACTCGCACATGCGCGTCGACGGGGCGCCGCGTTGGTGAGAATCGCCATAAGAACGTTTCCCCCGCTTATGCGCTCCAGGGGGCCGCGAAGCGCCTCGGCGGCGGTGTTTATGATATTGGCGCCCATCGCGTCGCGGGTGTCGACGTGCAGGTAAACGACAAGCAGGTCGCTTTGTTCGAACCGCGTAACGTCGATCCCGCGGAATCCACCGCCACGACGCGTCATCGGGCCGAGGATATCGACGAGGTCGGCGTGGAGCTCCGTTGTCGCCGAGCGAATCTTGTCCTCCGCTTCGGGTTTGGCGCCGTCAATGGCAATTTGGGCGGTCATGACCTGACCGGTGGTATGAGTTGTAAATCCTCCGGCGCCGGCCACGATCCGACCGGCGTAGGTTGCGGCGGCGATCACCGACGGCTCCTCGACCGCCATCGGAACGTTGTAGATTCGTCCGTCAACGAGAAATCCCGATGCGATGCCGAGTGGAACGGGCATAATTCCGACGGCGGACTCAACCATCACATCGGCAAGGTCAAGGAGATCCGGTGAAGGCGCCGATGCGTGTAGCTCTTCCCGAGACAGCTCGATGAGTTCGGTGAGAACCTGTCGCTTATCGCGAGCGCCGAGCTTTCGAAAATTTCTAGGGAGCTCCAGAACCTGATCGGTGATCGAATAGGATAAATCTGCCATTCTACGGAACGCCTCCTCCTGTCCTACATGCTTCGGCAAGAGCGTTGGCGTCGTCCCTAAGCGACCGATCGAGCCATAGTGGAACTCGTCGAAAGTCGTCCACAGACCCTATTCCGCATAATACCATAGCATTTTGGATAACATACTTAAGCTGTCGTCCAAAATCCACCGCGCTTTCGATTCCTCCGCCGCGGAGCGCGCGGATAAAGGGTAACGCAAACCCGCAGGCGTGAGCTCCGAGCGCCAGTGATCTGACCGCGTCGAGTCCGGTTCGCAAGCCACCGGAAGCCAGTACGCCGCGCCGCGTGCGTCCCAATACCGCTAGCACGAGGGCGGACGGGAGTCCCCATTCGTCAAACTCGGTAACTCCGGTCAACGCCCGCGGGTCCTCGTCGCGATACGCCTCGACGCGGGCCCAGTTGGTCCCTCCCGTTCCGGCGATATCCACGTAATGTGCGCCGACGTCAAACAGCTCCTGGACCTCGGCGGGGTTTATGCCGAATCCCGTCTCTTTGACGATAACGGGAACCGGCGCGCGCTCGATAAACGCTGCCGTCGCGGCGAGTACCCCGGAGAAGTCGCGATCCCCCTCTTCCTGGAAGAGTTCCTGGGCGGGATTGAGATGAATCGCAATTCCGTCGACCTTGAGTTGGTCTACGAGGCGATAGATTTTGTCGTGGGTAATCTGGGGAAGTTGTACGCCGCCGATGTTGGCAAAAACGGGGACGCTCGGAGCATACCGTTTGAGCATAAAGTCCGATATCGCCTCCGGTCGCCGCAGAAGGATGCGGATCGAGCCCATTCCAACCGGTATCGCCAACTCGCCCGCGATCGTCGCGAGATCCTTGTTTGTCTGGAAACCCTCGCTCGATCCTCCCGTCATCGACGAGATAAAGATCGGCATCGCAACGGGATGTCCGAGAAAATCGCTTGTGGTCTCAACGTCGTTTACGTTTATTTCCGGGAGCGCGCGATGGACGAGATGAACCTCGTTGAGCCGGGTTCTCCCCGATTCAACGGCGAATCGTTCCGCGTCAAGGCAGATTTCAAGATGGGCGCTTTTACGCCCGGCCATCTCGGCGGCGCTGTGATCGCCGTTCTCGCTCATTTCTCTTTAAACCGATACTCGCGATACCCGTCCTCGCGCACCTCGGCAAGATAATAGGATTCTTCCGGTACATCCGCTCCATCGCTCACCGAACCGTACGATAGGTCGTATTCCTCGCGCTCCACAAACTGGAGATAGCGAGCAAAATCGGTTTCGCGAGCGGCATCGATTATCGCCTGCAGATCCCAGTCGTCGAGAACCGCGGGGGCGCCGGGGGCGATCGTACCGCGGAGCACCGTCATCGTGTTTCCGGATCCATACGACGCGAGCATAACCGACTGACCGACGATTCCGTCGCCGATCGCTCGGTATCGGTTCCACAAGGCGTACATTAGCGACATGTACACCGAACCCGAATAGATATTGCCGATGTGACGACTCGCCTCGATTCCCTCAAAAAACCGCCGTTCCTGAAGAAAAGCGGTCGCCGCCTCCATATCTACTCCGAGCCGACGCTCAATGAGGCGGGTGAGTCCAGTCACCGCCATGCGGTAAAACGGAACGTGGAGAACAAATACATCGGTATCGTTGAGTGCATGCGCCGGATCGATCCCACGGCGCTTGGTGTGATCGAGAAACGCCGTGTCGAGGGCGTCGTTGTAGCAATCAACCGAATACCGCCCCTTGACGCGCGCGGTTACCGAGGCAAGAGGTCGAAAGAAGTCGTCGACATCTTCCGAAGCCAGACCGATCGTGGTTAGGTCGAACGAAATGAGTTTTGGGTCCGTTTCGACCAGCATCGCGACCGCGCCGGCGCCCTGGGTAATCTCGGCCGTCGAGGGCGTTGCGTAGCGCGCGACGTCGCTGCAGGCAACAACACCAAACTCATCGGCGCGACCGGCCGTCTGAAGGAGTGAGCCGACACCGGTGAGAGCGATCGTACCACCCGCGCAGGCGTGTTGTACTTGAAACGTCGATATCTCCCGCGGGACGTCGACTCCCGATCTCTGAAGTGCTCCCTGAACGTAGGCCGCGATCGGTTTGGACATGTCGACCGACGTCTCGGTACCGACGGCGAGATAGCGCATACCCTCCGGGGTTGAGCGGCCGTTTAGAAGCGCTTTGACGGCCTGACTTGCCATCGTTACCGAGTCCTCCCAGCGGTTGGGGAATCGAATCGAGAGCTGATCGGTCGCTTCGATCGCGCGACGTAAGCGGCGCTCCAAACCGGGACTTTCGGCAACGCGGCGCGCAAAAATAGTCTCAAGAGAAACTACGGGCTCGGGGACGTACAGCCTCATGTCGCTAATACCTACGCTGTTCATCAACGCTCCTTGTCGTCCGTGAGCGCGGCAACGAGGGCGCGCCCGTATTCGGGTAGATCAGGCGGTCGGCGACTCGACACCAGATGACCATCAACCACAACGGGCTCATCGAGCCAAATGGCGCCAGCATTGGTCATATCATCTTTTATACCCGGCGTGCTGGTGACGCGGCGCCCGTTCAAGATACCGGCCGAGATCAACACCCAGCCTGCGTGGCAGATTTGGCCGATGACGGCGCGACGTTCATCCATACGGCGTACAAACTCCAGTACCGACGGGAACCGCCTCAGTTTGTCGGGCGCCCAACCGCCCGGCACAAGTACTCCATCATACTCCTCGGGATTTACGTCGTCAAAACCATGGGTGCTCTCGGCGGGGACGCCGTACTTTCCAATGTAGACGCGGCCGGGGGCCTCGCCGACGACATCGATGGTAGCGCCCACTTCTCGCAGGCGATAGGTTGGATACCAGAACTCCAGGTCCTCGAAATCGGTGTACACAAAACTGGCAATCTTCATGATTTTTTCCTCATTGTAATATGCTGATGAAAAGGAGCTATCGTCACCTCGGTTGCCGTCGCGCGTCTGATTTGTCATCATAGTGCCGTGGAGTATGCGGCCCTTGTATCCGGCGGCGTGGATAGCTCCGTCGCGTTGGCACGAGTGGCCGAGCGTGTTCCGGGGCAAGTTCGCGCGTACTATCTAAAGATTTGGCTCGAAGACGAACTCTCGTTTCTCGGGCAGTGCCCCTGGGAAGAGGATCTTGCCTTTGCTCGTTCCGTGACCGATCAACTCGGTGTTCCGCTTGAGGTTGTTCCGTTGCAGGAGGAGTACTACCGGCGCGTTGTCAGCTATACGATTGCGGAGCTCAGGGCGGGGCGTACGCCGTCTCCCGACATTTTTTGCAACGAACGCATCAAGTTCGGCGCGTTTTACGACGCGATCGGCGGAAACGCCGACCGTATCGTCACCGGTCACTACGCCGGGATCGAGCGGGCGGCGAGCGGTGACGAACGGCTGAGAATGGCCTCCGACCCGGTAAAAGATCAAACCTACTTTCTGTCGCATCTGTCCGCCGAACAGCTACACAGATGCGAGTTTCCGCTCGCCGAGCTTCAAAAAGAGGAAGTACGCCAAATGGCGGCTCGTCTCGATTTGTCGAACAAAAACCGACCCGATAGCCAGGGCATCTGCTTCCTCGGCAAGATCAAATACCCGGATTTTGTCCGGCACTACCTCGGCGAGCGCGAGGGTCCGATCCTCGAGGACGAGAGTGGTCGCGAGCTCGGTCGCCACAACGGAGCGTGGTTCTACACGATCGGCCAGAGACAGGGCCTCGGTCTCGGTAACGGGCCTTGGTACGTCGTCGCCCGCGACGTCAACAACAACGTCGTTCGGGTCTCCCACGCCGACCACGTTGACGATCACGCGCGCGATACCTTTGAAATTGGATTAGTCCATTCAATAAACGAACCGATTACTCCCGGCCGATACGCCGCCAAGATTCGGCACGGTCCTCAATTAGTGGAGTGCACGGTCGTGGCCGGAGACACGCCCGATCGTATGAAGGTCGTCCTCGATCAACCCGATCGTGGGGTCGCCGCGGGGCAGTTTGCCGTTATATACGATCCACCGTACTGTCGCGGCGCGGGGACCATTCTCGAGGACGCCGCATGATCCCGCTGAGTATCGCCCCGATGATGGATTGGACCGACCGTCACTATCGCTATTTTATGCGCCGGATGACGCGCCGGACGCTTCTGTACACCGAAATGATCACAAGCGCCGCGATCGTGTTCGGTGATCGCGATCGTCTGCTTTCGTTTCATCCCGACGAACACCCGCTGTCGTTGCAGCTCGGCGGTGACGATCCGACCGAAATCGCGCGCGCGATCGAAATCTCGGAACAGTACGGCTACGACGAGTACAATCTCAACGTCGGCTGCCCGAGTGACCGCGTACAGAGCGGACGCTTCGGCGCGTGTCTCATGGCGCGACCCGAGCATGTCGCGCGCATCGTCACAGCGATGCAGTCTGCTACCGACAAGCCGATTAGCGTCAAACATCGGATCGGAATCGACGGGCGGGAGAGCTACGACGATATGCTCGAGTTTGTGGACGCCGTGGCCGACGCCGGGATTCGTCGCTTTACCGTTCATGCGCGAATCGCAATTTTGCAGGGCCTTGACCCCAAGCAAAACCGGACGGTTCCACCGATCAGGTATCACGACGTGTACCGACTCAAACGCGAGCGTCCGTGGCTCAACGTAGAACTCAACGGCCACGTTAAATCCGTTGAAGAAATATCGCGGCACCTCGCGAGCGTCGACGCCGTTATGGTTGGACGCGCAGCGTACGAGACGCCATGGCTATTTGCCTCGGTTGATCGCGAGATCCTTGGCGCGCCGAGCGATCCGGTGCACACGCGGGAGGAAGTTGTCGTCGAAATGCTTCCGTACATCCGCTCGGCCGAGCGAGAGGGTACGCCCCCACGGCGAGTGATTAACCACATGCTTGGTTTGTTCGCCGGCCTGCCGGGAGCGCGAAAATGGAAGCAATCGCTCAGTGGACGGCTTCCAGATCTCCCGACCGATGAGCTGCTCCTCCGGGCGCTTGATAAGGTACCGCGGACAACTCGTGAAGCCGTCGTTTCCGCGTAGTATGCTATAGTGTCGATATGGCAGCGCTTTTTAACCGTGCAAAACAGTCGGAATCAATAGAGGAGTTCTGGAAGAACGTCGAGGCAGAGATCGGCGAGCCGATCCTCGCCTATTCGTTGGGGCGGTACTTAAACGGTCGCGAGGAAAAGGGCCCGCTCTGGGGCATTGTGTATCACAGCGCGTCGACTTTTTATTTTCGTCACTTCCCGCAGCAAAACTGGTTCTCCTCGCTAGTTATGGCTGGAAGCGATCTCGGTGGAAGCTCTTCGAAGAACAAAGAGGTGCTGATCGCGATTCCCCTCGGGCATATCCGCGCCGTTGAAACCTCGTCGGAGCAGACGCTTATGCAGCGCATCTTCAATCCGCAGCCGCCGATCGTCTCCTTGATCGGGACGTTTGAAGCCACGCCGCCGTTTCGATTTCTCGTCGAAAACAACCGGGAGAGGTTTATCGCTTCACTTCGAGCTGTTGTGCCCTCGTAGTGACAGTTTTATTTGATATTTGCGCGTTTTTTTATAAAAATGGATGGCGGAGGCAGGTGTAAATCGTGCGCGTCTCGCTAGTTTTCCGCGTTTCATTTGTATATGCGTGTCTGGTTCTGCTCAACGTTTCGGTCCTCCTCGTCATGATATTTGAGAACCAGCTCGATCTTATCGCCGAGAACGCCTCCCTCCAGAGTCGGTTTCTGGGGACACGGCTCGGAGCTTCGCTTGCCGACGGCGGACTCTCAGTCCTGGACGAAGAACTCTTTGAACTCCTCGGGATTTCCGGCCTGGTCATCTACGACGATTCCGGCGCGGTACGGAGCGAGCTGCGCCCGGTTACCCTCGAAGTAAGCCCGCGCGACGCGTTGCGTAACGTGGGCATGGCGTTGGCTCGCCGCGATTTTGCCTATCGGTCGTTTTATCATGATCTCGACTACGAACGACGAACCGTATCGATTTACGTACCGTTTACCGCCGATGTAGAGGGTACAAGCGTGGTTCGGGCGGACGTTCCGCTCGAGCAGATCGACCGTAGTCTCAGCTATCTCTACCGACAGGCTGCGATTGTCGTTTTTGTCGTTGTGCTGCTCCACGCCGTTTGGGCGGTGTACCTCTATCAGACGGTATTACGACCGATGAAGCGTATTGTGGCCGCAACCGAGCAAGTATCACGGGGTAATTTTAAAATCCGCGTGCCGGTTGTAAAACGAAACGAGTTTGGGCGCCTTGCCAGCGCGTTTAACGAGATGAGCGTGGCGGTCTCGCGCATCCACGACGAGGCGCTCCACTCTAATCCGCTGACCGGTCTACCGGGCAACCCCGCGATATACGGCGAGATCGAAGCCAGAATCAACGACTCCTTTGCCGTCATGTACGCCGACCTCGACAACTTTAAGGCGTACAACGATCACTACGGCTTTTCTCAAGGCGACGTGGCGCTCTTGTACACGCGAGACCGGCTCGTCGAGTCGACCGATGCGCTGCCCGGATCGTTTGTCGGCCACGAGGGAGGCGATGATTTTGTCGTCGTTACCGATGCAGACAGCGCCGAATCCCTCGCCAAGACCATTATCGCAAGTTTTGAACGCGACCGACGCTCGCTTTTCTCGGACGGCGACTGGCGAAGGGGATACATCGACGGACGTGATCGGAACGGAAATGACCAGGTCTTTCCGCTGTTGAGCGTGTCGGTTGCCGTTATTCTGGACCACGGTGGGCGTTTTCAATCGCCGGAGGAGGTCATCGCCGCGGTGGCCGGGGTGAAACAACGCGCCAAGCAGCTCGAGGGATCCGGGTTTGTAATCGATCGCCGCGGGGAAGCGGAGTCCGCCTGAGGTGCGCTCCTCCGTTTTTTATATTACGAGAATCGTTGGAATACTGATATTCCTCGTCGCCGTTGTCGTTTTTAACCGCAACGTGCTTGAGATCCGTCTCGTCGAGATCGACACGCTGATGAGCGACGCGGCGGATTCCGAGCAGACCGATGCGACCAAGTTGCTGCTGAGGTATCGATACCTCTTTGATCGCGCCAACCTGGAGCGCGATCCAATCGAGATTCTTCGCGCCGAGGCGATGCTCGCCGCGATTTCCGATCCAAAGATTGCCGACCCGATTATCGATGCCTCGGTCGAGGCGACGATCGAGTTTCGCGCCCTCAACGGACTACGGTCGGTGTTGGGCAAGGCGCCGCTCGAAATAAGCCACGATCCCACGACCAGCGTGGCGATCGCCCGCGCCTATACGCTCGAGCGAGCTCGGCGCTGGGAAGAAGCGGTTCGCGCCTATCAGGCTATTCTGCGCCTCGACGCGCTCTCAGAGATAGAAAGGGCAAACATCAAGCTCCATCTCGGCTACAGCCTCTCTCAGGATGGTCGCATCGATGATGCTCGACTCGTGTTCTCGGACATTGCGCGTTCCAATCCGCGCTTTGAGCACGCGTTGGTGGCGCGCGAGCTGATTCACTACCTGGACCTCTTCGACCAGTTGGAAGAAGCGCTGGAACGCGATGCGGACCGGCCGCCCGGTCGAGCTCCGTACCTCACGCTCGACTACGATCAGGCGATCGCCGAGGTCGACGTGTACCTCGCAGGCCCAACCGACCCGGAGCGGGAAGCCGAGGCCCGTTACTATCGAGCGCGTGCCTACGAGGAAACGGGGCGTTTCGCCGAGGCGATCGTCGAGTACGAACGCCTTGCGTTTATCGCCTCCGATCGATGGCGCCGCGAGGCCGGCCGACGGCTTGTGATACTCGGAGACTACTATCTCGAAGGTACCGAGGTCTCCGAGCAGGGTCGTGACCTGCTCCGCGATACCGGTGACGAGGAGTTTCTCGCGGTCGCCGAGCGGTATCGTCAGACCTCATCCGGTGTCGACCTACCGCTGCCGCAGGTCACTCGGCCGGTTTCCGAGACAGCGGCGACCGAACTGTGGGTATCGACAACGCCGGATCGAGCGACGGTTCGCGTTGAGGACGAATCGCCGCGCTTGGCGCCCGCGATTTACACCTTTTCGGAACCGCGATCGGTCTCGATTTTGGTGGAGGCGCCCGGATATCAAAGCGAGCGCCGCGTCGTCGAGCTCTCCCGTGCCCGATCTACGGAGATCGCCATTGCTCTCGTCCCGATTGAGTCACCACGGGTCTCCTTTGTCGACGGAAGATCTGAGCCGGCGACCGAGTCGCGACAACCGGATACCGATCTCGTGAGCGACGACGACCGGCAGGTTGCCGGCGTGCTGTTTGATAGTCCAAGTAGTCGTTTGGAACGCGTTCCGCAAGGGGATCGCGTCGATGCTGCGGCGTCCACCGCGGACCCTCCAGCGACGTCCGCACGCGGTCCCGTCGCGACATCGGGCGGTGATCCAGCGGTCGCCGCTCGAGCGCTGGAGACGAGCAACGCTCGTCCGGCGGACGATTTTGTCGCGGCTCCGGGCGCGGCTCCGGGCGCGGCTCCGGGCGCGGCGTCGGAGGGACAAACGCGTCCGATCGAGGAAATCACCGGCGGAGTAAACGGTGGCGAAGCATCCGAGCGGCCGGGATCCGTCGATAATCCCGAACAAACGCGATCGAATCTACCGGAGAGCGGGGTTCCGAGCGAAGGCTTAGTTGCGGTTGCGTCCGGATCCGATCGTGTCCAGCGTGGTCCTGCCGCGGAAGAGCCGTTGTCGCCGATCGAAATCGGCGGCTACGCCTACCTGGGACCGGTCGTCGGCGTCGACGAGGGTGGACTGTTTTTTATCGAGCGTCGTGAAATCTACACGCGACGAGAGATGAGCCGGCTCGCGATCACAAGCCGCGATGCCGAGACAAGCGATGAGCCGCTCGTTTTGGCGCGGATAGTCGCGATCGTCCATCGCTCGATTATCGCTCGACTGGAGATTCCGGGTGATACCGTCAGAATCGGCGATTCGGTCTACGTTGTTGTTCCCGAACCGCCGCAGTAAATCTACGCGACTTAATAGGTCGAGAAGCGATATTCGGTGCGTTGTCGATAACGCGCTCCCGGATCGAGCACGATCGAGGGGAACGTTGGATTGTTTGGTGCGTCCGGAAAGAACTCGCATTCGATACACAGCGCCTCGCGTCCCGATAGGCTGGAACCGTCTCGTCCGCGTTGACCCGTAAGGTTGTTTCCCGAGTAAAAGTGGGCGTCGGGTGAGGTCGTGTAAATATCCATCTTTCGTCCCGACGCGGCGGAGCGAACCGAGGCGGCGTGCACGACGTCTCCGGTCGCTTCAAGCTCAGTTCCCGCTCCGCGAACGCGGTAGGAGTGGTCGTAGCCCGAGTTGCCGACGACGTTATCGACATCTTTTCCAATAGTTTTCCATTCGGAAAAATCGAGAGCGTCTCCCGGCTGCAACGTCACAAACTCACCCGAAGGGAGCGCGTTCTCAGCTGCCGCGACCTCGCCGGCGTTGAGATACAACTCGTGATCGAGAATCGTCTTATCCGACGACAGATTCCAGTAGGTATGATTGGTAAGGTTTACCAAGGTACGCGCGTCCGTGGTTGCGTCATAGTCCAGAATCAAACGGTTATCGTCGGTTAGCGTCACGGTATGGGTAAGCGAGAGATTTCCGGGATAGCCCTCCTCGCCGTCAGGACTCACGCGGAAAAAGCGGACACCAACGTTTGAGTTGTCCTTAAAGGGCGTCGCCTCGTAGACCCGTTTGTCAAAACCTTTGTTCCCGCCGTGGAGATGGAGGATCCCGCGTTGATTGGAGGCGACGTTGTAGAACTGCCCGTCGAGCGAAAACCCGCCGCCGGAAATACGATTGGCCACTCGCCCGATCAGGGCTCCGTAGTATGGAGCACCGGCTAGAAAGTCATCGAGCGAGTCAAACGCGAGCGTAATCTCGTCACTGGTTCCGTTTCGATCTGCCGTTTGCACACTCGTGATGACGCAGCCGTAGTTGATGACACTGACCCGTGTACCGGCACCGTTTTCGAGATCAAATCGGGAGACCTGCTCCCCCGACGGGAGCACCCCAAAGGGATGCTCCGCGTACGCCATAGCCATGGTGTTTTAAACGGGAGGACGGGTTACGTAGTTGTCGGAACTCAGCAGCATCTTGACGTACTGGGCCCGGCGATACGTCCACTTATCCGGCGTCTTTTCGACGCTTAGCTTGCCACGGAAATCGTCGAGCGTCGCATATCCTTTACGATCCATCCACGCTTCAATGTCGTTGAGAATCGCCGAGATGACGTCGACGCGATTGCGATAGAGCGCGCTCACCGCCTGGAACACATCGGCACCGGCGAGAAGTACTTCGATCGCGTCCTCACCGGTGTGAACGCCGTTGGACGCACAAATCGATCCTTTGATCGTGTTGTAGAGGAGCCCGGCAAATCGAAGGGCGAGGCGGTGGTCGTTGGACGTGCTCAGGTTAAACGGGTACTGTCCCGTCTCCTTTTCGATGTTAAAACTCGGGTGGAACAGGCGGTTGAACAGGACAAATCCGTCGACTCCCGCTTTGTCCATCTTGTTGATGATCTCGAGTGGGCTCGTGTAGAACGGGCTCAGCTTGACCGAGATCGGAACTTTTACTTTTGCCTTAACTTGGTTGAGCGCATCAATCTGCTCGCTCTCAATCGCCTGGGAGTTCTGGGTTGAGTCGATCGGAATCGCAAAGAAATTGAGCTCCAATCCGTCGACGCCGGTCTCTTCGAGGCGGACGGCCCACTCAGCCCAGGTCTCGGCGTTGATACAGTTAAGACTACCGATCACCGGCATGCCGACCGCTTCTTTTGTTTTGCGAACCCACATCAGGTGTTCCTCGGGCCCGCCATGCTCTACGTCCGGAAAAAGATCCTGAATCTCGGCGTCCAGGTTGTCGTTCATCGCCAGCTCTTCTTCCATCCGAAGACGCTGTAACTGGATCTGCTCCTCAAAAAGAGATTGAATAACGATCGCCGCAGCGCCGGCATCTTCGATCCGTTTGATCGCGTCCATGTGCGCGGTCAGACTACACGCTCCGACAACAAAGGGATTCTTGAGGGGAATGCCCATATAGCTTGCTTCAAGGTTCGGCACGCTGATGCTCCTTTAGATATGTTCTGGTGAAACTTCCCGCCTATTGTAGTTCCAGCATCGTCGGGCGTCAACGTTGCGACGGAGCCCGATTCAGACTATCCTTTTGATATGAATCGCGATTTGGCTCGACTCGTAGACCGCTTACCGGAGTTTCAGGATGGAGCGCGTGACCTGAGCGAGATCCTGCTTACCAACCTGGTGATGGTCTCCGAGATCCCATCTCCGACCTTTGGCGAGCAACAGCGCATCGGATTCCTTCTTGAACGCTTTAACGAATACCAGCTGCAAAACTGCTCGACCGATGAGGCGGGCAACGCGCTTGGCATCCTTCCCGGTACAAACGGCGACCAGAACATACTTGTCGTCGCCCACATGGATACGGTGTTTCCGGCCAACATCGATCACACCGTTACGATCGAACCCGGCGCCGTCTCCGGAGCGGGGATCGGTGACAACAGCCTTGGCCTCGCGGCGCTTGTCACTTTGCCGATCATTCTCGATCGTCTAGGTATTCAACTACGATCCGATGTTCTTCTGATGGGCAGTGCCCGCAGTCTCGGTCGCGGCGATCTGGAAGGTATCCGGTTTTTCCTCAACAACAAAAACGTCCCGGTGGCCAGCGGGATCTGCCTCGAAGGCGTCAAACTCGGGCGTCTTAGCTACGCGTCGATCGGAATGCTCCGTGGTGAGATTCACTACCGCGTGCCCGAGGAGTACGACTGGACGCGCTTTGGGGCCGGCGGCGCGATCGTCAACATGAACGACGTGGTAAACCGAATTCTTGAGATTCCGCTACCGAGACGTCCGCGCACGTCGATCGTTCTCAACAGCATCGAAGCGGGAGCGTCGTTTAACACGATTCCGCGCCAGGCGACGCTCCAGTTTGAGATCCGCAGTGAGTCCGGCGACATCGTCCGTGGTCTTGGCGACCAAATCAGCGACATCGCCGCGGAAACCAGTTCCCAGACCGGTGCCGAAGTCGAGTTTAACGTGCTCGCGCGCCGGGAACCGGGTGGCATCGGATTTTCCCATCCGCTCGCTTCGCACTCGCGATCGATTATCAAGTCGCTTGGCGTCAATCCGCGCATCTCGCCGAGTACCTCTGAGCTGTCTGCGTTTATCGACCACCACATCCCCGCCGTGACGATTGGACTCACCCAAGGTGAGCAGTACAACGAGGAGTTGGAGCGCCTCGAGATCGAACCGATCTATCTCGGCCTCGCGCAGCTCGTCGGCATGCTCGTGGCGATCGATGGAGGCTTTACCGATGACGCTTAACTCGTGGCTCAAATCCAATACCTTTCATCACTCTGAGTTTCGTGATCTTAAGGAGCTCGTCGAGGCCAAGGAGAAAGCGGGCGTGTCGATATCGCTCTGTATCCCAACGCTCAACGAGGAAAGCACGATCGGGAAAGAGGTTGTGATTTTCCGCAGCGAGCTTATGCAGCGTTACCCGCTTATCGACGAGATCGCGATCATCGATTCGGGTAGCACCGATAAGACGCTCGAGGTGGCGGCAAATTTTGGCGCCGACACCTACCTCGCGGCCGATATCCTCCCCGAACTTCCCGAGAAACGCGGCAAGGGCGAGAATCTCTGGAAAGCGATTTACCAGCTGACCGGCGACATCATCGTCTACATCGACGCCGACATAAAGAACATACATCCCCGTTTTGTCTACGGACTCGTGGCGCCGTTGATCCATCGCCCGGAGATCAAATACGTCAAGGCGTTTTACGATCGACCGCTCGCCTCGAGCCAGGGTATTCGCCCCAGCGGCGGTGGCCGGGTAACCGAGATCCTGATTCGCCCCTTGTTCTCGCTGTTCTTTCCGGAGTTAACGGCGATCATCCAACCGCTCTCGGGAGAATACGCGGTCCGACGCGAAGTACTCGAACGAATTCCATTTCCGATCGGCTATGGGGTCGAGACGAGTCATCTTATCGACGTGTATTCGCAGTACGATTTAAACGCCTTTGGCCAGACCGATCTCGATCAGCGCGTCCACCGCAATCAACCGACGCGGAGTCTCGGGAAAATGGCGTTTGGTATTCTCCAGACATTTTTGTCGCGGGCGGAGAAGCTCGGAATTTTTTCGGATCTTCCGGATATGTCGACGGTGCTGCGCCAGTTCCAAGCCCACGACCAGGATTTTGAGACGGTCGAGCACACAATCGTGGAGGAAGAGCGTCCGCCGATGGAGTCGGTTCAGGCGTATCGTGATCTCCGCGGTTTGGCAAAATGACCGATCCGGCAATAGCCCTATCAGGCGTCACGTTTGCCTGGCCGGATACCAATTCCGAACCGGTGTTCGCCGATCTCGACCTCGACCTATCGCCGGGCCTGGTATTTTTTGTCGGACCCAACGGAATCGGCAAATCGACGCTTATGTTGTTGGCCGCCGCCCGACTCTTTCCGCAAGCGGGCGGTATAGAGATCTGCGGCGTTCCCACGACCCGATATAAAGACGCGGCGCTCGATCCCGATCTCGAGGAGGAGCGAAACCGCCTCGCGTCCATCGTCTATCAAAACATGGAGTTTGAAACCGAAGATCAGATCGGGACGCTCCTCACGCTCGTCGCAGAATCCGGCGCTGCCCCCGAGCGTGCCGAATCTCAACGTTCGGCGATCGTGTCGGCGGCTGGACTCGGCGACAGACTCAGCGCGCGCATGCAGGAGCTTAGCAAGGGCGAGATGCAGCGCGCGATCGTCGCGTTGAGTGTGCTCTACGGGTCGCCGGTGGTTATGCTTGATGAGCCGGTCTTTGCCGTCGAACCGGGTCGCGCCGATACGCTTTTTGCCTATCTGAGCGAGATTGCCGGTACCGATCGCGCAATCTACGCGAGCGTACACGATGTCGAACTCGCTCGCCGATATGCCGATCGTGTCGTACTGTTCGGCGAGGACGGTACGATTACGACGGGAATGCCCGACGAGCTTCTGAGCCGCAACCGCCTCGAGGAGGCGTTTCGCGCGCCGTACGACACCCTCTACGAACGTCAGCGACTGTATCGGGGCGTCCTCAAGGACAGCTATAGCTGATCGGTTTGTTCGATTGCCAACTCGCCGATCTCCCCGGCGGCCTCTCGGCGGCTGATCTTCTCCTGAATCTGACGATAGACCGATCGGGATATCGGATAAAAGCTTAAAACGACGACGCCGATCACGAAGAAAAATGCCGGGATGGGTCCCGCGATAAGTCTGATTCCGATCAAGGCCGATCTTGGTTGGGCGACGACGACGTCGGCGACGGTTTCACGATATCCGAACAACGACAAAACCAAGCCGTTGAGCGAAATTCCGATCGCCTGTCCGATCTTGGACATAAAGGTCCACAATCCGTAAAACACCCCCTCGCGACGGACGCCGTTCTCGGCGTAGTCGTACTCAACGATGTCGGGGATGATTGAGTAGGGCATCACGTACTGTGTCGCAAATCCGACGCCGGCTACAGCCATCACGACAAACGCAAAACTCGGTCCCGTGGCGTGACCAAACAGAAAAAAGACGATTACGGACGCAGCAAAAATCGACATCCCGACGTTATACGCCCCGCGCTTTCCCAGATAGCGGGATAGTCGTACCCACACTGGTATAAAGAGAATGGCGCTGGCGAGGAGTATCGGTAAGGCGATCTGAAAGGCTGCCTCGTCGCCGTAGATGTTGCGAAAGTAGTAGAGGAGGGCGCCCTGGATTATGTTGACGCCCGTAATGTGGAGCGACCAGGGAATAAGGGCGAGCAAAAACGGCTTGAGGCTCAGGACTTGGACGTACGATCTAAAGATATCGATATGACGGACGATCGCGCGCTTATGGGTTTCCCGCACCGAAACGACGACGATCGTGCTGGTCACCAGGATAACCGCGCCCGTAACCGCGGCCATGCCGCGCCAACCCGTGGTACCGCCGCCAAACGCGTTGATGAGCGGCAGGACGGCGGCCGCGCCGATAAAGGTGCCGACGACGGCAAACGACATGCGCCAGCCGTTGAGGACGGTTCGTTCGTGGTAGTCACTCGTAAGATCCGGCGTGAGGGCGCCGTAGGGTATGTTGATCAGGGTATAGCCGGTGTTGAGTAGACAGTTGGCCATGACGACAAACCAAAACGCGGTTTGTTGCGAGGCGGATACTCCCACAACCGGCACCGAGAACATCAGGACCATGCTTCCAAAGACGACAAAACCGCCGACAAAGATCCAGGGACGACGCCGTCCCCAGCGACTGCGCGTCCTGTCGGAGAGGTACCCAACGAGCGGATCGGTTATGGCGTCCCATATCTTGCCGATCATCAGCGCCGTACCGGCGAGGCCGGCGGCGAGACCGATCGCGTCGGTGAGGTAAAACAAGAAATAGAAGCCGGCCATCGTAAAAAAAAGGTTGCCGCCGAGATCGCCGATTCCGTATCCCGCTTTTATCCGTCGCGACAGTGTGCTCATGGGCGATAGAGTACTCCGCGCGGTGAGCGTTGAAAAGTCGGCCCGCCGTCGCTATCGTCACCTCTATGCACGGGAGACGCGATCGCAATGATTTGACCAAGCTCGTCATCGGTAACGGCGTCTCGACGTTTGGAAACGCCGTGTACCTGATCTCAATGATTCTCCTTTTTAAGGAACTCTACGACAGCGCGTTTCTTCTCGGGTTGTTTCAGTTTCTCGCCCTCGTTCCCGGCGCGATTCTCAGCCCGCTGGTGGGCATAATCGTCGATTCCGTCTCGCGACGCCTTATTCTGGTAGTCTCAGATATCGCCCGTGGGCTCGTCATGATCGCGGCGGCCGCGATCCTCCGGGGTATCGATATCGCGTTGCTCGCGGTACCGGCGCGAAGTGCCCTCACCTCCGGTTTGCTCGGCGTAGCTCTGCTCCTCGGGATCGGCCATGCCTTTTTTGTACCGGCGGCACAGGCGCTTATCCCGGCGATCGTTCCCCAGGAAAAACTTCAGAACGCGAATGGGCTGCGTGCTGCGACAAATCAGTCTTTTAACCTTGCCGGGAACGCCGCTGCCGGCGCGTTGTACGTCTTTCTTGGTCCCGCGCTCCTGTTTGCCGTAAACGGACTTACCTTCCTAATCTCCGGGCTCGGTGAACTGTGGATTACCGAGCGCGGAATCGCGACCGCCGATCGCGAGAAACGGCCGCAGTCTTTAGCTGCGATAAAAAAGGGATTTGACGCGGTCCGCCGCGATCCGCTCCTGATGCCGCTCTTTCTATCCCAGTTTGGGCTCTTTCTTTTCTCGCCGACTTTGCTTCTCGCCCTTCCGTTTATCGTGATCGACGAACTGCAACGGTCAGAAACTGAACTCGGACTCATATTTGCCGTTTCGCTCGCGGGTGGAATTGTACTGTTCCTGGCACTTCGGAGAACTACAAGTGCCAGGATGCTCCAGCGACCGTATCCGGCTATCGCCTACAGCGCGGTCGCGGTCTCGTTTATTGCGTTATTCCTGGGAATGTCGATGCCCGTCGTTACCGTCGCGGCGTTTGTCCTTGGGGCGGCCGCCGCCGCCGTGTACATCTACGTTACGACCGCGATCCAGTTCCGCGTTCCCGCCGATCTGCACGGGCGCTTATTTGCTCTTCTGGAGGCGGGAAGCGCGCTCATCGCGCCCGTCGCCTACGTCGCCACCGGCGCATTGCTCGACGCGTTTGGATCGGGTCGTCGCCGTTATCTGTTTGCTGTATGGGCGGTTTTTACTCTGGTATGGGCGTTGATGCTGTTTCGCGGGTTTCATCGGGATCAAGCCCGAGCGTCGTCGAAAGATCGATAAGAACATCCGCAAGGGGAGCGTCAACTTTGACCGACGCGATCCTGTCCGCTCGATTTGAGCCGATGTTCACAAGCGCGACGGTCTTCCCGGTACGCGAGGCATGTTCCGCGAAGCGATATCCGGAGTAGACGGTTAGCGACGAGCCCAACACCAGGAGGACCTCGGCCTGATCGACCCACCCAAAAGCGCGGGCAACTCTGTCCCGCGGCACCGATTCGCCAAACAGGACGACGTCCGGCTTTATCGGACCGGAACAGCGACGACAGGTCGGTACGTGAAAACGCTCGATAAACCGTTCGTCGAGTTCGGCATCTCCGTCCGGTGCAACTGCGATCGCCTGATCAAGCCAACCGGGATTACGCCGCAGCATCTCATCTTGAATCTCGGCTCGGGCGACTCGGTTATCGCAATCCATACAGACGGTCGTATCGAGTGATCCGTGGAGTTCGATGATTGGATCGCTTCCGGCGGCGTGATGGAGACCATCGACGTTCTGGGTGATAAGCGGTCCAAATACGCCGCGCGCCTGCAAGTTGGCGACGATGTGATGCGACACATTTGGTTGCCGTTCACGCATAAACGGCCACCCGAGACAACTTCGCGCCCAGTAGCGGCGTCGATGGTCCGCGGAGCGCAGAAAGTCTTGATACTTGATCGGCGAGCGTCGCGTGAGTGAACCGTTAGGACCGCGGTAGTCCGGTATCCCGGAGTCGGTGCTGATACCCGCCCCGGTGAGGACGCACACCCGTCGATCCGCGACGATACGCGCCAAGTCGGTTGCGTTCACGGAGGACGCCGGCCGATTAGCGGACACTGAGCCAGGCCTTTCGCTCCTCCGCCGGAAGCTTTTCAATCGCGTAACGCAGCATCGTGCGCGGCATTTCCCCGGCGTGATCCGCGAGAAATCGGCGCAGAATGTCGGGATCGCGCTTCCCGACTTCTCGCAACATCCAACCGGAGGCCTTGTGAATCAGGTCGTGGGGATGAGAGAGCACGCGACGGCACAGCGCAAGCGTTGGTTTGTACTCACCGACGCGAATCAGCGATAAGGTGGCGAGTATCGCAATCCGTGTATCCCACAACACCTCGGTTGCCATAAGCTCATCCAGAATGTTTGGATCTCCACCGGTCGCAATCCATCCGCCCACGATCTGCGGCGCGCTCGAATCGACCAAGTCCCAGTTGTTTACACAATCGCGTTTTTCGAGGTAGAGGTCCAGAATCTCACGGCGCTCGGCCTCGCCGGCGCGTTCAAAACGATAGACGAGCGTAAAAAGCGCGGCGAGACGAACCTCGTGAAACGGGGAGTCAAGAGCCTCGCCGATATCATCGAGTACAGCGGTACGGACGACGCGCGCGACCCGGCGCGTCTCCGGGACCGTGACGCCGAGAAAGCGGTCGCCCTCGCCGTAGTCTCCGGGTCCGGTGCGAAAAAATCGGATCGAATGTGCTGCTTTCTCCGCGCTGCCGATCGCAGCGAGCTCGTGTTCGAGCGTTGAGCGGACCGATGACATATCGCGATCATATCAGGACGGTCGGGCGGACACTATACCCGTCTACCGGACATCACCTATAGTTCGCTCACATGTCGACAGCAACACCGCGGTTTCGCCGTTTTCCGTTTGACCCCGCCCGTTTGCCGTTCTTCTACGGGTGGCCGGTTCTTGTGGCCGGTACTCTCGGGATGATCGCCAGTGCGCCTGGACAGACCGTCGGTGTTTCGGTGTTTACGGACTACCTTATTAGCGCCCTGGCGATCGAGCGATCCGCTTTGAGTATCGCCTATCTAATCGGTACGCTCGCGGGCGCGGCGACCCTCGCCAGGACCGGTTTTCTCTACGATCGTTTTGGCGCTCGCCTGGTCGCGACGGCTTCCGCATGTTTACTCGCGGTCACGCTTATCCTGCTCACGGCCTTACCAACGATGGCTGCCGCGCTTGGGCACAACGTCGTCCGTACCGTAGCAGCCACATCGGTTCTCTTTTGGATGCTTCGATACAGCGGTCAGGGTATGCTGAGCCTCGCATCACGAAACATGGTGATGGAATGGTTTGATCGTCGGCGCGGACTGGCCAACGCCGTGATGGGTATGAGTCTCGCGTTTGGTTTTTCCGCCGCACCCCGGTTTTTCGAGGCGCTCATCGGTCCGGCGGGCGATTGGATAGGCGCATGGCACACGATTGCGGCTATCGTGACGGTATTTGCGCTGTTTGCTCTCATCGTGTTCCGGGATAAGCCGGAGGATCACGGATTGGTCCCCGACGGCCCTCTGGCGACGCGGGCCGTCCGTGTTCACGCCGAGGCGATCTCCGGAAACGACTTTAACGCCCGGCAGGCACGGCGCACATACACGTTTTGGATCTTTGCCGCGGTGCTTGCCCTATGCGGTCTCCTCTTGACCGCTTATACCTTTCACATAATTTCCATTTTTGACGACGCCGGCATGGGGAGGGCGGTGGCCGTGAGCGTGTTCGTCCCCGCCGCAATCGTCGCGGTCGTGGTCGAGATTTTCGGCAGCTGGCTCTCCGACTTTGTGAAACTCAAGTATCTCGCGATCGCCCAACTCGTCGGATGTATAATTCTCTCACTCTCGTTGGCCGCCCCCGGGGGCGTTGCCTATGTTGGCGTCGTCGTTGGCCACGGTATTATGCAGGGCTTGTTTGGCGTCGTATCAAATGTCGGCTGGCCGCGCTTTTTTGGACGCAAACATCTCGGGTCGATCGCCGGATTTGCGACCTCAGTGACCGTCCTCGGTACCGCAATCGGCCCCGCGTTTTTCAGCTTCGCCCGTGACCTTACCGGACGGTACTCGGCCGCGGCACTCGTAACGGGCGTGTGTGCCGTAGCGCTCGGCGTCCTCGCGATAAAAGCCGATCGCCCAACACATCCGCTCGCCGATGAAGCCGCAGCAGCGAATTAGAGATCGAATATCTTCCCCGGGTTGAGGATGGCGTTGGGGTCAAACGCAGATTTGACAGCACGAGCCACGTCGAGGTATTCGGGAGAGAGGAACTGTCCGACGTAGCGTTTACGTTTGTGACCGACGCCGTGTTCGCCACTTATCCGACCGCCGAGTCGGGCCGTGAGGTCGTACAGCTCCGTCAGAATCTCGGAAAGCGTCGTTTCCCAGCGTTCGCTGCTCCACTCGGGCGGTTTAACAACCCTCGTGTGGATGTTTCCGTCACCGGCATGCCCATACGCCGGAATCGCGACGGTAAATCGCGCCGCGATCGCCTTCATTCCCGTGACCAAGTCCGGAATCGCCGCGGGTGGTACGACCAAATCCTCATTTGCCTGGTCCGAACTGACGAGCGCGTAGGTCTCCGCGATGTTCCGCCGAACTTTCCACACCCGCTCGCTTGCGGGCGTGTTGTCCGCGACAAAGACCTCGAATGCACCCGCGTTGACACACTGATCACCGACAGAGAGGTACGCGTTCTCAATCTCTTGGGAGTCGTTCCCGTCGACGGTGATGAGCAATACCGCACCGGGGTCGACCGGCGCGAACGATTCGTTGAGGTGCCGGCAGGTCTGTAAAAAGCTCTCATCGTCCATAAACTCAATTGCGGTCGGGGTGATGCCGCTGGTGCGCATAATCTCCGGTACCGCGCCGATCGCCGTGTCAACGTCCGTGTAAAATGCGAGCAGATCGACCGATCGCCGTGGCGACGGCGAAAGACGCAGCGTGATCTCTGTAAAGACGCCAAGCGTGCCTTCGCTTCCGACCATCAATTGGGCAAGGTTGTATCCCGTGACGTCTTTTATCAGCTTGCCACCAAAGCGAACGATCTGGCCGAGTGGCGTGACGACTTCCATGCCGAGAACGTACCTACCCGTCACGCCGTACTTAACCGCCTTGCCACCGCCCGCGTTTTCGGCGACGTTCCCCCCGATCGTGCAGGTCTCGAGACTCATCGGATACCCGGCGTAGAACAAGCCCGTTCCCTCAAGCGCCTGATTTATCTCGGCGGTGACTACGCCCGGTTCAACAACGACCATCATATTTTCTTGGTCGATCTCGAGAATTCGGTTCTGGCGCTCGTTCGATAGCAGGATGCCGCCGTAGATCGGTACCGCGCCACCCGAAAGCCCGCTGCCCGCGCCGCGTGGGGTTACGGGGATTAGCTCGCGATTCGCCAGACGCATAATCTGGGCAATTTCGGCGGCGGTTCGCGGTTTTACGACGATCTCAGGGAGATGGGCGTAACGCCGATCGGGGATTTCGTCGTGGCCGTAGGGTTCCAGTCGTTCGGGATCGTCGCGGATGATGTTGTCCTGACCGACGATTCCGGCCAACTCTCCGACGATCGCCTCCGTCACCGGCTGATAGCTAGGGGTGCTCATGCGCGAATCCTATCGAGTGTCATGCAAAATGTGTATGGTCGCGGTACTCACCGGTTTTGTCGTCTACGCCGACGACACGGTTTCGACCCGCCTCTTTGGCTGCATAGAGGGCCTGGTCCGCTTTTGCGACGAGTTCCGTCGACGCCATCGCCGCGCTCGCCGTAACGGCGACAACGCCAAAGCTCGCCGTGACGACGTCCGTCGTTGTGCTGGCCTCGTGCGGTATAGAAAGTTTCTCGATCGCGAGTCGCATACGTTCGGCGACTCGGACCGCGGACGCGGTTCCCGTCTCGGGAAGGAGCACGACAAACTCCTCCCCGCCGTAGCGGGCGACAAAATCGGTGCTTCGATGGATCTGCGTGTCGAGCGTCTCGGCAACCGTCGTCAGACACTGATCGCCAACCGGGTGTCCGTAGTAGTCGTTAAAACGTTTGAACATGTCGACGTCTACCATGATGACGGCAATTTCCTGTCGATTGCGGACACAGCGACGCCATTCGCGGTCGATCGCCTCTTCAAACGCTCGACGGTTGGCAACTCCAGTGAGGGGATCTTGATGCGAAAGCGCCTGCAGCGCCGCATTGGCAACCTGGAGCTCCCGCGTGCGCTCGGCTATGCGCAGCTCGAGTCCCGTTGCGAACGACTGGGACTCAGCCTGGAGCCGTTCGGACGCGAGGCGCGCATCGTTGAGGCGGGAGGCGAGGAAGTAGGCCTGGAGGAGGAGAAACGCCAGGATGCCGAGCGAAAACAGCTCCGGCGTAGGCGCGGACCAGAGTTCGCGCGCGTAGTCGTTGAGGGCCGTCGCCGCAACCGCAACGGCACTCAAAAACAGAATCAACGGCGCCCGCGTCCCCTCAAACGGCCGACGGACGAGCACCGTTCCCAGTGCGCCGAGCCCGTAGACGACGATCGGGATCATACCGTATTGAAAGATCCAATCGTAGACGGGCAAGCGCGAAAAAACCAGGATCGCGATCGACAACGCGAGGAGAGCGACGGTGACTCGCCGAAGCAACGGAAAAACGCTGTCTTTGGTGAGTGCAAGAATATAGAGGACGAGAAGCCAGGGGAGAACGAAAACGGGCGAAAACCCTATCTTCATCATGAGCTCGGCCGGCATCGCGGGCCACAAGCGGACGAGTATTCGCTCGCCGACGATGCCGCTGCGGAGGGCTGTCACCAGCGATATCAACGCAAAGTAGAGAATCGCTCGATCAGACGGATGCATGGCGTAGAGGATAACGTGATAGACGGCGAGCAGGAGTAAACTACCAAATAGTACTCCCTGCCAGATGAGGCGGACTTGCGTCATGCGCTGAATCTGACGTAGCGGACCGACCCAGACGTCGAGCAGACGCAATCGCCGATGATAGAAATTGGCAACGTTGATGACGATCTCGATCTCGGAGTCGGTGCCGGGAGAGATCACAAACGGAGTCTCCGTCGGAATAAATCGCGGAAGGTAGTCCTCGTAATCCGGCGGTGTTCCGATAGTGCCGACTCGTCGGACCTCGACGCCGTTAATCCAGACTCGGTACGCGGAACCAAAATAGGGTATTTTGACGGCAAACGAATTGTAGTATTCCCGACGGGGGAGGCGAATCTGCAGCCTGGCCGTTGCGACGCCGCGTGCTTGCGTGCCGTCTGATGCGACCGGACCGTAAATCTCGGTCGGTATCGTCCGGAACGTTCCCGTACCGTGTTCGGCGATTTCCTGCGGCGTGAGGGCCGCGCCCCAGAACCATTCCCAGTCACCGCGGAGCTTAATAGGCCGCTCAAGTGCCCCCGGCATCGATCGAAGATCGAGAACGCCACGACGAGCCTCGAGTTGCGTCTGGGCCGTTGTTGCTTGCCCAACAAGCACCCAAAGAACCGCCACGGTCCACATCGTGGCAATTAGGTCTTTGCGTCTCTTTTGGATAGGTTTAGATAGCGGCGAGGACATCGTCCATCGTATAACGCCCGGCGGGGCGACCGACGAGAAATGCCGCCGCTGCAAGCGCGCCGGAGGCAAACAAGGATCGCGAATAGGCGGTGTGACGTAACGTTATTACCTCGTCGGGTCCCGCGAAAACAACGTCGTGTTCTCCGACAATTGTGCCGCCGCGGACCGCGTGTATTCCGATTTCACCGGTATTTCTTAACGCGTTGGTGCCGTGGCGGCCATAGACAAATCGGTCGCGATCACCTGCGGCCGCATCGTCCGCCAATGCCAGCGCGGTTCCACTCGGCGCATCCTTTTTCATCTTGTGATGCTTCTCGATAATTTCAATGTCAAACTGGTTTCCAAGAACGCTGCTCGCCCGACGAACCAGGCTCCGCAGGAGGTTGATACCGAGCGACATATTGGCGGCCTGGAGGACCGCAATGTGCTGAGACGCAGAGTCGATCGTCTCCAACTGACTCTGGGACAGACCGGTTGTGGCGACGACGAGGGGTATCGCGCGACTCGCCGCGTCGGCAACAAGCGTTTCGATCGCGGCCGGGGAGGAGAAATCGATTACGACGTCAGCGGGCTCGCGAACGGCACGAAGAGATTTATAGGTCGGTGTCTCCGATACCGATGTATCATCAAGATCAACACCGGCCACAAACGAAAAGCGTTCATCGTCGGCGATAGCGCGGGCGATCGCCGCACCCATCCGACCTCGAGATCCATGTATGATCGACCGTATCATCGCGCACTCCCCGTTTAGTAAACCACGGCACCCATCGATATTCAAGTTGGCGTATTTATTGCGCGACAGCGCGTTCGCCACCTATAATATGGAGCGGATACCCGTAATTGGGTCGAGCAAATGCCAACGGACACCCTGCCGGCGCGTAAGAACGTCAAAATTCTCCTTGTAGAAGACGAACCGATCGTTTCGTTGGCGCAATCGGAAGAGTTGCGCGAACAAGGGTACGATGTAGAGACCGCGTCCAGCGGTGAGGCCGCCGTCGCGTTTGTTGAACAAGACCCGGAGATCGATATCATCTTGATGGACATCGATCTCGGTCGCGGTATCAACGGAGTTTCGGCCGCACGTCGGATTCTCCAAACCCAATCATTGCCGATTCTTTTTTTGACCGCCCACGCCGAGCCCGAAGTCGTCGCCACGGTCCGCGACGTTACGCGATACGGATACGTATTAAAATCGTCCGGCATTTTTGTGTTGTCGCAGTCGATAACGATGGCGTTGGAACGGTTTGATCAGGAGCGATCGCTCAAACGAGCCAACCAGGCGCTCTTGGCGGTCAGCGAGTTTAATCGTCGGCTCGCGTTAATCGAACGTCCCCAACCGGAGCTGTCATTGCTCCGCGACATGTGTCGGGTAGTCGTCGATTTCGGCGGATTTGACTATGCGTGGATCGGTCTGCCGATTACTGATTCTGAATCTTCGATCCAGCTTGTCGCCAGTCACGGTAACGACGAGCTCACGGAAAACCTCAATAACCACGAGCAACCCGAGGTACGCGTCGAACTCGACCGCGTTCAGACCGTTCTCGAAACCGGACGAACGCTGATCGAGGATTCGCGGCGAGAATCACTAGTCGGATTTGGCTATCGATCCTCCGCCTATTTTCCGTTTGTCGAACAAGCAACGATTTGGGGTTGTCTGGCAATCTACAGTTCCCACGGTGATTCGTTTGAGGAAGAAGCACGAATACTCCTCGAAGAACTCGCGCGATCGATTTCGTACGGGATACGGGCGTTGCGGATTCGCCGCGATCGCTCAACCGCATACCGCGAGGCGGCGCTGCGTCGCGATCAACTGACCGAGAGACTCTCCGAGCTACAGTGTATTTATCAGGTCTCGGAGTTGCTCGCCAACACGGGCGAACCGATTGATCTCGTCATTCCGCGAATCGTCGAGATTGCGACCAATGCGTTTGTCCATCGGGGCGAATGCGCCGTGCGAATCACCTGCGGCACACAGGAGTTTACCGACGGTCGATTTAGACCCGACCGATCCGTCGTTGCGGCCTCCACCGATAGTGGAGCACACACCTCCGTTACCATCGAGCTCGCCTGCCTCAACGTGCACCCTGAGGCGGAAATCTCGTTAATCCGGGACGCCGAGAAAAAGCTTCTCCGCAATATCGCCGATCGAATCGCGACGTATTTGGACACTAAACAAAGAACCGAGGCGTATCGAGCAACCCGGGCCGAGTTGGACGAGACCCACGCTCGTCTCGAAAGCGCTCTTTCCGGTTCTCGAGCGGGAATATGGGAATGGCACATCCCCACGGGTATTACGACGACGGACGAACGCTGGGCGGAGATGCTCGGCTACACGCTGTCGGAAATCGAACCGATAACGTCGAAGGTATTTGAAAAGTTCGCCCATCCCGATGATCTGGTGCGTGCAAATGAAGCGATGGACGAACATCTTCGCGGCACGCGCAGTGTGTACAGCGCGGAAGTACGGATGAGACACAAGGTGGGTGACTGGATCTGGGTCTACGCCCAAGGTCGTATCGTCGAGCGTAGCGCGTCCGGCGAGCCAATCCGTGTCGCCGGTACGACCGTCGATATTACCGAGATCAAAACCGAGCAAGCGATCGTGAGCGAACAACGCGAGAAAGTTGAGGCGCTCCTGAAGGAAAAAGACCTGCTGTTGCGGGAAGTAAACCACCGCGTTAAAAACGATCTCGCGCTCATTCGTTCCTTATTCTCGCTCCAGGCGACGTCGAGTAGTAGTCACGATACGCAAGTTGCCCTTGCGGAGGCGGGGCGTCGGGTTGCGGCGATCGCCGAGATCTACGATGGGATTCAAATCGGGGACGACGAGGGATCGATCTTGCTCGAGCCGCTCGTACGCAACATCGCCGATAAATCCGCGATCGGAAAAGCCCTCGGCGACATCGAGACCACGATCGATTTTGAAGCGATCGCCGTCTCCCGGCGACTGGCGATGTCGATCGGTCTGATCGTAAACGAGCTGATTACCAATTCGCTGAAGTACGGGGAATCGGAGGACGGTATCGTTCGCCTCGAGATATCGGCTCGATTTCGAAACTCACGCGAGATCGAAATCGTCGTCGGCGACCGCGGCAGCGGGTATCAACCGGAAACCTACCTCGGCGGCTTTGGCAACGTTGTTGTCGATACGCTTGTACGGCAGTACAAAGGTTCGGTGAATCGCGAAAATCACGGGGGAGCATCGACCACGATCCTGTTCCCCTGTCGGAACGGATGTTAGCCTTCCGTTAGTACCTGGGCTACCTCGACCAAATTTTGTACCAATACATCGTAATCGGGAACTGAACTCTTGGGAAAACGAAAGCCAACCGCTCCCGGATGGCCGCCGCCGTCCGGCGCGTTGGAACGGTTAATCACCTCGCGGAGGTCGACGCCCTCGTAGCCGAACTCCCGCCTCATCCGACACTGAATAAGCTCACCCGAGTCGTAGTAACAGACCAGACCCAGCTTGCCGCTGATCCCCGTCATTCGATCCGTCACGCGCCGGGCGGCGGCTTTAAGGCTATCGTCGCCGTACTCTTTGATCAGTCGGGCCGAATGCTTCTCATCGAGCGCTACCCAGGCGAGCGCCCCGTCCGATTGACCGTGCTCCATAAAGACGTTGTCGAGCCGTTGCTCCGCGTCACTCAGGCGGACCATCTCGGCATAGAGCGCTTCGACCGTATCAAAGTTGTTCGGCGAAAACGTCGATCGGGCAAGCAGACAGCTCAGCCAGTCGATCAACCTCACGTACAGGCGTGCCTCCGCGTGGGTCGGCAGGATCTTTCCCATTTGGGTATCGCTCATCATCGCCGTCAGCAACGCGATTACCAGGTTGCGGGAATAGGTGTCCTCGATGATCCCTCGTCGATCGATCTTCCACACCAGGCGAGCAAGAAGCGATCCGGAGGAAGACGCTCGGTCGACGAGCGCGTGCGCGAGAGGAGCGATGTACTCCGAGTCGCCGCCGAGATGGTGGTCGATTTCGAAGACGGTCATGTCAGGATTATCAAGCGCGTGTCGAAGAACAGGATCGGCAGGAAGCAAACTGGATTTCGCAGTGTCACAAATGACAAGCGTATCGGTTGAGGAGACCGGCGTTTCGTTTATACCGATACGGTTGTACTCGGCGATTTTTACGATATACCCGAGGTTCTCAGGGATCGATCCACCGACGATCATTGTGACCGGTTTGCGGAGTTTCCGCGCCAGAAGTGCAAAACCGAGCATCGTCGCGACGCAATCGGCGTCCGGATCGTGATGACCGCTTACCAGAAACCCATGTCCTGCCTGAAGCCGCTCGATAAGCGCCTCGTAGACCCGATTCTTTGCCGAGATCGAGGGTAATCCAGTCTTCACCATGTCCTTATCCGATCGGTTCGCCGACAACCACGCAATTGCGCCCGCGTTCTTTGGCTTGATAGAGGGCCCGGTCGGCTGCCTCCCAGAGGAGGTTTTGCTCTTTCGCATGGTCGGGGAATCCCGCCACGCCCTGGCTGGTCGTCACTCGCGTAATCGGTCCGCCACGATCCGAAAGGAGTGGGATGCTTTCGACGGCGCGCCGTACCTGCTCACAGCGCTCGCCGGCGACAATCGGCGGCGTACCCGGGAGCAAAACGGCAAACTCGTCGCCACCGTATCGGGCTACAATGTCGTTCTCGCTAAAATGACGTTTAAACTCTTCGCTTGCGGCTCGAATTACCTCATCACCGACGTCGTGTCCATACGCCTCGTTGAGTTGGTTAAAGTGGTCGAGATCGATCATCGCGACCGAAATCGGCTTCCCGGAATCTCGGGCCTTTGTAAACTGTGAGACGATCGCCTCGTCGAGAAAACGACGGTTAAACAGACCGGTAAACTCGTCGGTGATCGATCGTTTTCGGGCGGCTTCGCCCCATTGAACCATCTCCGATAAAAAGGCACTCGAACGCGCCAGGCGTCCCGCCACGATTCGCATCATCCGGTTCATAATTCGTATTGCCGTATCAGGCGAGTTTCGTTGAAGACCCAAAAAATCGTCCATCGATAGGCCGTAGACGACGCTCGAACCGACCGAACGACAGGTCGCGGATCGAGGCGCGTCCTCAAAAATCGACATCTCGCCGAGGAAGTCTCCGGCTTCAAGCGTGTCGATTTCGAACGTCCCGCCATCCGAGGTTGTTATCTCAACGAGAATGCGACCCTCGCGGATCAGATAGAGCTCTGTTCCCGGATCGCCCTGAAGAAAGAGTGCTTGCTTGGCGCCGTACTCGCGTCGTACCAACGCGCCGGCGATCGCCACGCGCTCTTTATCGGAGAGATCGTGGAAAATGTCGACATCCGCGAGAAACTGAGAAACCTCGATCGATTCGTCGCGGTTGTTACGCACGTTCACTAATATGCCACACCCTTCCGCCGCCCGCTGATCGCGCAGCATAAACTGTCTCGTTTGTGACGGCGATAAGCTCGTCGGCGTCACGTCCGTCCGTCGGAAAAACGGCATAGGACGCGCTCGCCGAAATCTCAAAATGCTCGTTCTCGATCAAATCATCTATCGATGTCGCGGCAAGGACGACGCGCGTCTCGGCCGCAAGCTCCTGCGTCTGTTTGTCCGAATATGCCGGAGCGATAATCGCGATTTCGTTTCCACGGTAGCGGACGGCGGTCGTATCCGTCGGGATACTTGCGCCGACGCGTTGAGCAAATCTCTGGAGGGTCACGTCGCCGACCTCGTGTCCAAACGTGTCGTTGATCATCTTGAAATTGTCCGGCTTTACAAACACGAGGCCGATATGATCGCTGGCGGTTTCGAATCGCTTGCGGAGCTCCTCGTGAAGATAGGCCTTGTTGTAAAATCCGGTCAGCTTGTCGATGTAGACCTGTTGGCGGAGCTCCCGGACCCAGGTATCGTTTTGAGAAATCAGCGAGTTTGTGGTTCGTAGGCGCGAGGCGACGATCGCGATGAGTCGAAACATCACCTGCGCAAATGGTTTGGGGTAGGTTCGGCAAACGTCTTCGAAATCCAGACCCGGCCGAGGGAAGACAAGGATTCGCGTAAAACTCACCGCCCGAGCCGTCGCGTTGCGCGATGAGCGCAGGAGTAGATCGAGCTCGCCAAATGAATCGCCGGCAACAAAGCGCGCGATCTCACGTCCGGCGTCCTCTCCGTCCGATCGGGAGATGACGATTTCGCCCTCGGCGACGATATAGAGCGCTCTCCCTTCGTCATCGGGTACAAACAGCGTCTCTCCTTCCGAAAACTCCTGGAACTCGCTCAAACCGCCGACGGTCACAAGTTCCTCGGCGTTCAAATCGGAAAAAAGAGTGTTCGCACGAAGGATTTCGATCATAGAGCCGCCTCATTATGTACTACTACACCGTCGGCACCGTGTCAAATATGACGTATCTACAAGCGCTGCGGCGCTTTAGAGTTGACGCGGGGAAATTCGACCGATAGCATCTCCCCGTGGAACGTCGCATCGTCGGAATTACGAGTCTCGGTCACGCCCTCTGCCATATTTCGATGCTCGTTTTGCCCGCGGTTCTTGCGCCGATCGCGGCCGAGTACGATCTCGGCCTCACGGAGATTACCGCGATCGGTACCCTCGCGTACCTCCTTTTTGGTCTTGGCGCGCTCCCGTCGGGGATCATTACCGGTGTCTCGAGCGCCAAGATGATGCTCATCGTGTACTTCTTTGGTACGGCCGTCGCGGCCGCGATCGTCGCGTTTGCAACAAACTTTGTCGCCTTTGTGATCGGCATGTCCTTGCTCGGGCTCTTTGCGAGCATCTACCACGTCGCCGGCCCGACTCTTATTTCGTACCACAGCAGCAAGACCGGTAAAGCGTTTGGGGTTCACGGCGTTTCCGGGAGCGGCGGGATCACCCTGGCTCCGCTGTTGGCGGGCGTCATCGCCACCTGGGTCGGCTGGCGCGCGGCGTACGGCGTCCTTATTATCCCCGGCCTCATCGGTGGGATCTCGCTTCTCTTTGATCGGGAGATTCCCTATGAAAAACCCGACGTTCAGGCGCACCTGCGCGAAGATACCGGCGACGCCCGCGTACTCACCTTTGTCCTCTTAATGGGCGCGACGGCGCTTAATGGATTTGTCTATCGCTCGTTTCTCACGATGTTTCCTACCTACCTGTCTCAGGCGATCTCAATCGGTCGTGTCTCGCCTCTTCTCTCCGGAGGCGCGCTCGCGAGTGTCGTACTCGCCTTTGGGATGATCGGACAGTACGGATCCGGAGTGATCGCCGACAAGACCGATCGATTCCGACTGTACTACCTGATTCTTCTGGTGATTTCGCCGTTATTGGTGTTGATCGGAATCGCCGGTCAATGGCTACTCCTCGCTGTCGCAATCGTTTTTTCACTTCTCTACTTTGCGATACAACCGGTCGAAAACAGTATACTCGGGACCTACGTTCCGCCACGCCTCGTGAGTTCCGTCTTTGGTATGAAGTTTGTGATGACGTTTGGGATCGGTAGCCTCGGATCGGTATTTTCCGGATACGTCACCGAAGCCTGGAGTGTGAGCACCTTGTACGTCATTCTCGGTCCGATCGGTTTGATCGCATCGGCCACCGCGTTTATCGCAATGCGGTCCCGTCGTGGGACCGTAGTCCACGCTTGAGGAACAACATTAGACCTGTTATGCTCGCGGTCTATTCATGAAAACCTTATTCACCGGCATTCAACCCACGGGACTCCTTCACATCGGTAACTACTTTGGCGCAATCAAGAACTGGATAACGATGCAACACGAGTACCGGGCGTTTTTTTCGATCGTTGATTACCATGCGATCACGATTCAATACGAGCCGGAGCAGATGAGGCAAAACGTGTTTAGCCTGGCGTTGGGGCTTTTTGCCTGTGGTTTGGATATCGATAAGACCACCGTCTTTGTTCAGAGTGAAGTCGCCGGTCACGCCGATCTCGCGTGGATATTCAACTCCGTCACGCCGTTGGGCGATTTGGAGCGTATGACTCAGTTTAAGGACAAATCCGGTCAGAACCGCGGTAACGTCAACGCCGGATTACTCGATTATCCCGTGCTCCAGGCGGCCGACATCCTCCTCTATAAGGGCGAGGTCGTCCCCGTCGGTGAGGATCAAGTCCAGCATATCGAGCTGACCCGGGAGATCGCCCGCAAGTTCAACGCGCGCTACGGCAAGACGTTTCCCGAGTGCAGCGCCAAACTCACCAAAACTCCACGGATCATGGGACTCGACGGCGAAAGCAAAATGAGCAAAAGCAAACGCAACTACATCGCGCTATTCGAGTCGCGCGAGGAGATATGGGCAAAGCTGGCACCCGCCAAGACCGATCCCGCGCGCGTCCGCCGGACCGATCCGGGAACACCCGAGATCTGCAACATCTATAGTTACCACGGCTTGTTTTCACCCGAGAACGATCGCGCCGAGGTCGCTGAAGGATGTCGAACGGCGGGAATCGGGTGCATCGACTGCAAGAAAAAACTGCTTGAGAACATGATGAAGACCCTCGATCCGATTCACGAACGTCACGCCGAGTTATCGCAACAGCCGAATCGTGTCCGTGATGCGCTCGATCGAAACGCCGACACCTGTCGATCGGTCGCCCGCGAGACGATGATTGAGGTCAAAGAGAAGATGGGCCTTCAGCCGGTGTGGCCGGCATAATCACGGACCGTACCTGACTCGCTCATAATATTCTCATACGCAACCGCGACCATAGCGCGCAATGACCGCCGAGAAGTTTCGCGAGCCAACCCGTCTTATCCTTACCGACGACGGTGTCGGGTACTTTTTTGCGCGAAAGCAGCGGCTTCAGCGGTTCCGACTCCACGACGGACGCGAGGACTTTGGTTTACAGCTATCCGATTACACGCCCTCGACCTTGCAAAAGTTGATCGCCTCGGGGCTGGTTCGCAAACTGGAATTTCCAATCGTCGATGCGGTCGTTCGACGCCACGTCATTATTGATTACGTAAAGCTGATTCAGTACGGCATTTTTTATTATCACGCGCGGACAATCTCCCAAAAGTACGCGCTCTCCTCGCCTCTGGCGACCCGTTGGAACCGAAAAAATCCGCGCGCTGCTCTTGGTGGTGCGGATGTGGTGCCCACGATGCACGCACTATTCAGCGAGCGTTCCCGCGATTTAGCTCAGGCGCGAACTCTCCTTGAGATGAGGATCCGGTCGATCTACTCCGCGATGTTACGCGAGGCCGACGTTTGTACGGAATCTCAGGAACGGGACAAGCTAAAGCGAACCGCCGGTCGACTGGTCGAGTACGTCAGTCCGGAAGTGTGGTTTCTGTGGCTTCTATTTCAGAACGAGGAAGACGGACGTCGGTATATACAGGAGATCGCCACTGCGATCGCGCGGATCCTCCGCTACACGACCTTGGCCGACTACCTGGCGTTGCTTATTATCGAGCTGATGGTTCATATGCAGCATCAACGGAAGCGACCTGACGAGCCATCCGACGTGTTGTATCTTCTCACCCAGTTCTCGAGTTCTCCGACAAGCGGTGATCGGGACACGCGTAGTCAGTATTTACTGTCGACCGGTACTACGCGCTTTGAAGCGTTGCAAGCTGATTTACACGAGGTGCAAGCTCGTCACGGTCGCCGGCGTTCAATCGAGCAGTTCTACAACGCCGTTGGCGCCGGCGATGACCATTTGAGCTTGTATTACACCAGTTTTCTCAAAGACGCCTGCGACGGCGTCGGCGCGTCTTTCGAGAGTTCGGCGCGCGATGACGGAGACGGCGGCTTGCTCAATCTCGTTTTGACGGTTTAGAGGGGAATCTATGGAGATTACGGAACGGACGGTCAACGGCGGGACCTACCTGATCGCCCTTGATGGCGAGATGGATCTGTACAACGCCTCGGATCTCAAGGACAAAGTCGAGTCGGTTCTCGGTCGCGGTATCCAGCGAATGATTCTCGACCTGCAACTCCTCGAATACATCGACTCGAGCGGAATCAGCGCGCTTCTGTACACATTTACACAGTGTAAAACCCGCGCGGTCCAACTCTACTTTGTCAACGTAAAGGGCAGCGTCCGAAAGGTGATCGAACTTACGAGTCTCATCGGATTTTTTCCAATTGCCGAAAACGTCAACGATGCCCTATCAAAACTGGGTGTGTAGAGGAGCGAAACACGATGACCCTTGATATTGAACGACTCGACGGAGGAATCTCGGTTATCGCTCTGGGCGGCGATATGGATTTGTATACCGCAAATCAGGTCAAAGAATGCGTTGTTGACGAGTGGGAGCAGGGTTTTTCCCGCTTGATCATCGATCTGAGCGATCTTACCTACGTCGACTCGAGCGGAATCGGCGTGCTCCTCTACGTGTACTCGTCAAGTCAAAAGCGTCGGCTCCAGGTGGTTTTTAGTGGTGCCCATGGATCGGTCGCCAAAGTCATCGAACTCACAAAGTTGCGCGGATTCCTCCCGCTGGAGGCAACCCGCGACGACGCCATCGCCCGTTTCGAACCTGCCGGAGATGTCTCTGCTTCAGACAAAGATGTTCGCCAGCTCGTCGTCGACGAGAACAGCCCGTTGTTTGACACGCGTGGCATGTATCACAAGGAATTCAATATCGATCTCAGTCAGATACGGCGTCTGAGTAACCTCATCGCCCAACAAGCGCCGGGACATCTGCGCGACATCAACATTCTCGAACAACAGATCAGCGAGTTGATAAAAAACGCCGTGAAGCATGGAAATGGAAACGATCGCAACAAATCGGTCAAAATTTGGTTTGAGTTCACCGATGAGACCGCGCGGATGATCGTCGAGGACGAAGGCCCCGGCTTTCGCGAGCTCGAGCAGTGGAATGAGTTCTATCGAAATAAGATCGAGTGCTACCGAGCCCAGGATTTTGATCGGATGATGGAGTACCTCAGTTTCCGTACCGACCAGAGTACCGACGAAGACGGTGGCAACGCGATGATGGCCGCCGTCGAGTATTGGAACAGCGGAGTCGTGTTTAATACCCGCCGTAACTCAATCGCCGTGATGCGAAGCTTCCACGAGGAACCGATCCGCCTATAGCGTTATTTCCTGTTCGACAAAGCGCATAAGCGCCCAGGACACGTCATCGGCCAAGGGACGCCGGCCGCGAAACCGTTCAAAGTCCTGAGTAAGCCGGTCTGAGATCATCTCGACGCCCTGATCGCTGTACTGGTCAAAGACCGATGCGATCGCCTTGAGCGAGTAGACATCTCCTGAGAGGTTTTCCTGCTCGATCAATCCGTCGGTGATAACAAAGATCAGGTCTTCGGGGTGGGGCGTAAACGTGCCGACCTTAGGCTCGAGACCGTGAACGATACCGATCGGCAGATTGTTTTGATTTGTCTTGATACTCATGAGCTTACCGCCGCGATACATAAATAGGTGCGAATGACCGAGATCGCAGATTTTGACCGTACCGGTCGCTTCGTTGTAATCGAGAAATATCGCCGTGACAAATCGTTCAGACTCAAACGTGCGGACGAGGTAGTCGTTGAGCTTCTTGATAAACGGCACCAATCCGTCACGAAAGTTGTAAATGCTCATCATTCCCCAGAGCGCTGATGAGACGATCGATGCGGCGATTCCCTTTCCGGAAACATCACACATCGCGATCAACCATCGCCCCGGTTCGTACTGGCGGATGTTGTAAAAATCGCCACCGACGCCCTTGGCAGTTCGAGACGTCGCCACTAACTCGAGGCGTTTGCCGGCGACAAACTCCCGTTCCCGGACGATTCGGGATTGGAGGGTCCGCGCGAGGTTGATGTCTCGTTGCGTCTGCTGGGAGAGGTATAAAAGCATGTCCTGCGAGGTGAAAATGCCGGCGAACCGTTCCTGCGAGTAGGTGAGGACGTAGTACGTAATCCCGGGATTGCGGAGTTTGTCGTCAATATCGTCGGCGACGGAAAAAAGGTTGGCATCGCTCGAGAACATCGGCGGTGTTGTCATAACCTCGCGGACCGGATGGTTTTTGAACACGTCCTGGGCGTAGGGGCGGGCCATTGTCGCGAAAAAGTCACGACGAACGACGATGCCGATAACCCGATCTGAGGCGTCGATGACACCGACCGCCTGAAGGTCGGGGCGCGCGCGGAGCGCATCCTGGAGGTCGAATATCTTGGCGTCGTCGCGGAGGTAGATCAAGCTACTCGCGAGGTGGGCGATCGATTGGTTGTCTATGCGTCGTCGGGGAAGCTCGTGCAGAATTTCCGTATGTTTGATCGACGTGGTCGCCGTTGGTTCCGGCATACGCGGTACTCCTTTCCTCGCGCCAATAAAGCACCGTCAGGTTAGATTCGCGTTAGCGCGAGTCGCGACGTACCTCGCCCCTGATCTCTCGATCGACGATTCCGAGCTGACGCTCAATTGTGTGTTCGATAAACCGCGCCTGATTGAGCTCGGAGAGATTACCGATCAACTTTACGTCTCGATTTTCCGGTCCATACAAGACGTGCACCTCGTACACGTAGCTCGTCGACGTCCGTCGAGTACCGCCGGAACGACTCGACGAGTGATGGTGGATCTTCTCCACACTGTACAATTGGGTGATCTCGTTCGATCGTAAAACCGGCGGCGTCCGCCACGGTATCGGACGGTGGGAGATCGTGAGAGCACCGTCGGCAAGGTCGATAGTCGACGTGTTGAGGATTCCGGACAACGCGGAGTACGCCAGGAATCCGCCCACGACCAAAAAAGGAATCATAAACACAGCGATAAACCAGCCGCCCCCAAGCACTGCGGTTACCAGGAAGAGCAGGACAAAGGCGTTCCAGACGGCGGCAAAGATCGCCACAAATGCGTAGCTCGGCGAAAACCAGCGACGAACGATTCGAACTCGGCCCGCGCCGCGTTGGAGATCGATACTCGACGGCATCGGTATCGGCGGATCGACCGGTCGAACGAGCGACGATTTGTCGTCGCTATCTGACCATCGGGCAAACAAGGCGTCAAGGTCTAAAGATTCCCCGTCGGCCCCCTGTTCGTCGATCTTATAATCGTCCACCATATCCTCCGTATTCAGGCGCTGATTACGTATATAATCACGTCGCGGACGGATGTGAACATCCACATAAAAATCCAACAGAAAAATGAGTATCTTTCCGACGATGCGTAAGAACCAGGAAAATTATTTGATGCCCGAATCGACGCTGACGGCGCCCGCGGCGTTGCCAATTCCGGGCACCTACAACTTTCGTGATATAGCCCATTATCGACGAAACGACAAAACCGAGCTTGCGCACGGCGTGTACTATCGCGCCGACAATCTCGGTCGGCTTAACGAAGAGGGGCGTGACGCGCTTGTCTCGTTGGGCGTCGGCGTTGCTATAGATCTGCGAACATCGGCAGAGATCAATCGATACCCAAACCCGCTCGCCACAGACCCTCGCATTTCGTATTTCGCGATTGACCTCGTCGGCAACAGCCATCAGATCATTTCGCGCGGAGATTCGATAGTCTCGGAACGACTAAACGAACGGCACCCCGACGGTACCTTTGTCGATCCGGTCGGCAGACTCGTCGTCGTATACTCCACAATCCTCGAGCACCAGCACGAAGCGATCCGGAAGGTGATCGATATTCTCGCCGGACACGACCGGTCCCGCGAGACTGCTGCCGTCTTCCATTGCGTTGCCGGACAGGACCGGACCGGCCTGATCGCGATGCTTCTTCTTGCTATTGCCGGAATTGACGATTCGGCAATCGTGTTTGATTACGCGGCAACGGCGTTGTACAACGTGGACCGGTTTAACGACGAGAATGGATCGCAATGGTGGCAGATGGAACTCAAGACCGCTGCCGAATACGGAGCGCAGTTCTGTCCGCCCGACGCGATGCGGGGCACGCTTCATTTTCTTTACGAACGCTACGGCGGCGTAATGGAGTACTTGAGAACGATCGGTATCGACGAGGCAACCGTAGATCTGATTCAGGACCGCCTTCTCGTCGGCGCTCGTAAACCCGGAGTTTAAATCACGACAGGCTTGTAGATACCCCTCAAGTTCGGTAGAGTTCCGCCTTACAGGAAGGAGCGCACGTGGCCAATCACTACAACATCGCCGTTTTGCCCGGCGACGGAACGGGACCCGAAGTAGTTCGAGAAGGGGTAAAAGTTCTCGATGCGGCCGCCAAATCCGGCGGATTTAGTCTGAGCTATGAGACGTTCGACTACGGCGGAGATCGATACCTCCGCACCGGCGAAGTACTCCCGGAGAACGCCGCCGACGAGCTGCGAAAGTTTGACGCGATCTATCTCGGTGCGATCGGACATCCGGACGTTAAACCGGGCATCCTCGAAAAGGGAATTCTCCTCAAACTCCGTTTTGAGTTGGACCAGTATATCAATCTCCGGCCGGTAAAGTTGTTTCCCGGCGTCGACACGCCGGTTAAGGACAAAGGTCCCGAAGAGATCGACTACGTCGTCGTGCGCGAAAATTCCGGAGGTGTCTACACGGGGACCGGCGGTGTTTCAATGCGCAACACGCCGCACGAGGTTGCCGTTCAAAGCATGGTGTACAGTCGTCATCAGGTTGAGCGCTGCCTGCGCTACGCCTTTGAGTACACCCGCAAACGAAAGAAGAACAACACTCTGGCGCTCTGCGGAAAGACCAACGTCCTGACCTACGTCTACGATTTGTGGGAGCGCGCGTTTCATGAGATTGGCGACGAGGCATATCCGGAGATACGGCGCGACTACTACCACGTCGATGCGACCGTTATGTGGATGGTAAAAAACCCCGAGTGGTTCGACGTGCTCGTCACCGGAAACATGTTCGGCGATATCATCACCGACCTCGGCGCAATGACGCAGGGTGGAATGGGAATTGCCGCCGGAGGCAACATCAACCCCGAGGGCGTCAGCATGTTTGAGCCGATCGGCGGATCCGCACCCAAGTACACCGATCAGAACGTTATCAACCCGCTGGCCGCAATCGCCGCGGGAGCGATGATGCTCGATGAGCTCGGGGAAGCCGACGCCGCTCGTAAAATCGAGGCCTCGATCGCCGAGGTAACGGGTAACAAACTCAAGAGCCTCGCGGCCGGTCGGATGGGCTATTCGACGAGTGAGGTTGGCGACTTAGTAGCGGCGGCGTTTTAAGGTCTCGATTTCTCAGCCGCACGCATGGCGGCGTCGACAAGCGCGATCAATACTCGATGTCTTGTGTCCCGCGCCAACGTTTGAGATCAAAACGACGACCGACGACTATCTCGATGAGTTGACTCCCCTGAGAAGCGGTGAGGTAGGGCGTCTGTACGCTGCGTAGATCGATACTCCCGACGAGTGCGACGATCCAACGAGGCCCGTTGAATCCAGCGCTGAGTCGGGCATGGACACTCGGAGCTATCGACGATCCGCTGTCCTCTTCGGGACCTACGGCGTACTCGGCCCACTGCGACCCTAATGCTATCGCCAGTAACGGAGAAACAAAGAAATCTCGCCACGTGATCAGCGCCGTATACCCGGCGCCCGCGCTGAGCGTTTGAGTCAGAATAAAGAGGTTATCGCTCCAGATCGTATCGTCGGCATCGGGAATCGTCTTAGCCGGCCCCCCGGGGGCCTCGATTCCGATGAGGCTGTAGGATGCCAGAACGATAACGCTGCCCGTCGTACGCTCGTTCCACGCGTTGAGCTTGTAGGCCGCGGCGAGTGAATGGCGCGGATTAAGCGCGCGGTAAAAACTCAAGCCGAGCGTCGTTAATCGAAGGTCACCGATCCGTTCGTCAGTTATTTCCTCGTCAAAATCACTCGCATTGGAGATGTACATGCCCGTGTGCTGTTGGGCGTTGATCTCCACGGCGTTGCGGTCGCCAAAAAACTGGAGCTGCAAGTTGGTAAACTCGGTCTGACCGCGTGTTTCGAAATCGGCGACCGTTGCCGGCATCTTGACCCGCGCGGCGAGACCGACGCGCCGCCATTCGGCGCCGATGATCCAATGCAACGGCACGTTCGGCGACAGCTCGATCGAGTTTGCGGAGAGGTCCGCCTCGCTAATGTCGAATCCAAGGCTTTGGCTGCCGATTCCGAATCCCGTTCGGACGGTGATTCCCTGTGGGATGACAATCGCGGCTTCCTCGGCTGAGAGTATTGCCGTACCCAGGAAAAACAAGATGACAATCGCGTGCGTCGTCCGCGAGAAGCGTCGCGGCGGCGCGGCGTCTGTGGCCCCGGTCGCCGTGCCCGTACCAATATCGAGACGCAGCGGATGGCGTGTACTCATCACCGACCTGCTCCTTACTCCATAGTGTAGTCAATGAGAGAATCCGGTACAACGAACGAACCCGCGTTTTCCAACGCCACGCGATGTAGTATGGTGCAGCTATGATTCCCAACGAACTGTTATGGCTTCTCCTGCTGCTTGGAAACTTTGTAGCGATACTGCTCGCGTATCGACTGTTCGGCTTGACGGGACTGTTTGCCTGGATTGCGATCGCCGGAATTGTGGCGAACATTCAGGTATCTAAAACGATCGAGTTGTTTGGAATAACGGCGACCCTGGGCAACATCGTCTATGCGGGATCGTTCCTGGCAACCGACATCATCTCCGAGCGATACGGACCCAAAACGGCGCGACGAGCGGTGTGGCTCGGCTTCTTCTCGATACTCGTGGCCACCGGATTTATGCAGTTGGCGTTGATGTTTGTACCCGCGGCAAGCGATACGATGCATCCAAATCTCGTTGCCGTGTTCTCCGTCCTTCCGCGGATCGTCGGGGCGAGTCTGCTGGCCTACGTCGTGAGCCAACGGCACGACGTCTGGGCATTTCAGTTCTGGAAAAACCGCTTTCCCGGTCCGCTCTGGTTGCGAAACAACCTGAGCACTATCGTTAGTCAGCTCATCGACAGCGTGTTGTTTACCGTGGTCGCGTTTTACGGTGTATTTCCGCTCACCGTACTCATTGAGATCGTGTTCTCGACCTACGTTCTCAAGGCGATCGTTGCACTCCTCGACACGCCGTTTTTGTACGCCGCGGTACACTGGATTAAGAATCCGCCGCGATTCGAGGACGAGGTTCCCGCGGCGGCCGAAGCCGCCGATACGACGGCGAAAACCGATACCGCTAAAACTCCGGCCGCGGATGAGTAAACGCCCGGAAGATTTAGCTTGCGCGGCGAGTTTGCCCATTTGCCCGACGTGAGCGCGGGGGCAGGTTGCGAAAGCTAACGCGCCTCGTCGTACGGCTCCCGGTGATCCTCGCGCTTCCGGTGGCGCTTGGTCTCACCGTGAGTACACCGTTTGTATGGCGCGAGTTGCTCCCGCCCTCGACGACGATCGCCAACCTAATTGAGCTATCCGAAGAACGCCTGCCCGCGCCCGGTCGCGTCGAGAACGACATCCGCTACGACCGCTCGATCTTTGGGTCGTACTACCTGGATCTCTACTATCCGTACGATACAAACGCGCGCTCAGACCTGGACCTCAGTGCGGCGCCGCTTGTCGTCTTCTACCACGGCGGCTCGTGGCTCCGCGGCGACAAAATAACGATCCTCGTTGTTGATCGCTTTTTGTCGCGCATGCGGGGACAGGGCTACTACGTCGCCGCCGTCAACTACACAACGTCTCCACTTCGCGGGCTATCCGGGCCCATTGACCAGGCGCGGGGTGCGATCGAGTGGCTTGTCGACAACGCCGAGCGCTACGGCTATTCGGCCCGGCAGATCGGCCTCTATGGTGTCTCGGCAGGCGGGCACATCGCTTTGATGGCACTAGCCGGCGGGCCACTACCGGATGAATCAATCGCCTGGATCTTTGCCGAGTGCTCCCCGACCGACCTCGTCGCGATGCGCGACGGCGACGCATTTGCCAACTCGGATGGATTTCGTCTTTTCTCGGAGCGTCGCCTGAGACGACTCAGTCCGATTACATACGTCGATGCAGGCCTACCGCCGATCCTCTTGTTTCACGGCGACGCCGACAAAACTGTTCATGTTAATCAATCGCGCCGCTACGCCGAACGTCTTCGCCGACACGGCGCGCGCGTTGACTACGTCGAGTGGCCCGGCGGCGATCACGCCTTTCTGGGCTTTTCCGACGCGGTCTGGTTTGAACAGGAAACGATCGCCCTCGAATGGTTTGATCGACAGTTTAATTCGGAGTAAAAACGACGCCCAAACGCGTCTCCGAGAAGAAACAGCGACGGGATAAGTAGGAGGTGGCTCACGACGTTCTTGTTGATCACGGTGCCGATGTGAACGTTAAACGCGTGAGTCGCCGCTGGAACGAGCATCGTCGCTGTCGCGATCGGAACGTGAAGGAGCGCTCGATTGCCCGATCTCAAAGTCTCCAGGACATGAATCGTTGAGATCACCGCGACAAACCCGACCGCGGCGTGAACGCCCACCCAGAGAAAACGACCCGTTGTTACGACGACAAAAAGTAGTCCCGTGTAACGCGCGACCGCGAAAGACATGAGCGCACGCTGGGCCCGGGGACGGGTAACGAGGCTGATGGCGCCAAACTCGGCAACGGTCACCGACATCCCGTTGATCGACCAGGCGAGATAATGGGCCCCGGGGCCGAGCATATGATCCAAAAGGTGGGCAACTCCGCCCACCGCGGTCGACATCCCGAGCAAGAGAAAAAACCAGAACGAGAACCGGTAGGGCTGGGCGAGCGAGGTGGTCCGGACACGCAGCACGAGGAGCACGCAGATGAGCGCGAGTGACATATCTGACACAAAGGTGAGTCGTGCTGCTTGTTCCATTGTGTTGAGGATTATACCGTCACAGGGCGGATCGGCCAATAAAAACTATTGGTCTACATACCGTTCCGCTTCGGCAATCATCGCTCGGAACAGACGTCGCGTACCGACCGGGGCAAACGCCCGTAAAAGGCCGGGAAAGCCGACAAAGGGATCGCGAAACTCGGTCGTATTTTGTTGCCGGATGTAGGTCTGTCGACCGTTCTCCGTCCGTACTTCCTCGAGAAGGAAACTCCCACCGCTCGAGGCAAGGTTGCCGTCCGGTGAGTCGATCATTTCGTAGGTAAGGAGAAAGCGGCGCGGGTTCTCATGGCGTAAATCAACAACCTCAGAGCGCTGATGGATAACGTAGGTCGCGTCGATGCCCATAAATCGAACCCCGATCCTTTGGATCTCGATCACCACGTTTTCATCGCCTCCCGGAGCGACGCTCCAGGAGTACTCATGCAGGTTGGGGAGGTACGCTGCGATTCGATCGCGAGTGAGAAACACCGCGGCGAGGGCGTCGATCGGGACCTCGGCAAGGGAGTGGTAGTCGGTCTCGCTCCGGACGATTCTGCTGCCCGCGTCTTCGTATTCTGAAACGACAAAGCTCAGTTCCTGTGCGCGGGCGCCCACGCGAAGCTCGCTATCGGCCATCTCAAGTTGTTGGGCCGAAAGCGTCACGCCGATTGCCCAGAGACACACTGCGAGAACGGCGCGGCGCGTTCTACTCATGGATCACCTTAACGCGACCGACCTCGCCCGAGCTCAATCTCACTTTGATTCCATGAGGATGAAACGCCGAGTTGGTGAGTATCCGATCAACGGTGCCGCGGGTCAGCTCGCCCGTCCGCTGGTCGGCTTTCTGAACCACCGAAACGGCGAGTCCGGGTTTGATCTGGTCGCGTTGTCGACCGTCGCCACTGTTAGCCATTGTAGAGATCCTTTGACGCCGAGAATATCACAGCGGATTGGACGCGTCTGCCACAGCTCCGCCTGATTCTGTTTGGCGGCGATCAGTGGCGAGGAGGCGGGCGAGCACAAGATCGAACACCAGAAGAAACCCGCCCTGGAGAACGAGCGCCTGCCCCCAACCCTCAAGGCGCTCGGCCGATACGCCGGACGAATCGAGTCCGTATCCGCGGCTTCCCCGCTCCCACATCCATCCCCCGAGGGCCATATAGCCAAGATCGCTACCGACGTTAAACAGGAGGACTTTTTCAAAGCGATGCGACTCCTCGCGATACGCGGGGAGGTCGAGCGCGATCTCACCGCTCGGATCGCTCGCTCGGTCTCGCGCAACAAGCGTCGTACCCGCGAGTCCGAGGTTAACGGTGTTCCACAGCGCGTTCATCTGCCAGAAGCCGTTTGCCCTCGCGGACTCTGAGATACCGTAGCCGACCGCTCCGCCGGCGATGTTGGCAACAGCCCAACTTCCGAGTACCAGCATCCCGCTACGAATGATCTGGTCCTGATTTCCGCCGCGGCGCCCCGACGGTTCGGCATGGACGGCCTCGGGACGTACGACGGAGGCGACAAATAAGACTATGAGCAGAGTGTGAATTAGGTTGCGGCCAGACATCGGTCGAAGAATACGGCGCAAGCGACGCGATGGCAACGCCGCGCCTCGACCGCTACTCCTCGCGCGTGCGAAACGCCTTGATTATCGCTAACGCGACGTCGAGATCGGGTAAGCGTCGGCTCGGTACACAGGTCTTCGGTCGCCGCTCTCCGTGCCTCACGGCACACAAATCGCTGCCGTGGAGCTCGAGCGAGTACTCCGCGAGCGTTCCATCGCGACGACCCAGGCGAAACGTACGACCCTGGGTGAGGATCAGCTTGCCAAACACCGCCTGGCCGGTGGTGATAATCTCATGTTTTCGTTGTTCGACGCGGGCGCCAAAGCTCTTCTCGCGGATCGCGCGGTATACCTGGGTAAAATACGCCTCGCCGGTCGAAAGGACCGAGCGCGGACCGCCGGCGCGTTCGATTCGTTTTAAGGAAATCGGACGGTTACCGGCGCGAAAGGCGAGGAGGTACTCGTGGGAACGCGTATTGACGCGGATGCTGCGGCCAAAAAACGGGGTCGGTCGGGAGGTAAACCAGAACACGACCTCGCGAACCGATTGATAGTCGTACTCCGATCCGTCGAGAAAAAACGACTCGTGCGAGAGGTCGACAGGAAACAGATCACGGCGACGGCGGCGCTCGCGCGGGCTTACCTCAATAGATGACTCACGTAAAGCCGTCTCGTACTCCCACCCGCAGCTTGGGCAGTAGGCTTCCTCGCCGTGGTCGTGAAAGTAGAGCATCGAACACTTGGGGCAGACTTTTGTTTCCTGGTTAACCACGTTTCCTGACCGTAAAAAGTTTGACTACCGGTACCTCTATAGTATCGGCACTTTTGACAAAGTCAAAACGTATCGCAACTGCAGTTCCGCGTCATCGGAACCAGAGTTACGCACCACGGAGCGTCCATAGCGTCGTTTACCGTCAACGCCCGCAGTCTACGCCACCGATAGCGTGGAGCGCGCCTTGGCACATCCTTTGCGACAGGACAGGTGATCTCGCCAAGGAGGGTGCTGTGATGGTAAAGGTGATTCGGGTTCCGCTGCTTGCTTTCTTTATAATTCTCGTTTCGGCGCTGCTGATTTCCGGATGCCGAGATCCCTATCGTGACAATGGTGGGCCGCTCGGATCGGCCGCCCAAATCGACCGGGTAAACTTCTACTACTACGACGAGTCGGCCCAGGAGTACTTTACGACTTCGTATTTCTACCTCGGCGAAAAGGTGTATGTGGAGGTCGCCGTGACCGATCCCGATCGCGATATCCGCGGATTAGTGTCCGCCCAGATACACCACGAGAGCGGCGTGTCGATTCCCCGGAGTGTGGACGTGGCCGAACAAACGTCCGAGACGATGTGGTATTACACCGCGTTTGAGATGGTCGGCCCAGCAGGCGAGCAAGAGGTGTTGTTCACGATCGTGGATGCGGCGGGAAACCACAGCGAACCGTATGCCGTGGCCGTCACGGTGTATTGAGGGTCGGAGTGATCGAGCGGCGATATCTTTGATTCTGTTTATGCGCGCGGCGTCCTAATCACGCGTAGATATCGACGTGCCGTCCTTGCCAATCGTGCACCGGTGGTTTTCGCATTGTCGTTGCCGAACCATGTATCGTGTCGGCGGACGCGCGTTCGAGCTCTGCGCCTGCCTGCCGATCGGGACGCGAAGCGGAAATACTCCGGTAGACGGGAACGTCGTAAAACGCGGGTCCGAGTCCGGTATCCCGAGTCTCGCTTGACGACAGTCGGTAGCGGGGTATCACCCGCTGAAACGCGGAGCGAGCGATCGAGGAGACCGGATCGACCTGATCGTTGGCGCCGTTGTACAGGGGATAAAAACCGGTCATCGGTACCGTTGTTATCCGGGACGTTACCATTTGGTAAATATACTCACCGCCTGCCCGGGCTTGCTAATCGACGAGCGCGATCGCCTCGATCTCAATCCGCGCGGCCAGCGGGAGGGCGGCGACCTGGAACGCGGCTCGCGCGGGATAGTCAGGTCCGGGAAAGCTCGCCGCGTAGATCTCGTTTACCGCGGCAAAGTCGTTGATGTCCGCGAGGTACACCGTCGCTTTTACGACCTGATCGAGCGAGCTTCCGGCGGCCTCGAGGATCGCCTTTATGTTGGCAAGTGCCTGGCGCGCCTGTACCGCCGTGTCCGGACCGACGAGTTGTGCGGTCGCCGGATCGATGCCGAGTTGTCCGGAAACGTACACGGTCTGGCCGGCGATAACGGCCTGGCTGTACGGGCCGACCGCGGCGGGAGCCCGTTCGGTTGAAACGATCTGTGGTTTCATTTTCTACTCCTCGTACAAACTATGCGTACGACGCCAGAACCTCGCCGAAACCCGGGAGGGAGTCGTGGATCGTCTGATCCTTGACGGCGTAAGAAATTCGGCAGTACCCGGGAAGACCAAAGCCGCGACCCGGGACCACGAGAATCCGTTTTTCCTGAAGGCGCCGGGCAAACTCGACATCGTCTCCCCCCGGGGCCGGGAGCATGAGAAAAAACGTCCCTTGCGGTTTTTCAAACTCGTATCCGGCTTGGTGCAATCCGTCACAGAGGAGATCGCGCTTCCGACGGTACTGTTCCACCTCAACGTGAACCTCGCCGGTTTTGGCGATCGCTCGCTGCATCAGCGCTGGAGCGTTTACAAATCCAATGATCCGATTGCATAGGGTCATCCCGTTCACAAGTGCATCGTGGTCGTCGACCTCGGGATGGACGACCGCGTAACCGATGCGCTCACCGGCTAGCGATAACTCCTTTGAGAACGAGGTGACGACGATACTGTTTGTGTAATGGGCAAATACGCTCGGAACCGTCACTCCGTCGTAGACGATCGAACGATATGGCTCGTCGCTAATGAGGTAGATCGTGCGGCCAAACTCCGCGCTTTTTTTCTCGAGCAATCGGCCGAGCTGATCGAGGCTCTCGGCGCTGTAGACGGCACCGCTCGGGTTGTTGGGCGAGTTGATCACGACCGCCGCCGTCCGCTCGGTGAGGACCGCTTCGATCTTGGCGATATCGAGCGAAAAATCGTCCCGAGTTTCCGCCAAGGTAAGCGTTGCGCCGTGGTTGTCCGCGTAGAAGCGGTACTCAACAAAGTAGGGCACCATCGCAAGGATTTCGTCGCCGTCGTTGACGAGCGTTTTGATGACAACGTTGAGCGCACCACCCGCACCGCAGGTGACGATGAGGTCCGCGGCGCCGACGGCAACACCCTGGTTTTCGGAGACGCGTTGGGCGAGAGCGGCGCGGACCTGCGGATATCCCGCGTTGGGCATGTAACCGTGCTTGTTGGGGATATCCTCGTCTACCGCTTCGCGAAGTGCAGTCTCAAACTCTTCCGGCGCCGGGACCGACGGATTCCCCAGGCTAAAGTCGTAAACCTTGTCGGCGCCGTAGGTCTTTTTGAGTTCGGCACCCGTTTCGAACATCTTGCGGATCCACGAGGACGATTCCATAAAACCAGCTATCTTGCGTGATATCGCCATCTATTACCTCCCGTTCTCTCGCGACCATACCGTATCGCGCGGCCTGTGTCTCTGTGCTACCCGATGCGAATACGCGCGTCCACCGCGATGATCTCGTCGGGCGAACCGAGGAGCGGATTGAGGTCCAGCTCGGCTATCTCCGGGGCGGCATCGGCGAGGGCAGCGAGCCGCACGAGCACGTCGACGTAGCGCTCGAGGGCGATACCGGTGCTCCCACGGACGCCGGTAAGGATCGGGTAGGCCTGGAGCCGGCTGAGGGCATCGCCCGCCTCGACCGCGTCAAACGGCGCGAGCAGCGTGATCGTATCGCGAAACACCTCGACAAACACGCCGCCAAGACCGGCCATGACCAGGTGGCCAAACTTGTCCTCGCGGATCACGCCCGCGAACAACTCGATCCCCGATCGCATCGGCTGCACGAGAACGCCGACCGCCTGATCGAGCTCGAGGAGGCGCTGCGCCTCGCGCTCGACGGTCCCGGGATCCATAACGCCGAGGACAACGCCGCCGACGTCCGACTTGTGAACGGGTCCGACGACTTTGAGAACAAGCGGGTAGCCCATCTCGTCGGCTACGGCTCGTGCCGCCGATGCAGAGTCGACGACGCGTTCGGGGACACGGGTAATACCGGCGGCATCGAGCATCGCCGTCGTCTCGGTCGGCGAGAGATAGCCCGGCTCCGCGGCATCGACGATCGCGCGGATAGCGTTGCGATCAAGCTCCGGAAGCGCTCCTTCCAGCGGCGGCGGCGGAGGCGTGCGGCGAATAAGACCGACGGCCCGGGCGAGCGAGACCTCGTCAAAAAAGGCGATCCGACCGCCGGCGATAAACTCTTCGATCGCCTCGCGGGCGTTTACGACCGACGGAAGGACGGGGAAGACGGGCTTTTCGGCGGTCTTTATGTGGCGATCGAGCGCCGCGTAGACAGCGCTCACGTCAAACAGACCGGGGCTGCCAAAGATTACCGCGACGGCGTCGATGTCGTTAAACTCGCGATCGCAGGTCTCGAGGATATCCCTGAGCTGCTCAGCGGTACCCGTCGCCAGAAAGTCGATCGGATTGCCAACCGACGATCCCGGATACAGGCGACTCTTTAACCTGTCCGCGGCGTCGCCCTGTATCGGCGGGACGGAGAGACCCTCGGCGCTGAGCGCGTCGGTCAGCATCACGCCGGGTCCGCCGGCGTGGGTTACGATTGCGAGCTTGTCACCGGTGAATTCGGGATGCAAAAGTACGGAGGCCACGGTGACGAGCTCCTCGCGTCCGTAACAGCGCACGATTCCGGCTTTGCGCAGGAGGGCGTCGACGCCGGCGTCTGAACCGGCGAGCGCCCCGGTGTGACTCGAGGCCGCCCTGCTACCCGCGGCCGAACTCCCCGCTTTGATCGCCGCGAGGCGGCAGCCCTTCCGGACGAGGGAGGATGCGTGTCTGAGAAACATGTCCGGCTTGGTGATCGACTCGATGTAGAGGAGCTTGACGCGCGAGCTCGTCTTGGGATCAAAGCTGTCGTCGAGGTGAGAAAGCACTTCCTCGACGCCGATCTGGGCACCGTTGCCCACCGAAAACACACTGCGAAACTGCAGTCCGCGCGGGATTCCCGCTTCCATGATAAAGACGGCGGTCGCGCCTGACCCGGAGACAAAATCACAGCCGCCCGGATCGAGGCGCGGGATCGGCGTTGTAAACACACCGGCATAGCCCGGAAGCAATACGCCGATGCAGTTGGGGCCGATGAGCGAACCGCCGACGCGCTCGACCGACGCGACCATTTGCCGTTCGAGCTCGGCACCGTCCGGGCCCTCTTCACTAAACCCTGCTGAGAGGACGATAAATCCGCGCGTTCCTTTTTCCCGGGCGAGGAGATCGACCGCCTCGGGGCAGAGGCGGGCGGGAATCGCGAGAATGGCGAGATCAACGTTCGGGAGGTCGGCGACCGACGCGACGGTGGAAACTCCCTGAACGCTCGACGCCTTGGGATTGACCGCGTGGAGCGAACCGGTAAATCCCGCGTCCATCAAATTCTGTAAGACTTTTCCGCCCGGTTTGGCGGCGTCGTTGGAGGCGCCGACAACGGCGATGCTCGACGGCGAAAGGAGTTCCTGGACCAACACGGCAAATCCCCCTGTTTTAACTTGTGCTTAGTGGGTCCATTGTGCCATTGGAGTCCGCCCGCGGGAAGTCGATCGCGTGACGAACGAGTGCGTTTACCAGCCGCTACCACCCGGTTACCCGATCAAACGCCGACCAGGCGTCGGCAAAGAAGCGATGACCGCCGCTCCCGGTAAAGAGTTCAAAAGAGCCGGCTGCGTGTTTGGGTCCAGCTTGCTCCGCCGTGGTCTCGGTCTCCGCGCCTGTCGCGCGGTAGATGTCTTCGATCACCGCCGCCTGTGCCGTCACGCCGGTATATGGAAAGATCGGGTCGTCGTCGCTCGCGACCACCACGAGCGGTCGCGGGGCGATAAGCGCGGCGAGATCGCCCATGTCAAAGTAACGGAGGGCGCCCGGGAGGTAGTTGTCGCTGCAATGGTCGTGGCTGCCGATCGACTCCGCGTAGCTGCAGACACTGCACCCGGGCATGGCGGCGGCGATTCGCTCGTCCATACAGGCGGCGTAATAGGTGACCGTGCCGCCGCCGCTGTTACCGACACAGGCGATCCGCGTCCCGTCGACCTCGGGGAGGGTTTGCAAGAGATCGAGCGCCCGGCGGACGTCAAAAATCCGCTCGCCGAGGAGCGTTCTCCCGAGGAGGAGCGCGACCATCGCCTGATGGCGACAGCGTTCGTCGGTAAACGGATTGGCGTAGTCGTAGTGGTGGCGTAGCTCCGGCGGGCGCGAGTCCATACGGGTCCCAAAGGTTCGCTGATCGAGGGCAAACGCGTTGTAGCCACGCGCTACTGCCTGCATCGCGTAGTCGCGATCACCGGCGATAAGCTCCTCATCCCCGGGATGACGCGGCTCTCCGAGAGAGATATGGGCACCGGTACTGTGGCCCTGTAGGCAGATAACGGTCGGGCGCGGCGCCGTGACTCCCGGCGGCGTCACCAACCATCCCGCGGCACGGACGTGGCGCTCTGTCGAGAACTCAACGCGCCGTACCAGGTAGTTCTCGTGGTGCTGGGGAGCGTCCCACGCGGGATCGAGCGCGACTGGCGACGGCTCCTCGCCAAGACAGCTCGCCAGTGCGGCGAGGAGTTTGGCACGCCAGGTATCGCGGTCCCGATCCGGGCGGTAGGCAAGGGTGCGCGGCGCCTCGTCCATCAATACGCGGTGAACGTGGTGCGGGTCGAGCTCCGGACGTGCCGCCGGGTGGTATTCGCTTTTCGAAATTGGATCGTCCATTAACTACTCCCGATCGCCGTTAGGGATGGATGGACGATTCTAGCGCAACGCGCAACCTTTGAGGAGATCGAGCGGGTCGTTGACTGGCGAGGCGAGCGCGGTTTGTGTACGGTCGCTTACGACATGACGTCTGCAAAGGGCTCGAGGACTCGATCGAGAACGCCATGGAGGTGCGAGATCGCCACACCGTAGTTTGTCATCGGGATCGCGGCCCGTCGCGCTTCGCGCATGCGCGCGTGCATCTGCGCTCGCGTGATCATGCAGCTACCGCAGTGGATGATCAAATCAAAGTCGTCGATCTCTTCGGGCATGGCGCCGCCGACCGTCTGGATGTCCAGGTCCTTCCCGGTGTACTGGCGGAGCCAGCGCGGGATTTTGACGCGGCCGATGTCGTCGCAATGGGTGTGGTGACTGCAGCTTTCGGTGACGAGGACTCGTGCCCCGTGATCGAGACGATCGATCGCCCGCGCGTTTTTTACAAACTCCTCCAGATCACCTTTGTAGCGCGAAAAGAGAATCGAGAACGTCGTCAACGGAATCTCCGGGGGAACGGCGCCGGCGGCCTTGAGAACGACCTGCGAGTCGGTGATCGCCAGATCGGGCGGTCGTTTGAGTTGGCCGAGCACCCAGTCAACCTCGCGCTCCTTGACGACGATCGCCGCCGAGTCAGCGTCGAGCGCCTCGCGTATCGTCTGGACCTGGGGCAAAATCAATCGGCCCGCCGGAGCTTCGAGGTCGATCGGTACGATTAGCAGAATCAGGCGGAACGGTCGAACGAGGTCCTCGAGGAGTGAGCGGGAGCTGATCCGCTGCGCCTCGAGGCGCCTCATAATCGCTTCGCGAAGTTCACGAACTCCCGCACCCGTTTTGGACGAGACACCGAGCGGAGCCTGGCCGAGCGTCGTTTCGATTTCACTGCGGAGCTCTTCGGTGGGCGCTCCGGACAGGTCGATATGACTCACAACCGGGATCACGGGAATCGACGCGGCGCGGAGCTCGCCGAGGGCGCGTCGCGCCCGCTCTCCAAGTGGACCGGATTTAAGCACGTAGAGGACGAGATCCGCGCCGTCGATTTCGCGCTGGGTTTTGGCGAGACGGGCGGATCTAAGCGATCCCTGATCGCCGCTTCCGGCGGTGTCGACAAACACGACCGGGCCAAAGGGCACGAGCTCACACGCCCGGCGCACGGGATCTGTCGTTGTCCCGGGAGTATCGGAGACGATGGCGATATCGTGGTCGGTGAGCGCGTTGATCAGCGAGGACTTGCCCGCATTTACTTCTCCGGCCAGTACGATATGCGGTCGGAGTCCTTTGGGAGTGCTCTGGACGTTTGTCATCTATACCTCCACGGTCCGGATGTGTAATCGCAACGCCGGTAGAATCGCCTCACGGATGTCGCCTATCAACGTCTCGTCATAGCCAAGACCAGTGAGGTTTCGTGGATGAAACAACGCTTCGATCTCTGCGTTCGTCGCGAGGCCGTTGGCCGCCATGTATTCACCGATACTCTCGCCCCGGGCGCGCGCGGACCGGATCAGACGTTCGATCTCGTCGTAGCTGAGTACGGCGAGCAGGGCAACCGCCTCGCCGTAGCCCTCGCGGAGGTTCTTGGCGATACGGGCCTCGTCGGGTACCAGCTGTTCGACATAGCTCGCGAGTGAGCCGAGCGCGGCCCGTACCATCTCCAACGACTCGTCCACCGTATGGGCGATCGCCGGAAAAAAGGCGTTGAGTTCCAGCTCGCTCATCGCCGCGAGCCTCGTCAGAAACGAATCGTTTGCCATGACTCGCTCGGCCACCTGAATGATCGCCTCGGGAATCACCGGGTTGGTCTTTTGGGGCATAATCGACGAGCCGGGGATGATCGCCGGAAGGGCCAGCTCGCCGATCGCCGTCGCCGGACCGCTTGAGAGAAGCCGTAGGTCGTTGGCGATGCGCCGGAGGTTAAGCGCGATACTTCGCGGGGCCTCCATCGCCTCGACGACGCCATCGTAGTTGCTCGTCGCTTCGACCAGGTGCTCGGCGCGGGTAACGGGGTCTTCCACCAGACGCTGAAGCACGCGCGAGACGCCGAGGACATAGCTTCGGGGAGCACCGGCGCCGGTCCCGATCGCGGTCCCGCCGATGTTGAGCTCGCGAATCCGCTCACGCGCCTTAAACGCCCGCCAGCGATCGCGGGCGATCGCATGCGCCCATGTCCCGTATTCCCGCCCCAGAGTTGTCACCACCGCGTCGCGGAGCTGCGTCCGCGCGATCTTGACGATATGCTCGTAGGTTTGCTCGCCGGCTTGGAGAACGGTCTGTAATTGCTCGCATCCTGACTCGATCGAACGTAGTCCCTGGAGCATCATCAGTCGGAGGGCGGTCGGCATAACGTCGTTGGTCGACTGGTGCAGATTGGCGTGGGCGAGGGCATCGAGGCCCGCCTCGGCGGCGAGCCACTCGTTGACGGCCATGTTGATCGATGTGCCCGCGCCGCCCTGATAGGCGTCGAGCGGAATCCAGGATTCGATTTGGGCGTCTTCGGCGGTTGAGAGCGCGTGGCACGCCGCAACGAGCGAGTCGGCCTCCTCGGCGCTCAAGTAACCCAGCTCGTGATTGGTCAGCGCGGCGGCGTGTTTGACCGTCGCGACGCTCCTCACGAGCCGCGGTGACACGCGGTAGGGAGAGAGCTGGTAGATCTCCGTCGAGCGGGTTGTGTGGGCGCCTGGCATCGCGATCCTACCCCAGTCCGACGCTCGCCGCGTGGAGCGCGGATTTAACCGATACGGTCGGCAGCGCGCCCAATTTGCCGGTCAACGCGCCCATGCGGTCGGTTGTGGTGTGGACGATAACCGTAATGATCGAGAGCGTGCCCTCGGCGAGGTTGGGGAGTCCCTGGCGAGCCACGATGCAATCGGCAAAGGTACTCAGGATCTGGTTGACCCGAGCGCCCGCTTTGGCACGATCGCCGACGATGATACCGATAAATCCGTAGCGGAGATCTTGCGTCGCGTCAGCGGAAGCTGTAGACATCGTGGTTCTCCCAAATCGCGGCCGGTTCGACGACGCGCGATAGTTTGCCGCGGTCTACCTCAAGAACGTCGAGCGTACGAGTAAGCCAGCTGCCGAACACGTCGTCGCTCATGCGGCGTGGATCGGCGTAGCGCCTGCTTAACGCGCCCGCCGCGTAGGCCTCAAAACGATCGGTATCTGTAGCGTAGGGACGTCCGATCGTCGATTGGATCTCGGCGATCCAGTGCGCCGCGTTCACCTGTGTTGTACGCCAGACGGCAAAGCGCTCGGCACGGATCACCGGACTCGCGGCGTAGAGCGCGTCGTGAAAGAAGTCGATGTAGACGGCGAGCGCCGTTGCGTCCGGTGCGCTCGTCCTCGTCTGGAACACGAGAAGTGGCTTGGCCGGGTCGACAAACTCGAGGACACATCCCGCCGCCACGATCGAAGGCGCGAGTGGCGCACCCGGAAAGAGAGCGGCGGCAGGGTCCGCGCCGGTCCAGGCCAGGACCACGTCACCGGTCTTGAGGGTTCTCGTCAGCTTAACAAAGTCGATCTCGTTCATCGGTACCACCTTTCTCACGTACTCGCATGAGGCGCGTCGCCCCAGGCGTTCCATTTTGTGTTTCGTGCCGCGCGCATCGCCCGACGCGGCATACACGCCGCGCAGGCCGAGCTGTCCTCGTCGACACAGGGTTTTCCGTCGTACAACTGGTAATTGCTCCGGCGGCTCACCGGGGTCATGATCGGCATCAGCACGTTGGCACCCGCCGCGAGGCCGGCCTCGCGCCCCGTGGGCGAGAGCGCCTGGAGCGCCGTTGTTGCGGCGATGTTGACGTCGCGGAGGGCGATGCGCGTAACTGCGATCATGCGCAGTGAGAGGACGAGCCTGTCAGCGGCTGTCATCGTCGCGCGTCGGTAGCGGCGTAGCGCGCGGACCGAGGGAATAAATGGACCCATGCCGATCATATCGGCGTCGATGTCGCGGAAAAACGCAACATCCGCGGCCAGATCGTCGAGGGTCTGGCCGGGTACGCCGATCATCACTCCCGTCCCGAGCTGATAGCCGATCGATTTGAGGTCACGGAGTGCGTCGATGCGCGATCGCAAGCTTTGGCCGCGCGGGTGGAGTGCCGCAAAGAGGCGGGGCGAGCTCGTCTCGATTCGGAGGAGATAGCGATGGGCGCCCGCGTCAAACCAACGTTGATATGTGTCGTGCGATTGCTCGCCGACGCAGAGCGTGATGCCAAGGCCCTCGGGTAGCTCCGCGGTGCGCGTCTCGCGTTTGATCTTTGTCACGATCTCTTCAACGCTGCTGACAAACTGAGGGTCGCGGCGCTCACCGGCCTGGAGGGTGATCGATCCAAAGCGGTTTTCGAGACAGCTCATCGCCACCTCGATCACCTCGTCGAGCGAGAGCGTGTAACGATCGAGATCCACCGCTCGTCGGATGCCGCAGTAACTACAGTTGCACGCGCATCGGTTTGAGAACTCGAGGAGGCCCCGCAAGCGCACGTCGTTGTCGACGTGGCGGCGCATCACCTCGCGGGCGCGGGCAAAGAGGCGCCCATCGCCTCCCGACTCCTCACCGCGGAGCCAGCGGAGGATTTGCTCGCGCTCCGGGAATCCGGCATCGGGGCCGCCCAGCTCGCCGCGGCCCGCCGTAGGTGTGGACGGCGTTGGCGCGCCTGGATCGAGCGCAGGCGCTGGACCGGCCCCAGGCGCGGCCGGAGTTGAGTTATAGATAGAGGTCGCGGGCGCCATGGATCGTGCGATCGTAGTAATCGCTAAACTTGGTATGGAGCTTGGGCGTCCGGAATCGTGCGCCGGCCAGCTCGGTAGCGATCAACTCCTCGCCCATCTGCTTTGTCTCCGGCGTCGCAAAGTCGTCGAGCCACTCACGAAAGGTGAGTATGGCGTTGAGCTTACAGAAATCGCCCTCCTGACAGGAACGCAAGAGACGCATAATCCGCTCGCCGGTCCGACCGATGCGGTAGCCCGCGGTACAAAAGCTCGTGATATAACCCATCTGCGCCAGATCGCGGACCAACTCGTCCACGCTCCGCGTGTCGCCGAGCATAAACTGCTGGCGCTCCTCCTCCTGGGAGTCGTAGGCGGTGCTGTAGGAGCCGAGGCCGATCCGCGTCGAGGCGTCCATCTGGGTAATACCCCGATTGACGGCGTCGTTTCTGATCGCCGCCGTTTCGCGGGCGGTACAGATCATACCGGTGTAGGGCACCGATAGGCGGATCACGGTGATGAGCTTGAGAAAGTCCTCGTCGCTCACGGCGTAGGGGCTGTTGCGCGTGCCGGGCGCGTTACAGGCGGCCTCTAATCGGGGAAAGCTGATCGTGTGCGGACCGATGCCGCGCTGCGTCTTTTCAAGCTCGCGCGCGTGGGTGACCAGACCCATTACTTCGAACTTCCAGTCGTAGAGCCCAAACAGGGCGCCGATACCAACGTCGTCGACCTCGGCGTCCTGCGCGCGGTGCATGCAGTAGAGGCGCCAGCGGTAGTCGGCCTTGAGGCTTTTGCTCCCGTGAACCTTGCGATAGGTGTCGCGGTGATAAGTCTCCTGAAAGACCTGAAAGGTACCCAGCCCCACGTTTTTGAGGCGCTTGAGTGAGGCGACGTCGAGC